>NZ_JBVVQQ010000005.1:83347-346389 GCF_055811135.1 Mesorhizobium sp. WSM4817 | reverse complement strand
GGATGGGGTGAGGGGGCGGCGGCCTTGCCTTCTCCCCTTGTGGGAGAAGGTGGATCGGCGCGCAGCGCCGAGACGGAAGAGGGGTGCTGGACGGAGTGCGGTTTTTGCCAAGCTTTAACACCCCTCATCCGACCTCGCGGAGCCTGTCCTCGGGCTTGCCGGAGGCAAGACCCGTGGGCGGGGCCACCTTCTCCCACAACAAGGGGAGAAGGGAGAGCGGCCGCCTTGCCCAGAAAAATCTTGGCCAAACAACACCATACGGCCGGCGCCTGCCAACATGATTCAAGTGCGAGGGCGAAGAAATGACCCGCCATGTCACCTTCATGACCATCGACGATGCCGAGCATTACACGCCGCAGCAGCGCGCCGCGATCGTATCGGCCTATCCGGCGCATGAGCGCGAGGCGCGGGCCAGGGGCATTCCGGTGCTGGGCTCCGGCCGCATCTTTCCGGTGGCGGAGGAACTGATCGCCTGCGAGCCGTTCCGGCTGCCGCGCTACTGGCCGCGGCTCGGGGCGCTGGATTTCGGCTGGGATCACCCTTCCGCTGCTGTCGAGCTCGCATATGATACCGAGGCCGACGTCGTCTATGTCGCAAAAGCCTGCCGCGCGTCGCAGCAAACGCCGGCAATGCAGGCGCTGACCCTAAAACCGTGGGGCGAATGGTTGCCCTGGGCGTGGCCGCGCGACGGCCGCCGCGAGACGCTGGAAGGTGCGGGCGTGGCACTTGCCCGGCAATATGGCGCGCATGGGCTGAACATGCTTTCCAGCCATGCGCAATTCGCCGACGGTTCGGTGTCGGTCGAGGCCGGGCTGATGGAGATGCTCGACCGCATGCAGAGCGGCCGCTTCAAGGTGTTTTCGACGCTTCTGCCCTGGTTCGAGGAGTTTCGGCTCTACCACCGCAAAGACGGCCAGGTGGTGAAGCTGCGCGACGATCTGATGGCGGCGACACGCTATGGCGTGATGATGCTGAGGGAAGCAGTGGTCGACCCGGCCGAGTTCAAGACGGCACGGCGAAAGGCAGGGCAGAGCGATCCGCTGGGGGCGTTCCGGTGAGGGCGATGACCGTTCGCATCATCAGCGCTACGCTGCGCGACCTCTCCTACATCGCCGCCAATCTGCGGCTCGAGGACCGGACGGAGATCGACTGCCAGTTCGACGAATGGTCGCCGGCGCTGCTGGCGCTGACGGCGCTGCAGGGGTTTGCCTATGTCGCCGAGCTGAACGGCAATCCGGAAGCCGGCTTTGGCGCCGCCGAGCAGCGCGGCGGCCTATGGATCGCCTGGAGCTGGGGCACGCGCCGCATGAAGCGCTGCGTGCCTGGGATCACGGCGTTCTTTCACGCGGTGCTGGGTCCGCAGGTTGCCGCGCACGGCGCCTGGCGGGTCGAGGCCCGGGCGCTGGCCAGCAATGAACTGGCGCTGCGCTGGCTGGCCCGGCTTGGCGCCACGCAACGCTGCCGCCTGCCGGGTTACGGCCGCAACGGCGAAGTTTTTTTGCTCTACGACTGGACAAGGTCGTCTGACTTTGGGTCGTCTGACTTTGGAGAAAGCTGGAACCATGTGCCTTTTTCAAAAGCCGCCGGCGCTGAAGCCGCTGCCACCGACACCGACCATTGCCGACAAGGACGTGCAGGCGCGCGAAACAGCGCTCCGGGCTGAGCTCGAGCAGCGCCAGGGCACCGCCGGCACGGTCAAGACCGATCTGTCGCCGAGCGAACTCAGCGGCCAGCGCCGCGTGCTGCTGGGGATTTGATGTGGGGAGGAGGGTAGCGTCTAGCAGCACCCCCCTCTGTCCTGCCGGACATCTTCCCCTCAAGGGGGGAGATTGGCAGCTTCTGCGTCCCGCCGGCCTTCCAGCGTTGGTGGTTGGCGAAAGCCGAGGTGACATCCAATCTCCCCCCTTGAGGGGGAGATGTCCGGCAGGACAGAGGGGGGTATTCAAGCACCGGCGTCGAACTCTGCGCGTTCTCACCCCGGCTTGCGCGCGAAGGCCCAGACCATCAGCGGATATTCCTCGTCGTTGCTGAGGTCGCGCCATAGGCCGTAGGCGCGCACCGGCCCGCCGATATGGGCTTTTGCGCAGGCTTTGTTGCCCCAGCTGAACACTTCAATGTTTGCCTGGGGGAAGCCGCCCTCGACCAGGACCTGCTTGAGGCCGGCGGCGGTCCAGCGGTTGTAGTCGTGCGGCCTGGCATGCACCCTGAACAGGAACGGCGCCGCCACCATCGCCCAGCCGCCCGGCCGGGTCATGGCGTGGATATTCTGTGCCGCGGCAAACGGGCGCTGCACATGCTCCAGCACCTGGTCGGCGATGACGACGGAATATTGCCGGTCGGTGCGGTCCTTGCAGATGTCGAAATCAGGGAAATCGACGGAGGTGTAGTTCGAGCATATCGTCTTCCAGTGGCGGTTCCAGCCGGGCGAGATCTCGATCACGTCTGAGGATTTGCGGCCGTCGGCCTCAAGAAACGCGGTGAACGCCTCGATCTGCCTGATGCGCAGCCAGTTGCGGGAATCGTAGCCGATCAGCCGCTTTGCAACCTGCTTGCTTCGCCTCTTCAGGGCGCCGGGTAGGCTTTCCGTCATTATCAAATCGATCTCCTTGAGTCGCCGCCCCGCGCCCCTTGAACATCGCAAAAGCGAACAAAATTCGACCTGGCCTTGGCAATATCTGGGCTTCGAACAAGCTGATACATCAGAACAAGGAAATGCCATGGCGAGCGATTCCCGTGCCCACGATATCCTGTCGCGACAGGCGGAACTGGAGAGCGAGCGCAGCCAGTATGAGGCTGTCTGGGAGGCGGTGTCGGAATTCTGCGACCCCGACGCGCCCGATGTCTGGAGTGGGCGCCGGGGCGCGGAACCGCAGGCCGAGCGGCACGAGCGGCGCGGCGCCCGTGTCTACGCCAACACCATCAACTCGGCCGCCAACCGGCTGGCCGCCGGGCTGGAAAGCCTGATCATCCCGCAGTCGGAGAAATGGCACGGGCTGTCGACCGCCGCCGTGAACGACGAGGAGAGCGAGGAGGAGAAGGAATGGGCGGAGGCGCTTCGCGATTTCCTGTTTGCGCTGCGCTATTCCGCCAATTCGAATTTCGTGCCGGCGACGCAGGCCTGCCTGCGCAACGTCGTGCGCTATGGCCCGGCCTATCTCTACGCCGAGGAGGGCTTTGGCGGCACGCTGATCCGCTATGCCTCGATCCCGGTGGTCGAGGGCTATCTCTGCCGCAACCGCTGGGGCCAGGTCGACATTTTTCACCGCCGCTATGAGCGCACCGCACGGCAGGCGGCGCAGCTGCTCGGCTATGACAAGCTGCCGGCGCGGATCAAGATGCTGGTCGACGACCCGGCCAGATGCGAGACCAAGATCTCGCTGATCCAGTGCATCCAGCCGCGCGACGAGCGCAAGATGTACCGGCTCTCCGGCACCTACCAGTATCTCGACACGGCCTTCGCCTCCTATCACGTCGTCGAGGACGAGGAGGTCATCGTCAGGGAGAGCGGTTTCCGCTCCTTCCCAGTGTCCTGCTTCAACTGGCGCCGCCATGAGGGCGACCCCTATGGCATCTCGCCGACCATCGAGGCGCTGACCACGGTGCGCGAGGAAAATGCCGTGCGCCGCTCGGGCCTCAGGGCGCTGCAGCAGATCACCGATCCGGCGACCGCGTCGAAGGCGCGGCTCGACTATGTGCCGGTGCTCAATCCCGGCGAGAACTATCCCGGCCTGATCGACGACAATGGCCGGCCGCTGATTGCGCCGATCGCTGTGGGCCAGAACCCGACCTATGCATTCGACTACGCGGAAAGCCGGGCCGAGGAGATCCGCGACATGATGTTCGTCAACCTGTTCCAGACACTGGTGCAGAACCCGCAGATGACGGCCACCGAGGCCTTGATCCGGCAGGAGGAGAAGGGCGCGCTGCTCGGGCCCTCCGGCTCGATCATCCAGGCCGGCTTTGCCGCCAATCTCGACCGCGAGCTCGGTATCCTCGAGGACAAGGGATTGTATGAGGAAGACAGCCGGTTCCTGCCGCCGGCGAGCCTTGCCGGCAAGGCTGTGCGGCCGACCTTCACCGGCCCGCTCGACGTGCTGCGCCGCTCGGCCGAGGCGCGCGACACCATCCAGGTGGTGACCACGGCCATGCAGATGGCGCAGTTCGACCCCGGCGTCATGGACAATATCGACGGTGACGAGGCGCTGAAGATCGTGCAGAGCGCCGGCCGCAGCCCGCAGCGCATCTTTCGCCGCCAGGACGAGGTGGCTGATATTCGCGATGCCCGAGCCAGGGCGCAACAAGCGCAGGCCGGCATGGCGGCGATCGCCGCCGCCGGCAAGGTTGCCAGGGATGCCGTGCCGGCGGCGGTCCAGGCGCGCGACAGCGGCCTGCTCGACAGTCTCAGCGGGCTGATGCCGCAGGGCGGCGAGGGCGGCGCATGAGCGGCAAACGCTTCGTCCATTCGCGCCAGGCCGGCGGCCCGGCCAAGGCGCAGGATGCGCTGACCAGGGCCTATCTCAGGGTGTTCTCGGGCCAGGACGGCGAGATGGTGCTGGCCGACCTGACGGCGGCGACCGGCTATTACCGCCGCCCGTCCTATGGCGAGTGGCTGGCCAAGACCAGGACGCCGAACGGCTTCGAGCTGCACAGCGCGCTGAGCAACGCGCGCGCCGAAGTGGTGCAGCACATCATGGGGTTTTTGACACTGGACGAAGCGCAACTGGCGGCGCTGGAGAAGGCGGCGCGGCTGGAGGGGAGGTAGGGGTAAGGCACCGGCGTTGGTGACACCTTCTCCCCTTGTGGGAGAAGGTGGATCGGCGGTTTAGCGCCGAGACGGATGAGACACATCGCCCGGCGCCGGGCGCCATCGTAGATGAAAGGTGCGCGGGCCGCTTTCTCTGGTATATTGGCTTTAGAATCGAGCCCTTGGCCCAAGCCGCTATCTGATTGAAATGAAACAGAGTTTGAAGTTACTTTCATGGCAGGGTGCTGGAAGAAATGAGGCGTTGGTGTTCCCTGGAACACCCCTCATCCGGCCGCGGAGCCTGTCTTCGGGCTTGCCGGAGGCAAGACCCGTGGGCGGCCACCTTCTCCCACAAGGGGAGAAGGGAAGACCAGCGCCGGGGCTACGTCTCAATAATCGCCGCGGTAGTAGCGGTCGTCGCAACGGGCGGTGTAGATGCGGCCGTAGCGGTCCTGATAGCGGCAAAGCTGTTCGCCGCGCCGCTGTGGCGTCGTTGCGCTGCCGACGACCGCCCCCAGCAGGGCGCCGCTGGCTGCGCCGATAACCGTGCTCTTGGTGTCGCGGCCCAGGGCCTGACCGACGAGAGCGCCGCCAGCGCCGCCGACCAGGGCCCCCGTGGTGGCTCTTTGCTGGCCTTCGGTCTGTGCACATCCTGCCAGTGCGGCAGTCACAAGAAGGGCGGCAATGGCTTTGTACATGGTCATCGTCTGATACTCCGTTGAAGCCTATGAACTAATACACTGGCTGGTTTTGCCAAGTGTTTGCCAAGTGCGGTTGCATTGCGGCGGAACCGCGGCAACCGCTTGTCACGAAATGCGACATGGTTTCTTTCGTCTTGACGGTGCGTGCCTCCGGTTCTGAAAGATCGTACTCGAACAAGACGATAGGGCCAGGTTCTGTCGAAAAGAATCAGGCTGCGGCCGCAACGATTCCGCCGGGTCCAGCCGATCCCTCAACGATCCAATAACACGCCCGGCTGAACTGGCCAGTACTCGTTTCCATTTGCAAACAACAAGAAGGAATCTTTCTCATGACAGATCTGGCAGACGCCGGGTCCGTGGTGGCGTCGCCACCGGCGGGCAACCTTGCAGGGCCACCGGCCGCCGGGGACAACGGGTCCGCCCCGCCGGCCGGCAAGAGCTGGTTTGACGGTCTTTCCGAAGGCAACCGCAAGCTCGCTGAAACCAAGGGCTGGACCAAGCCTGAAAGCCTCGACCGGGTTCTCACATCCTATGCCGAGCTGGAACGGCAGCAGGGCGAAAGCCTGCGCATTCCGGCAGCGGATGCAGCTGCGGAAGACTGGGACAGGTTCCATGCCCGGCTGCCTGAGGCGATGCGCCCGCTGACATCGCCCGACAAGGTTGAGTACAGGCGCCCCGACGGGCTCCCCGAAAACTTCGCCTATTCGGACGAACTCGCCAACGCGTCAAAGGCGTGGGCGGTCGAGGCCGGCGCCACGCCAAAGGTGGCGCAGGCCTATCACGACCGCTTCGTCGGCTACATGGCCGAACAGGCCAAGGCGCAGCAGATCGCCGCTGCCCGTTCGGTCGAGGCCACTCACGACGACCTGGTCCGGGACTGGGGACCGACCGACAGCGACGGCTTTCGCCAGCGACTGGAGGTCGCCAACCGGGCGATGAAGAAGCTCGGCCTGGTCGATGCCTACAAGGCGAAGGGCATCCTCCTGCCTGACGGCGCCTTGACCGATCCGCAGATCGCCAAGGCGTTCCACGCGGTCGGCGAGGCGATGTTCAGGGAAGACACGATCGACGGCGGCGCGCCCTTGAGCGGAGGCAATCCGTTCAAGCGCAACGCCGCCGGCGAACGCAACCTGACCGATATCTCGGCCCTCGTCAGAAGCGACCCCGTCCGCGCCCGGCGGCTGGCACGCGAGGCCGGCGAAAACCCCGATCTGTGGATACAAAACAACCCCCTTTGAAACAGGGCAACCGCATCCGGATGCCCCCTCATCCGGCCCGAGGGATTTGCAGTCGATCAACCTGAAGGAAGACAAAAAATGGCAGACGCCTATACCCGCATCGCGGACGCGATCGTTCCGTCCGTCTATGCGCAATACTCGTTCGAGGAGCACGTCCAGTCGCTCGAGATCTACCAGGCCGGGATCCTGTTTTCCAACCCGGCCATCGCCTCCAAGCTCTCCATGGGCGGGCGTTCCGTCGACATGCCAGGCTGGAAGGATCTCGGCAACGATCCGTCCGAGCCGGTAAATGACGATCCGGCCGACTCGATCGAGATGAAGAAGATCGGCGCGCGCCGCGAGGTCGCCGCCCGCAACGTCCGCGCCCAGGCCTGGGGCATTCCGGACCTGACCTCGATCCTGGCCGGCGACGACCCGCAGAAGCTTATCGTGCGCCGCCAGACCGACTACTGGCAGCGCGCCAACAAGCTGACGCTGCTCGGTATACTGAAAGGCGTGCTGGCCGACAACGTCGCCAATGATGCCGGCGACCTCGTCCGCATCACCGGCGCGTCCATCGTCGACACCGACATCATCGAGGCCGCCTATCTGATGGGCGACCGCGCCGACAAGTTCAAGACGATCTGGATGCACTCCAAGCAGATGAAGGCGCTGAAGCTCGCCGACCTCATCGACTATGTGCCGCCGTCCGAGCAGGGCGGGCCGCTGATCCCCTATTATATGGGGCTGCGGGCGGTCATCGACGACGACATCCCGGTCGCCACGGGCGTCTACACGGCGTTCATGTTCAAGGACAAGGCAATCTTGTGGAACGAGCTGCCGGTCAATACCGAGGGCGGGCCGCTGGAGTTCGACCGCAAGCCGCGCCAGGGCCATGGCGGCGGCGTCACCGAAATGGTCGCCCGCCGGCATTTCGTCCCGCATGTCCCCGGCACCCGCTTCCTCGATGCGTCGACGGCGGGCGAATTCGCCACCGATGCCGAGTTGGCACTGGCGGCGAACTGGGACCGCACGGCGTCGAGCGTCAAGCACATGACGTTCATTGCGCTGAAGACGACCGAAGCCTGAGCGGTCCAGAAGGGGCGGGGCGTCAGAGTCCCGCCCCTTCTGGACACCGGGTCGGCCGATGTGGCGAATCCCAAAATCACGCGCGGTGCTGCCCCAGAATTGTTGTTGTTGCACATTGATCAATCGCCGCCACCAAACGGTTACACAGGCGGGCGATGCTGCCATGTCTTTGCAATGGAGGGTAACCATGAATATGACCTACAAGGCAGTTCAGGATGTGCTTCGAAAAGCCGGCATTGTCATAAGCAAAAAGGGCGAACTTCACCGCATCAACTTCTTCAGCGGTCTGGAAAACACCGCCTACTACACGACGAGCCTCGAGGATGCGCTTGAGCGCGGTTTGGCAATGGCGAGAGGCGCCGAAAGGTTGCCAGCAAGCGCCTTTGCCAAGTCGCGCGGGCGGCCGACGAGCGCACACTTCGGCTGACGCCGCAGGATGTGATCGCCGCGTTGCGCGGCGATGCTGTGAAATAATATCACGTGACGCACGCTGGCAGTTTTCCAGCGGTTGCATTCCTTGGCCCCCCCTCTGTCCTGCCCTCTTTGCCAAAATTTGGCATCTCCCCCACTTGGGGGGAGATCGCAGATTCACCGACAACGCCCTTTCTTCAATGTTGGCGATTGGCGAAAGCCAACGCGACATCCAATCTCCCCCCTCGTGGGGGAGATGCCCGCAGGGCAGAGGGGGCGCGACGGAACGCGACCTTCCCCACAATCCACCCCACCATGCCTGCTTTTCCCGATCCAAACAGACGGAGGCCTAAAACCATGGCCGTCACCCCGCTCGACATTGCCAACATGGCGCTTGCCGTCTTCGACGAGGCGCCGGTCGACAGCCTTGATCAGGATGTCAAACCGGCCCGCTTGCTCAACCTGCATTTCGACCTGACCCGCGAGGCGGAGCTGATAAAACATGCTTGGGTGTTCGCAATCCTGGCGGCCGCCGTCGCCGGGTCCGATACCGGCAGCGGCGCGGGCACGCTGAACTTTGCCTATGAATTGCCCGTGGACTGCCTGCGGCCTTTGCCGCTGACCCACAATGGCGAGCCGGATGGCGTGCCGATCGCGTGGCGCCAGGAAGCCGGCTTGATCTATTCCGACCGATCGGGGCCGCTGATCATCCGCTATATCGCCAACCTTACCGATCCGAACGACTGGGACGCGACGTTCACCGAAGTGCTGGTTGCAGCGCTTGCCGTCAAGATCGCGCATCCGCTGACCCACAAGGCGGGCATGATTGATATCGCCCGCGGTGCCTATAGCGCGGCGCTGGACGCGGCTTTCCACGCCAACGCGATCCAGCGTGGCGGCAGGTTTTCAACGTCGTCCTGGGCGGTCCAGCGCGGCGACAACCGGTTCCGGCGCGCCTGATGACGATGCTCTATCCCATCCAGGACACCTTCGTCCGTGGCGAAATCTCACCGCGATTGCACGCTCGCGCCTCGCTCGACCTATACAGGGCCGCGCTCTCCCGCTGCGAAAACTTTTTGACGCTTCCCCATGGTGGCATCCGCAAGCGCGGCGGCACCTATTTCAGCGCCGAGGTGAGGGATTCTTCCAAAGCGACGCGGCTGATCCCGTTCATCTTTTCGGCGAACCAGGCCTATGCGCTCGAATTCGGCGATCTCTACATCCGCGTCCATGCCTATGGCGCCCGCGTCGGGGTGGTTGAAGTGGTGACGCCATACCTGGAGGCTGACCTGTTCGACCTGCAATTCGTCCAGTCCGCCGACCAGATGTGGATTGTCCATAAGGATTACCTGCCGCACGTTCTCACCCGCACGGCGCATACCACATGGACGCTGGCCGAGTTCGTCTTTCTCGACGGCCCCTATGACGACATCAACACAAGCGCGACCACGCTGACGCCGGCCGAGACAGGCGCCGTTCATCCGGCGATGACCAGCAATACGCTGCCAACCGGCACCGCTGCATCCAGCGCCGGCACCGCATATCTCGCGTTCGACCGTGACAACAAGACAGTCATAACGTTCGGTACGACCACCGGCGACGTGTCCTATGATTTTGCAGGCACCGTGACAAAGGTGTGCGACGCTTACTGGATACAGACTAGGGCGAACGGCGGCTCCAGAGCACCGGTGTCATGGGATTTCCAGGGCTTCGATGGCACCAACTGGATCTCGCTTGACAGCCGGACGGCGGAAAGCGGCTGGTCGCGCGGCGAGGTGCGGTTTTATGAGTTCCAGAACGAGACCGCCTATCAGTCCTATCGGATAGTGCTCAACGGATCCGAAGGCGACGACAACATGGACATAGCCGAGATGGGCTGGCATGAGGATGGCGATACACAGACGCCATTCGATCTCACGGCGTCCTCGATCGCCGGCATCAATGACGGGACGGGTTTCCAGACCAGCGATGTCGGCCGGACCATTCGCTTGCTCGGCTCGGATGCCGTCTGGCGCTGGGCGCGCATCACCAGCCGCAGCAGCGCGACCGTGGTCAAGGTCAGGCTGTATGGGCATGCGCTGCCCAATCTCAGCCCGATCGCCCGCTGGCGCCTCGGCACCTTCGTTCCCGGCAAATATGTCCAGAGCGGTTCGCTGTACGAGGAGCGTCTGGCCTTCAGCCGCAAATTCTCGGTCTATGCCTCGGCAACCGGCGATTTCGAGAATTTCGCCACCGGCGAAAAGGACGACGACGCGCTTGAATTCGTCCAGGCCGGCGGCGGCCAGGCCAACGATATCACCTGGATTGCGGAATCCGACGGGGCGCTGATCATTGGCACCCTTGGCGGCATCCGGGCGCTGTCGGGCTCGGGCATCGACGAAGCGCTGACGCCGTCATCGTTCAAGAACCGCCGCTCCCGCACCTCTGGCTGCGCGCCGCTGCGCCCTGTCGACGCCGGGCAATCGTTCCTGTTCGTCACCAGGTCGCGCAAATCGATTGCAGAACTGACCCAGAGCGCGACCGGCAAATTCACCTCGGAGGATGTCGGGCAGGTTTCCGAGCATATCCCGAAGCAGGGTGTCGTCGAACTGGCATTCCAGACCGATCCCGACCCGCTGCTGTGGTTCCCGCTCGATAATGGCGAGTTGGGGGGATACACGCACCAGCCTTCGCAGGAAGTCCGCGGCATGCACCGGCATCGCATCGCCGGGTATTTCTCCGGTTCCGCCTTCTCAGATTCAGCATGGGGAGTGGTCGAGAGCGCCGTGGTGACGCCGGGGCAGGACGGCAATGACGATCTGTGGCTGATCGTCAAGCGCACCATCGGCGGCGCCACCAGGCGTACTATCGAAATCAAGTCGGCGCCGTTCGAATATGGCGAGATTGCCGACGCATTTGAGGTCGATAGCGGTCTGACCTACAGCGGTGTGGCTACAGGAACGGTCACAGGGCTCGATCATCTCAACGGCGAGACGGTCGATGCCCTGGCGGATGGCGTGGTCTACAAGGGCCTTGTCGTGGCTACTGGGGCGGTTTCCTTGCCTGGTGGTGCGACTGCCGCCAAATGGCAGGTGGGCCTGCCGTATGAGGCGGGCGCCGACACGCTGGAACTCGATGTCGGCGGCAGGGATGGCTCGATCGTTGGGCGGCGCAAGAAAGTCGCCAAGGTCATTCTGTCGCTGTTCGAGACGGATACGACCGGGCTGGAGATTACTTCCATGCAGCGTGGGCGGTGGGAGCCGGTTCGTATTCCCTCTGTCGTGACCCCTGACAGTTCGGCCAACCTTTTCACCGGGAATGTGGAAGTGCCGATCGACGATAGTTGGGAAGGGCAGGGGCGGGTGAGAATCCGCCATACCAACCCGACACCGTGCACCATCCGCGCGTTCACGCCGGTGTTCGACAGTGAGGCGTAGTTCAAACTGCCGATCTCCCCCTCAAGGGGGGAGATTGCGCGCTCAGCCCTTCCATCACTCCCTTAAAAGGACCCCGCTTCGATGACCCCATCCCCGCGTGCCGAAGCTCTCGGCAGGGCGCGGACGGCTGCCGATTTTGCTGCCGTCATCGCCTTGCTCGACAGCGACCTCAAAACTGCTGCCGCCCGCAAACAGGAACTGGAAAAGGCCAAGGGTCGTGCGATGTTCGGCCGTGGCGACCTGGCGGCGGCGCGCATTGCGCTCTCCGAGGCCAACGCCGTCGTTGCGCTGCTGGAAAAAACCCGTGAGGCGGCGAACGAGCGCCGTGCCGCCGCGCAAAGCGAAGACTGCGTCGACATCGCAGCACTTGCCGACGAGATCAGGGCAAACGCCGCTTCCCTCGACGAGCGCTGGCGCATGGCCCACTGGCTGGTCGAGCAGCTGCGCCAGCAATTGTTCGACGCCGATGCCTTGCGCGGTGCCGTCGCCACCGTCAACAGCCAGCTCGACGCCGCCGGCGTCGCCAACCTGAAAATCAACCCGACCGCCGTCCGGCGCGCCGCCGTGACCGGGCGGCGAGCGACAGCTCCGGCTCGTCTCAGCGCGGCAGCGATCCAGGCCGACAGACTGCTTCTGTCGCTGCTCAGCCCAGGCGGTGCGCTCGACCCGCGACCGGCGCTTGGCGCGCCGGTCGGAGGCATCGCGGGTCGATATTCGCTGCGTGGCCGGGGCCGCGGCTGACCATGTGCACGCTTGCCCTTATCGGCACGGCTCTCTCGGTCGGCGGCGCGCTGGTCGAAGGCCAGCAGTCGCGGCAGATGGCCGACTATCAGGCCAGAGCCTATGAGCAGCAGGCGCAGGCCGACGCGCAAGCCGCCGCCTTCGAGCAGGCCCAGGAGCGCCACAAGCAGGATCTGTTGCTGTCGCAGGCGCGCGCCCGGGCCGGCGCCTCGGGTGTCGCCCTGTCAGGCTCACCGAGCGAGGTGCTCGCCGCCAATGCAAGGCAGGGCCAGCTCGACATCAAGGCGATCCAGTACGGCTCGCAGCTGCGCCAGAACAATTTCGCCACGCAGGCCGCGATCTCGCGCTTTTCCGGCAGGCAGGCGGCGGCTGCCTCGATCTTCAGGGCCGGCGGCAATCTCGTGTCCGGCCTTTCCGGGCTGTACGACCCGAAGAAAGCGGTGACGTTCGGCAACAGCGCCTTTCCGCCGGCGCCGGGCGGAGGGCTTTACTGATGGCGACCATCCCCCTCCAGCTCGCCCAGCGCCGGCTCGACAGCGGCAGCGTGGTTTCCTATCCCGACAGCTCGCCGGTCGGCGCCGCCATGCAGGGCTTTGGCGACGAGTTCGCGGCCGTCGCCGAGCGTTTCCGCCAGCAGAAGCAGCAGCAGGACGCGTTCGACGCCGAGGTCATCGGCCGCGAGCTGAACGGACAGATCGCCCAGGCCGAGAAAGAAGCGATCCAGAATGCGCCGGCCGACGGCCGCGGCCTGCACGACGCCATGTATGGCCAGGCACGCAACGGTGTCGTCAAGCCCGGCCTGTTCGACAAGATCTTCGACAGCACCGTGCCAAAAATGCCGGAAAGTGAACGCGCCAGCTTCATCAGGCAAAAAGAGGCGATGAGATTGGCCGGGTCGGCGCGCATGGCCGCACAGCAATATGCGCGCCGCCAGGACTATGAGCAGGCCGAATGGTCCAAGGCGCAAGCTACGGAGCTCAATGCCATCGCGCAGAGCGACCCGGACGACACCGCGACGTTCGAGGCGATCAGGCAGAGTGGGTTCGACTTCATCGCCAAGATGGGCAACCCGGTCGCCCGGCAGCTGGCCGAAACCGGCTGGCGCAGCAACACGGCAAAGGCGCTCGCCCAGGCGATGCTCGCCAAGGACCCGAAGCGCGCTGCCGAAATGCTGGGTGCTGCGCCGGCCGCGCAGGCCGGTGGCGGTGAAACCACAGGCGCTGAAGGCACTGATCTGTCGGCGAAAAACCCGAATGGGCCCGCTTTGGGCGACGACCGCCTTGCTGATCTGACGCCCGACGACAGGGTTGCGCTCGCCCGGCTGGCCGGCGTCTCGGCGACGCAAAACTGATGTCGGCACCGGCGACCTGGCCAGGTTCTTCTTGTTACCTGGTCTGTTGCGTTGCCGTTGGCCCGCCGGCATCTTTAATGGCTTCCTCATGTTAGTGGGCTTTTTTATGGGAACCTAAACCCCCTCACAGGCATGGGGTCGTTTCCAAGGCGATAAGAGCGACGGCGGCCTTTCTTACAACACAGACTTGTGGTTCTGGATTTGAAATTCCCAAGCGCTGATGCGATCATTGGCAAATCCACCTCGCCCATCCAGGCTTCTCAGATGAAGGACTGCCTACCTTGTTGCGCCTAGATTCTTTTCCGATGCTGGCAAGGATCGTTTTTCCGATCACGTTGGCCGGCGTTCTCCTGCTCACGCTTCTGCCGGCGCGGTTCTTGCCGGATCTCGGCACGGCCGTCACCCTTCACGACGACAAGCTGCAGCACGCCATCGCCTTCGCCGTGCTGGCGGCCCTGGGAAGCCTCGGCTGGCCGGAACACAGGACAAGGCTGATTGTTCTCCTCGCCTTTACCGGCGCGGCGATCGAGGTGCTTCAGGGCGCGCAACTGATCGGGCGCGACCTGGATGGGCTCGACTGGGTTGCCGACTGCGCCGGCATCGCGTTGGGACTGACAATCGCCGGGACAAGCAGGCGCGTTGGCAAGCGCGTCGGCGGATTGCCGTAGGTCGCTGCGGCGGTTCAGGATAAAAGCGCTCCGTAGCGATCCTGCGCGCCCCCCTCTGTCCTGCCGGACATCTCCCCCACTTGGGGGGAGATCGGCAGCTTCGCGGACAGCGTCTTTTTTGCAAGGCTGGTGGTTGGCGAAATCAGTGATGAAGGCCAATCTCCCTCCTTGTGGGGGAGATGTCCGGCAGGACAGAGGGGGCGGGCGCTGTCCCTCCGCGATCAAAGGTTCTGCACCGCAGCAGCGCTCCGATGTCACGGAATGGATCTCAGGGTCTGCTCCGCACCCGCGGCGGCTAGTCGCCGATGTGCCATAGGCCGGTCCCGCCGCGCTGGAATCATAGCACTGTCAAGCCTCGCTTCGCGGGGCTTTTTTTATGGAGCAAGCCTGATGGCCCGACCCGCAACTGCCGCCGTTCGACTTCTGACCGGCGAACGCGAACCCGTGCGCCTGGCGACCACGGCCGGCATCCTGCTGCATCGCCTGCAGACCATCGACGGCGTGCCGGCTGAGGTCGGCGACCGCGTGCTGGTCAAGGACCAGGCCGACCCGACGCAGAACGGCATCTACACGGTGAGCGAAGGCGAGTGGTTCCGCGCCGCCGACGCCCGCACCGCCCGCACCTTGCAGAGGGGAACGACGGTTCACACCCAGATCGGGTCGGTCAATGCCGGCCGGGTGTTTGAATTCAGCGCCGACGAGCCGGTGGTGGGCAGCGATGCCATCACCATTGCCCCGTTCGTGCCGCCCGATATTTCGCAGGTGGTCGGTGCGGTGGTGACGCTGCGCGATGAAACGCAGGTGCTGAAGCATGCCAGCGCGGCCAGCGCTGGCCAGGCCGCCGCCAGCGCGTCCGCCTCCGCTGCCAATGCCGGACAGACCGCCGCCGATGTCGCTTCCACGGCGGCCAACCTGGCCGGCGCCCAGGCGGCACGCGACGCGTCGCTGTATGGCAAGGGCATCTTCCCGACGATCGTAGCCGCAATCGGCTTTGGCGTGGCTGGCTTCAGTGCCCTGGTCGGCGGCGCCGGCGGCACGAACGGCACGTTCGATCTGGCGTTTACCGGCGGCGCCGGTTCTGGCGCCGCAGGACGCTTCGTTGTCGCTGGCGGTGCTCTGACGATGATCCTGATCACGGCACCCGGTTCCTACACGGTCGCGCCGAGTTTCAGCTTCGCGGCGTCTGCGGGATTGGCCGGCGCAAGTGCGGCGGCGGTTTTGGGCCGGAATGTTGAAGTTGGTGAATACTTCTGGACCGAAATCAGCGATGGCATCCTTGGTATGTACACCGTCGCGGTCGGGCCGGTTGCCGTCGAGACCGGTGTTCGCACGTCGGCAGCGGAAGTTGTCGGCTTGATCGGGTCGCGGACGGTTGGGCCGGTCCTGATCACGGGCTCCGTCGGCGGCACGGCTGTTACCAATACCAGCGCCTATTATTGGCCGGGCTCTCTGTCGGCTGTCGATGAGTTTCTTTCGAGCCTAGAACTAGGCTTCGGCGCTGGGGCAGGAACAATCCATATCGTAATTGCCCAGGTCGAGGGCGATGGCACTTTAACTCTCGTCTCTCAACAAACCATCCCTGTCGTTGCCGGCCCGTCTTCCGTCAACTCGGGTCTCTCGATCCTGAAGCCAGCCGGCAGTGTCATGGGCCTGCAACGGACAGGAGCCGGCACATGGTATTATACGGCGGGGTCCATTCCGAACGGCGAAAGCAAGTGGTTCACGGCGACGGTTCCTACGTCACACACAGCCAAGACCGTCGACTTTGTCAATGGTCCGCAATGGAAAGCCACTTTCACGGGCGAAGTCGGTACAAAGGCACGTGCAGCCTACGACACCGCAAACGATCTGGTCGACATCGTCGGCACTGACCAGGTGGTCGGCTGGCCGAACCTGGTCAACACTGGCACGAATACCCCGGCGAACTACAGCGTCGTCATGCAAACGCCAGCGCCGGCCGATGGTTACATCACGGAAATTGATGTCGGTGCCAGCGGGGCCGGCACGGCCAGCATTCACGTCGTCCAGGCCAATGGCGATCTAACTGTTAACGTGATCAGCACGCATCAGATCACGTTGGCCAATGGTGTGAGCGAAATCCCCCTCAGCATACCGATTGCAGCGGGGCAGTATCCGTCAATCAGCGGCGGCGGCTACAAGTTTCAGAACAGCGTCAACCCGCAAGGCATCCCTGCATGGATCAGGTCTGGCGTACTGTCGAACGGCGCTATTGTGGCATCATCGACCCTGCACCGCTATGAGGTTGCGTTCACGATCAAAACTGGCCTCATCGCCGACGCTGCGCGGGCTCTGACAGGCGGCACACAGAACACCGGCATGAACCTGCTGGCGGACGCCGACCCGAATGGCGTCGTTGACGCGACCGCAATCTTTGCCTCGGCCGCTGCTGCCCATCCAAACCCGTATGTGCCGCCCGGCAGCTTCGCGTTGACGGCTATGCCTAAGTGGGGTGACGGTTTTTGGGGACCAGGAAAGCCGTTCGTCGGCGGCCGGAGGTTCTTCGTTCCGGCCCGCCCGTCGCTGTTTAATCTCTATGATGGCTTCCGGGCCAAGATGGCAGAGCATATCGCCAACAACGATGTGCTCTGCTTGATCGCCGATAGCATCGGTCATTGGGCGTTGGCCAGCAATGGCCCGGCGCATTGGTTTAATCGAGTTACCCAATTTGCCAATCTCGGCATTGCCGATGACGAGCCGGGCATGACGGCGCTGCGGCCAAGCTCCACCTACACGCCGGCCTTCTATGGCGTTGCGACCAGCGGAACCGTCTCGACGGGAACGCGCGGGCCACTTGGCGAAAGCATCATCCTTGCTGATGGTGCGTCCCTGGCGTTCACTGGAGCTTATGAACAGGTCGATGTCCACTACACCCGGGACGCCGGTCAAGGTTCGCTTGCCTTCGCTTTCGACGGTGGCGCGGCGTACAAGACCGTCAATGCTACCGGCGCTCTGGCGCTCGATCAATATTCCGGCCCGTCGATGACGGGGCAGGCTGCCAGCGGCAATTACACACTGACGGCGGTAGGCGGCCCTGTCGAAATAACCGGGCTTATCCGTCTCGGCATCAAGGCGGCCGGCTCGCGCCCGCGCCTACGCACGCTGCGCGCCTCGCATGGCAGCTATACGTTCGCCTCCTTCAATGCGGCGCGACTTGCTTCTGCCGTCGCGCAGTGCGGCTACGCTGGCGGCAAGATCGTGCCCGTTCTCGCCCTGGGCATCAACGATAGTTTCGGCACGCCGCCGGCAACGATTTCGACCAACATCACGTCGATAATCGACACGCTGGAAGCAGCCTTGGCTCCCCGCATCTTCGTGATGCCGCCAACGCGTCCGTCCTCGGCTTGGGATGCCAGCTATACGGGCGGCCGAACCTACGATGCCGCGCTTGGCGCGATCCGCCAGACCTACCGGTCGCGCAATGTCCTATCGATCCCGATCGACGGGTTCGATTATATCAACTCGGGGGCCTATCAAGAGGGCCTGCACTTCAACGACGTCGGCCATGACAGCAACGCCTTGCGCTTCATCGAATATGTCGCGGAGAGGGGATAGGCAAATGGCACAGGCAATTCAGCACAAGGGTGAGACGGTAGCCAAACTCTGGGAAGGCGAGGAGTGGGTCGTTGTCGGCACCAAGATCGAGCGGCATGGCTACCTCACGTCGACACTGTACATGTCGGACGAGCTGCATCCGAATGCAGCCGGCGCCATGCCACCTATGACGCCGAATGCCTGCGTCAAATGGTGCGTCGGGGTCTCTTCGATGCCTAGACTGAAATGGCGGCGTGTGGCAGATGTTCGCTGATGCGTATCTTCTCCACTATTCTCGCTGGTCGCCGCCGCTTTTCGTCTTGGATCGCCACAGGCGCCGCAAGGGAGAATGCCGTCATCGGGCCGCGCACGAAGTTCGGTGCCGGGGCGGAGATCTTCAATATTCATGGCGACAGGTCCCGGGTCTCAATCGGCGCGGACAGCCATCTGGACGGACATCTGCAGGTCTTTGCCCATGAGGGTCGGATCAATATCGATGACTGGTTCTACCTTGGTCCAGGCTCGACGATTTGGTCATCGGATCCGGTGGGGATCAAGATCGGCAAACATGTCCACGTCTCGTAGGGGGTGGCGATCCACGATACCAACTCGCATCCCATGGACCCGCAGAAGCGTTTTGCGCAGATGCAGGCCATCTTTCGCGAAGGCCACCCGCGCGTCGACCCAGGCATCCGCTCAGCACCGATCACAATCGGAGATGATGTCTGGATCGGCAACAGTGCCATGATAATGAAGGGTGTCACGATCGGCGACCGGGCGATAATTTCAGCCGGCTCAATCGTACGGTCGGACGTTCCGGCCGACGCTTTGGTGCGGCCGGACCGCGACCTGGTGAAATGAAATGATGCCTCGCTCATCAATGAGCGTCGTCCCATCATAGAGCGCCAACCATTCGCTTGCGCCAAGGCGCGGGCGAATGGCAACGGGCTAATGACGGCTGTCTTCCGGCTTGTTGTGAGGCTGGCTGTTCGACCACCAGACAAAATACAGCGAACCCACCTTCATGACTGGTACGCGGCGCTCGCGTTCGCGCCCCCGCAATTCGCGATAGACTTTTACCTTCAAGGTGCCGCCCGGCAGTTTGATGCGCACGGCCATCGGTTCAACTCCGCTGTGCAATTCAATGATGATGTGCGATGCAGCAATTAGAGAACTTCCCCAGCCGAAGAGTCAACGCCGATGCGCGCGTTTGCTGGCTTGACCGGAAGGGTTCAAGCGCAGCCGCCCGAGGACGGCTTTTTTCGGGCCGTCAAGGCGCTGCCTGAGATCGGTTTGGATCGTCGTCGGGCTGGTCGTTCAACGAACGCGGCCGGTTCGACCACCAGCTGAAATACAGCGAGCCCAGCTTCAGAACCGGGATGCGGCGGGCGCGCTCACGCTCGCGCAACTCCCGATACACCTTCATCTTCAAGGTGCCGCCCGGCAACCTGATACGCACTGCCATTGCTCCCAACCCCCGTTGTGCAATGCAGCGACTTAGAGAGCTTCCGTGGCGGAAGGGTCAAGGGCTGATCGTTGATTCTTTCTGCGGCTGTTTTCCGGGACCGGTTCCAAGAACGGTCCGGGCGGGTGAATGGTGAATGGTAGTAGTGAGTAGTGAGTAGTGAGTAGTGAGTAGTGAGTAGTGAGTAGTGAGTAGTGAGTGGTGAGTAGAGTGAGAGCACCTTCTTCACTATTCACTATTCACCCACTCCCTTTGGCGGGCGTCCGGACGGACGATCCGAAATGCTGCTCGGCCACCAGACGATGAAATAGTCTCCAAGCCGCCAGACCGGGACTTGGCGCTTCTGCTCGCGGCGGCGCAGCTCGTCCTTTTTCTTGATCTTCAGTGTCCCGCCCGGAAGCCTGATCCTGATTGTCACGCGCCCTCCCGCACCTGTTCCCATGGGGTATGAACGGTTCATGGGAGCAGTTTATTCCGGCTAAGCGGTTTCCATCCCGATGGCAAGACGGAACGAGCTGTTCTCAACTGGTCAACGCCGTCAGTTGAAGAAATTCGCCATGCCCTGGAAGGCCAGGAACGCATAGACGATCGGCCCGGCAATCAGCCCGCAATAGAGGCACAGGATCACCGCCAGCGCCACAAGCAGCGGCTTGTCGCGGCCGACCGCGCAGAGCGCGGCCTTCACCGTCCAGCGCGCCGTTCCTTCGTCTTGCGACATCGGCAAATCCCCACAGTTTGGGGCCATTTCACACAATCGCCTGCAAACATCAATCGGGGCGCCTGCAAACATCAACCTGGGAAAGGACCAAGACCATGGACATGACGTTCAAGGGCGCCGCCAGGCGCCTCGACGATCTCGATCTGCCAAGACTTGGCGCCAGCATCGGCGTCGGCGAAGACGAGATCCACGCCTTTCTCGATGTCGAAACCAGCGGGCATGGCTTCGACGCCCAGGGCCGGCCGGTCATCCTGTTCGAGCCGCATGTGTTTTACCGCAATCTGGCGGGCGCGGCTCGGGCAAGGGCGGTAGCGGCCGGCCTTGCCTATGCCAAATGGGGCGAAAAGCCTTATCCCCGCGACAGCTATCCGCGCCTGAAAGCCGCCTGCGCCATCGACGACACGGCGGCGCTCAGATCGGCGTCATGGGGGCTCGGCCAGGTGCTCGGCGAGAATTTCAGGGCGGCCGGCTTCCCCACCGTGCAGGCCATGGTCGAAGCCATGATGGCGGACGAGGCGCTGCAGCTGGCGGCGGCGGTCAATTTCATCGCCGCCAACCGGCTCGACGGCAAATTGCGCAAGCATGACTGGGCCGGCTTCGCCAAGGGCTACAATGGCGCATCCTATGGGAAGAACGCCTACGATATCCGGCTTGCCGAGGCGTTCCGCAAATGGTCCGGGATCAGGGACACGCCGCCCCCTCCGGCGCCGGTTCCGATCCCGCATTCGCCGCAACCGAACGGTTTCACGCCCGTCAAGGCAGAGCCGGGCAAAGCCGGAGTGCGGCGCGGACCGTTTTCCGGACCGTTCTCCGGATTACGGGCCGCAGTGCTGGCTCCGTTGGTCGCCGCAATCCTCTCCCTGTTTCGAAAGGCCCCCTCCTTGTTTCGAAAGGTAAAGCCATGAACTGGTTCAATACCAACGCCGCGCACAATCTGATCAATGTGCTGATCCTGCTGCTCACCGGCCTGGTGGGCTTCGACTGGACGCTGTTCGGCATCGACGCCGCCCTGGCGCTAAAAATCACCGGGGTGCTG
Organism: Mesorhizobium sp. WSM4817; assembly: GCF_055811135.1. Taxonomy (NCBI): domain Bacteria; kingdom Pseudomonadati; phylum Pseudomonadota; class Alphaproteobacteria; order Hyphomicrobiales; family Phyllobacteriaceae; genus Mesorhizobium; species Mesorhizobium sp. WSM4817. The sequence continues at coordinate 325,280 of NZ_JBVVQQ010000005.1, read as the reverse complement.
GCCCTGCTCAAGATCCTGATCAATGTCGTGCGCGACGGCGTCGCCGGCCTCGTCAGAAACCAGCCTGCCGTGGAGGGCAATTGAGATGTGGGTGCTTTCCATGCTGGGCGCGCTCGCCGGCAACACGACGATCTTGGCGATTTTTGCCGCGCTCGCCGGCGGCATCGGCCTGTTTGTCGCCGGCGGTCGGGCCAACAAGGATGCGGCCAGGCGAGCGGCAGAAAAACTCGTTGCCGTCGAGGAGCGCCTCGAAATGGACCGCGAGGCGACCGATGCCGAACGCCTGGCGCGCGACCTGCCGGACGAAGTCGCACGGCGGGAGGCGATGCGATGGTCAAAGCGCTGATGCTGCTGCTCGGGTGCCTGTTGCCCAAGTGCCTGCTGTTTGGCGGCCTGCTGCTCGCCGGGTGCGCAACGCCGGTTTCGCCGGCGCGCCAGGTTTGGTGCGACCACAACCAGCCGCGTCGTGCGTCCGCCGTCGTCGTCGCCGCCATGACGCGGCCGGAGCTCGACGAGATGAATGCCTACAACGGCAAGGGCGCCAGATGGTGCGGGTGGAAGCCATGATACAGGAACTTTTCGACGCGCTCGGCATCAAGGCGCCGGTGGTGGTCGCCGGCCTTTCCGGCGGGATTTTGCGAGCCCTGTCGCGCCACCGCTACAAGGTTCGCGAGATGGTGGCGTCGCCGATCTGCGGCGCGCTGGCGGCGGCCTACCTGACCTTGCCGGTGGTGCATTATTTCCGCGCCACCGGCCTGGCGATTCCAGCCAACGACGACACCACGACGCTGGCCGCGGCGTTCCTCATCGGCGTCTCGGCGATGTGGATCTCGGACATCGTCTTCGAAGTGGTGGTCAGGCGGTTCAAGCCCGAGAAGGAGGAGTGAGATCGCGGCTGTCTTGTTGCGCCGCAGTAGCACTCTTGCGGGAGACGCTGGTAAAGGTGGGGTGAAGGTGCGGAACCACGGGCAAAGCTGCGCGTTAGGCACGACCTTTGCGAGGATGCAGCATGCCAGCTCGCCCAATCGTCCCGACAGCCGCAGCGATCCTGCTCGCCGCCACAAGCATGGCTTACGGCCGGCCGGATGCGCGCACCATGACATGCGAACAGACGCAGCAGCTGATCCAGAGCCGGCGCGCCGTCGTCCTGTCCACCGGCCGCAACACCTATGATCGATATGTCCGCCAATACGGCAATGAGTGCGACTGGCCCGAAGCGCCCGTCACCTCCTACATCAGGACGCTTGACGGTCAATGTCGGGTCCATCGATGCGAGGAACCGGTTCTCGGATTGCGATGATGCGCCATTAAAGTCCGGGATCAAACACCTAGGGGTCTGCGCCGCGTCGCTTCGCTCCTTGCTTCGCCCTAGGATGACGAAGGTGTAGTAGCGTATGGCTAATCGCCAGCGTTGGAGATTGGTGCTAGAAGCAGCCGGCGCCTGATCCAAGGTCTCTTCCCGCGACGTCTCTTCGCCCCGACCACCAAGGTGGGCCGATGCGCTAAAAGCCGAAGGTTGCGGAACCACGGGCGAAGGTGCGCGTTGGGCACGACCCTTGAGAGGATCTATCATGCCAGCTCGCCCAATCGTCGCGACAGCCGCAGCGATCCTGATCGCCGCCACAGGCATGGCTCACGCCCGGCCGGATACGCGCGCCATGACATGCGAACAGACGCAGCTTCTGATCCAGAGCCGGCGCGCGGTGGTGCTGACCACCGGCCGCAACACCTATGACCGCTATGTCCGCCGGTTCGGCAATGAATGCGACTGGCCCGAAGTGCCTGTCGCCGCCTATGTCCGGACGCTTGACGGTCAATGCCGGGTCCACCGATGCGAGGAGCCGGTGTTCTTTTTCCCGGACTAGTGGGTCTTCGTTATCCCAGGGGGAGCAAGGAGCGAAGCGACGCGGCGCGGAAGCGTAACGAGCAGGGTTGCGGATGCAAGCGCCGTTCTGGGCCGCTGCATTCTTCGGCTGGCGTAACGGCATGGATCCCAGGGTCTGCGCCGCGTCGCTCCTTGCTTGCCCTAGGATGACGAAGGCATGGTGGGATTTGGCCAATCGCCAGCGTTGGCGATTGGCCGGCCACCGGCCGGCAGCTAAGGTCCCACGGCCTCTAGGATTAGCCAAACCACCCCTCCACTTCGTCATCCCAGGGTCTGCGCCGCGTCGCTTCGCTCCTTGCTTGCCCTGGGATGACGAAGGCGTGGTGGGATTTGGCTAATCGCCAGCGTTGGCGATTGGCGGTTGCAGCCAGAGGCCCCGCTCTAGAAGCCGAAGAACTGCCAGCCGACCAGGTAGCCAAGCGCGACGACTGCCAGGGGAAACAAGGCTGGCGCCAGCCGGCTCAGGGCGGAGCTCCTTGCCGGCTCCCTTGGGGAACTTCTTTCGGCGTTTCCGAGGTTCTTGGTCATTCCGCTATAGTAGCAATCGCTGATTAACGATTCCCCAACATGCCGCGCCGGCGCGATTGAGCCGGGCGGCTTGCTGCAGGCGGGAACCAATCGCCGCCAACCGGCTTTGGCAAGGAGGCGATCGTTCGCGCGGAGGCGTTCGACATGAAACCTTTCGCATTCCTGCCAATCACGCTGCTCGGCGCACTGGTGTTGGCGGCGCCGGTTGCCGCCCAGACGGATAACCAGACACAAGACCGGGCGCGTGCCGGCCATTGCCAGGCGCAGCCGCAGAACGGCCAGCAGCAGCCGCCGCCGCCCGTCAACAACGGTGACAACAACAACCTGACCGACACGCTTGAACCCTGCAACGGCGTGCTGCTGCCGCCGCCGACCGGCGATCAGGGCATGGCCGCACCGCCGCCAGACCAAGGCAGGACACCGGTGCTCAAGCCCGGCGAGGTCCCGGCGCAGCCGCCGAAACCATAGATTGAGAGCATTTGCCGGTCTCGCGCCTGACGGTGCCTGCGCCGGCAGCTTTTTTGCTGGGGGGCGGAACATTAGTTATGACTAAATGTTGTTTTCGAAGCAGTCGATATCACCCCCCTCCGGTATCGCTGCTGATCGGGCAAAACCGATCGGCCCGCGCGCTTGGGCGACCAAGATCGCGGGCCACTGCCAGCCAACGCGGCGATCAATTAGTCGGCGCTCACGGAACAAGACGGTTTCGTCAAACGTTGGCTTTTGGGCTGAGTCGTCCCGACTGAGGACAGCAGAGCCCGCAAACCAGACAGGAGAAGACGATGAAAATCCACCTTGTTCCTGCCGCCGCCGGGCTGGCTTTGCTGGCCGGTGTCGGCGTCGCCACCGCAGACCAGGTGATTATCACGCCCGAGCAGCAGACGGTCGTCCGCCAATATGTGGAGAGGCACCCGCTGGCGTCGATCAGCCTCTTGGGCGTGGAACTCAACGTCGGTTCCACGTTGCCCGACACGGTTGAACTTCACGAGGTTCCCGACGTCGAATACAGATACGTAGTCGTCGACGGTCGCACCGTGCTGGTCGATCCCGGCACCCGCAGGATCGTGCAGGTCATCGACTGACCTTCACCCGCCGCTCTCCCGGGAAGACGCGGGAAGAGCGGCGGCTCGCCGGCAGGCAGCCGGCTGTCGATCGTCTTCGTGGCGGGACGGAAGGAGCCATTTCCATGTTGCCGCATGTCGAATCACGCGATGTGGCCGCATCCGTCGACAAGCTGCTTGCCGAACGGGGCTCTGCCCTGTTGTCGATGAAGGCGTTGATTGCAGCCGTGCGTGAGCAAACCGGAACGGAGCGCTCGGAAGCGGATCTGGCGGGGCTGATCACCAAAAAGGCGGCACTCCTCGGGGTCGCGGTCCTGTCCGATTTAGGCGGGCCGGACCCGGGCCGACCCGACCCTGGCCGACCCAATCTGGGCCGAAGCCCCCAAGACGCCGGTCGAAAATTCAGCTAGAAGTTGTCGCTCACCGATTTGAGCCGAGGAGGCAACAGTGACTGATAACAGGCAGGAACGCATTCGCCGGCGGGCTCACGCGATCTGGGAGCAGGCCGGCCGGCCCGACGGCGCGCATCAGCAGCACTGGGACCAGGCCGCGGCCGAGATCGACGGTGGGGAAAGCGGACCCAAAGCCAAGACTGCTCGGCCAAAGGCGCCGGCTCGGCCGAAGGCGCCGGCTCGGCCGAAGGAGCCGGCGGCCGGCAAGGTGACCAGTTCAAAGACTGCCCGGCCGCGCAAGGGCTAGCCGCCATCTGATGTGGTGCTCTACGGCGCCCCCCTCTGTCCTGCCGGACATCTCCCCCACGAGGGGGAGATTGGCAGCTTCCACGACGGCACTCTTCTTGCGACTTTTGTGATTGGCGAAATCAGTGATGACAGCCAATCTCCCCCCAAGTGGGGGAGATGTCCGGCAGGACAGAGGGGGGCGCCTCGCTCTGCCATCAAAGGTTTCGCACATAACGCTTCGGCCGCGGGACGAAGCACTGTCCCGCGGCCGAAGCGCTGGTCCCGAAATCGATCTCGGCTACATGCCGCAGTGCCTGTCGTTGACGGTCGGTGAAACCGTGCCGGGAGCCTTGTGCGTGGCATCAGGCATCGCGCCCTGCGGGCTTGGCGGGCAGTTCCGATCGGCATTGGAATTCGTGCCGTCGGGGCCCGCAATGATGCTACCGGTAATCCCGGTATCGACAGCATCCGGCTCGGCCAGGTTCGGATCGGTCGGGGCCGGGTCGATGACGACGCTTCTACCGCTGCCGGGAGCCATGCCAGCCTCTGTGTCGGCTGGGTCGGCTGTGCTCTGGGCCATCGCAGAAGTGGCCAGGCCAGCGGCGAGCACGGACGCCGCGAGTAACTTCGTAAGCATGGTTTGCCTCCATTTGTCTCCATTTTTTCGGTCGTCGCCGCATCGCGACTATAGAAAAAACCGCTCGGGCGTGGTGAAGGTTCCCGTAAAATTGCAGCCTGCGACGAACCGTCGTGATCAGCAGGGCCGTCGTGATCGGGAGGGGCCGTCGTGATCAGCAGGGCAATCTTGCCCGGGATGCCGGGAACCCAAAACGTGCCGGCCGCGAGCCGTTGACATGACTTGCCCTATCGCGTTATTGAACAGGATTATACAGGTTTACTGAACAGGTATTCCATGGCGCGTCGCACGATCCTGTCGTCTCCCGGAACCGGCAAGCCGGAACGGATCGCCACCGTCCTCGAGCACGAGATCCGCTCCGGCGTGCTCGGCTTCGGCGACCGCCTGCAGAGCGAGAACGAGCTTGTCCAGCGCTTCTCCGTCAGCCGCAACACCATCCGCAAGGGTCTCGAGGAACTGTCGAGCCGCGGGCTGATCACCACCAAGGTCGGCATCGGCTCGTTCGTCACCTTCGACGGCATGCCGGTCGACGACGCCGTCGGCTGGTCGCGGGCACTGGCCAATGCCGGCGCCAATGCCGAGACGCGCACGCTCAGGCTCGAAGTCATGCAGGATGCCGAGCTCGCCGCCACACTCGGCGTCGAAAGCCCGTTCTTCATCGCCGTCGACCGGGTGCGCTCAAACGCCGATGACGGCCATGCCATCTCGATCGAGCGCAGCCGCCTGCCGCTGTCGCCCGAACTGGAGGACGTGCCGCTGCGCGGACTGCGCGAGGGCTCGCTGCACCAGACGCTGCGCGCGGCGGGGCTCGTCCCCGATCACGGCGAGGAGTGGGTCGATATCGAGATGCTGAGCGCTAAGGACGCGGCCATTCTTGACTGCGCGCCGGGCGCGCCGTTCCTGCGCACGCGGCGCCTGACGCGCGCCGCCGACGGCCGCGCCATCGAATATGTCACCAGCCTGCTCAATCCGGCGCATTTCGCGCTTCACCTGGAGTTCTGAGCATGGAGATGGCCGCGGCGACCGACCGGGCGATGGGTGCGCTTGTCGGCGGGGCGCTGGGCGATGCGCTCGGCATGCCGACGCAGCTTTTGTCGCCGGCCCGCATCGTCGAGCTCTACGGTCCTGTCGAGGGTTTCGTCGCGCCCGCCGCCGACCATCCGGTGTCGAAGGGCCTGTCCGCCGGCACTGTCACCGACGACACCGAACAGGCGCTGCTGCTCGGCCGCATCCTGGTCGCTTCAGGCGACGGCTTCGACCACACGCGCTGGGTCAAGGCGCTGCTCGACTGGGAGCGCGAGGTCAAGGCGCGCGGCAGCTACGATCTGCTCGGACCTTCGACCAAGCGCGCCATCGACGCCATCAATGACGGCGTGCCGGCCGAGGAGGCTGGGCGCAGCGGCGACACCAATGGCGCGGCGATGCGCATCGCGCCGGTCGGCATCATGATGCCGCCGGAGCCGCTCGGCGCGCTGGTCGCCAAGGTTGCGGAAACCTGCCGCGCCACGCACAACACCTCGATCGCCATTGCCGCGGCGGCTGCCGTTGCCGCCGCCGTCAGCTGTGGCGTTGCCGGCGGCGATTGGCGCGCCGCCTTGGATCGCGCGGTCGTGGCGGCCAGGCAGGGCGCAGAACACGGTCACTGGACCAGCGGCGGCGATATCGCCGCGCGCATCGACTGGGCGAGGGGCCTGGTTCGCGGCAAGCCCGTCACCGACGGCATCCGGCTGATCGTCGACCTGGTCGGCACCGGCGTCGCCAGCCAGGAATCGGTTCCGGCGGCCTTCGCCGTGCTGGAAATCGCCGGCGGCGATCCCTGGCGAGCGGCCGTCATCAGCGCCAATCTCGGCGGCGACACCGACACGATCGGCGCCATCGCCGCCGGCATGGCAGGCGCCTGCGCCGGCTTTTGCCGATTGCCAAGGGAATACATCGCCCGGCTCAGAGGCCTCGACATGGCCCAGGTGCACGCGCTCGCCGCCGACCTGGTCGCGGCGCGGATGGCGAAAAACGGTTCGGGCAAGGATGCGACGGCATGAGCGGAGCTCAGCCTGACATGAGCCGGCGTCTCGTCCATATCGGCAGCGCGGTGGTCGACTATGTCTACCGCATCGACGCCTTGCCGGCGCCCGGCACCGAAAAGACCGCATCGAGCTTTGCCCAGGTCGCCGGCGGCGGCTTCAACATGATGGTTGCGGCCAGTCGCACCGGCATGAAGGTCGTCTTCGGCGGCCAGCTCGGCAGCGGACCGAATGGCGATTTCCTGCGTGCCGCTTTTGCCGCCGAGGGCATCGCAACGCTGACGCACCCATCGCCTTTGATGGACAGCGGCAATTGCGTCGCCATGATCAGCGGCGACGCCGAGCGCACCTTCGTGTCATGGCCTGGCGCCGAGAGCGTGCTCAGCCACGGCATGATGGCGGCCGTCCGGGTTGCGCCTGATGATTGGGTGTTCGCCTCCGGCTATACGCTGAGCTATGTCGGGAGCCGCGACGCGCTGGCCGACTGGATCGAGGCGCTGCCGGCGGAAATTCCCTTCGTCTTCGATCCGACGCCTGTCATATCGGAGATTCCGCGCACCATTCTCGACCGGGTGCTGGCGCGCACGAACTGGCTGAGCTGCAACACAACGGAAGCGGGCGAGATCGCCGGCCCCGGCGCTGTCGAGGCCATTGCCGCCCGGCTTCTTTCCAATCACTGCCTGACCGCCGAGGCGGTCATCATCCGCGCCGGGGCGGAAGGCTGCTTCGTGCGACTGGCTGACGGCACCGCGCAGGCCGTGCCCGGTTTCAAGGTCGCCGCCGTCGATACCAACGGCGCCGGCGACACCCATATCGGCGCCTTCGTCAGCGCGCTGTCGCGCGGCGTGCCGCCCTTCGAAGCGGCAAGTTACGCCAATGCGGCGGCGGCGCTCTCGGTCACCCGCCATGGCGGATCGTCGGCGCCGACCGACGAGGAGATCCAGACATTCCTCAGCCATGACGATCGATCCGTGCACGGCCGGAAGCAAAAGGCCCATTTATGACAGCCTAAATGACGCAACAAGCCCGCCAACCGGGCAAACAATGAGAGGAACGAACATGCGCATGCCCAAACTGACTGCTTTTCTGACGGCAACCGCCGTCTTCGCTTCGGCACTGGTCGCCAGCGCCGACGAGGTGCATGTGCTCAACTGGAAGGGCTACGGCGCCGACGAGCCCTGGGCCATCGCCGCTTTCGAGAAGGCGACCGGCAACAAGGTCGTCAACGATTTTTTCAATTCCGAACAGGAAATGCTGACCAAGCTGAGGACCAATCCCGGCCTCTACGACGTCGTCATGATCAACGCCGCCTTCAACGACCAGGCGATGGCGGAAAAGCTGATCCAGCCGATCGACGTCTCGAAAATCCCCAACTATGCCGACATCAGCGCGGACAAGGCAGGCTCGCCGATGCTCGCCCGCGATGGCAAGGTCTATGGCGTGCCATGGGTGTGGGGCTTGACCGCGCTCGCCATCAACGAGAAAGCCTTCGAGACGCCGCCGACCAGCATCGCCGAGATGTGGAACGAGGCGCATAAGGGCCGCGTCACCATCCGCGACGACGCGGTCGAGGCGGTCCAGTTCGGCGCCATCGCCACCGGCCAGAACATCAACGACATCAAGGATATGGAGGCGGTCAAGGCGAAGCTGGCCTCGCTGATGCCGCAGATCAAGACGTTCTGGAGCTCGGAAAACGACTGGAACCAGATGGTCGCCTCCAATCAGATCGACATCGGCACTTATTGGAGCGGCTCGGCCGACCGCGCCAAGACGCATTTCAAGCTGCCGGTCTCGCTGGTCATCCCCAGGGAAGGCGCCGTCGCCTGGCTCGACGCCTTCTCCATCCCGGTCGGTTCCAAAAACGTCGCCGGCGCCGAGGCCTTCATCAACTACATGATCGACCCGAAATTCTACGTCGAATGGGTCACCAAGGTCGGCGCGCCGGTGTCGGCCAACGCCAAGGCGGTCGCCGCCCTTCCCGAAGACGCCTTCAACCGCAAGGTGATGGGCGACCCCGACGTCGCCAAGCGCATCCAGTTCCAGGCGCCGATCAGCGACGCGCAGCGCGAGGCTTATCTGGCGCTGTGGCAGGAGCTGAAGGTCAATGTGAAGTAACGGGCGGGGTGAAAGTAACGGCAAGCTTTCGGGAGGAACATATGGCTGGACAGGTCGCAACCGGTTCGAGGAGCGGATTGCGATCGGCTTTGCCGCTGCTTGTGCCGGCCTATCTCTGGCTGACGGTGGCGATCTTCTTGCCGCTGTCGGCCATGGTGTTTTTCTCCTTCATGACCGAGCTGCCGCTGTCGGGAAAGGCGTGGTCGTTCACGCTGGACAATTATGCCACCTTCTTTGCGCAAGGCCTCTACCGGACGCTGCTGCTGGCCTCGCTCAGGCTCGGGCTCGAGGTGACGCTGTGGTGCGTCGTCATCGGCTATCCCGCGGCCTATGTGCTGGCCAAGGTGTTTAGGGGACGCAGCCGCGAGGCGATCTTCCTGCTCGTCATCCTGCCGTTCTGGTCGAACGGCCTGGTGCGCATCTTCTCCTGGGCGATGGTGCTGCGCGAGGGCGGCATTCTCGACACCGCACTCAACGCCGTGCTGCCGTTCAAGATCAGCATCGACCTGATGTATTCCTATCCGGCCGTCATCATCGGCCTGGTCCACTCCTACGTGCCCTACATAGTGCTGACCTGTTACCTGACGCTGCAGGCCATCGACGATTCGCTGATCGAGGCAGGGCGCTCGCTCGGCGCCTCGCGGCTGCAAATGCTGAAACGGGTGATCATTCCGCTGTCGATGCCGGGGCTGGTCGCCGGTGCGGCGCTGATCTTCGTTCCCGTCGTCGGCTCCTTCATGGAACCGCGTATTCTCGGTGGCCGCACCGGCACTTTCTACGGCACGGTCATCGAGGACCAGTTCGTCGCCGTGTTCAACTGGCCGCTGGGTGCGGCGCTGTCCTTTATCCTGCTGGCCGTCGTGCTGGTCATCCTGGCATTGGCGTCGCCGGTGTTGAAGAGGGCCGCGTGATGGCGACGACGCGTATCCTGGAATGGTGTGGGCGCCTCTACATCTGGCTGCTGCTCGCCTTTCTCTACCTCCCGATCATCATCATGGCGCTGATGTCGTTCAACGTCTCGCCCTTCTACCAGTTGCCGCTCGAATGGACGACCGAATGGTACGCGTCGTTGTGGCAGAACGACCAGCTGATCTCGGCCACCTGGAACAGCGTGGAGATCGCCATCATTACCACCATCATCTCCACGGTGCTCGGCTCGGCGGCATCGCTGGCGCTCTATCGCCATGAATTTCGCGGCAAGAAAGTCCTGCAAGCGCTGCTGTTTCCACCGATCGCCATTCCGTGGCTGATCACCGGCACGGCGATGCTGATCTTCTTCTTCGGCGTCGGCATCGGCCGTGGGCTGTTCGCGATCCTGCTCGGCCATGTGGCGCTGGCGCTGCCCTATGTCATCGTCGTCGTCTCAGCCCGGCTGCAGACCTTTGCGCCGGAGCTGGAAGAGGCGGCGCGATCGCTCGGCGCCAACCAGTGGCAGGTGACTTCGCGGGTCACGCTGCCCTGGATCATGCCGGGCGTCATCGCCGGCGGGCTGTTCGCCTTCGCCGTGTCGTTCGACCAGTTCGTGGTCTCGTACTTCCTGTCGACGCCGGGCCAGACGACCTTGCCGGTCGAGATCTACGCCGCGATCCGCAAGGGTTTCACGCCGGAGATCAATGCCGTCTCGACGATCATCATCGTCGTCTCGATGGCGCTGATGCTGCTCACGGCAAAATTCTTCAAATTCGGCGGAGAGAAATAATGGCCGGCGTGCAGGTAGCGAATTTGTCGCGCAGCTTTGGCGCGCACAAGGCGCTGGACGATGTCTCGATCGATTTCGCCGACGGCGGTTTCTACGCGCTGCTCGGGCCGTCGGGCAGCGGCAAGACCACGCTCCTGCGCCAGATCGCCGGCTTCGATTTCCCCGACTCCGGCCGCATCGCCATCGGCGGCGAGAGCGTCGAGCGGGTGCCGGTCGAGAAGCGGCGCATCGGCATGGTGTTCCAGAACTATGCGCTGTTTCCCAATATGAGCGTCGCCGACAATGTCGCCTTCGGCCTGTCGGTGCGCGGGCAAGCCAAGGCAACGATAGACAGCGAGGTGCAGCGCGCGCTCGACCTGGTGCAACTCGGCAAGCTCGGCGCCCGCCGCCCACACCAGCTGTCGGGCGGCCAGCGCCAGCGCGTCGCACTGGCCCGCGCCATCGTCACCAAGCCGCGCGTGCTTCTGCTCGACGAGCCGCTGGGGGCGCTCGACAAGGCGCTGCGCGTCGACATGCAGATCGAGCTGAAGCGCATCCAGCGCGAGATCGGCATCACCACCATCTTCGTCACCCACGACCAGGAAGAAGCGCTGACGATGAGCGACCGCATCGGCATCCTGCGTGACGGCAGGCTGGTGCAGGAGGGGCCGCCCGAGGAGATCTACGACAGGCCGAAGAGCGAGTTCGCCGCCACCTTCCTCGGCGACGCCAACATTTTTCGCGGCGAGAGCACCGGCGCCGGCATCCGGCTGCAGGACGGCACGGCGATTGCCGCCGGGGCAGGCGCGACGCTTGCCGCCGGCGCCAAGGCCAGCTGCGCGGTGCGGCCCGAACGCATCCGCATCGCCACCGATTCGGGGACGTCCGATCCGAACGCCAATATGCTCCGCGGCCAGGTATCCAAGCGCATCTTCGCCGGCAACAACAGCACCTATTTCGTCGATCGCGACGGGCAAACGCTCAAGGTCATCGTGCAGAACACCGGCGTTGAAAGGTTGGCGGAGGGGCAAAAAGTGGTGCTGCGCTGGTCGCCGGAGAGCACGGTGCTGATCGCGGCAAACTGATCTTGCCAGGCGGGCCGCAATCAGTGAGAGCATGGTCTTGCATAGTGCGGGAAAGCGGAACACCCGATGACGCTTGAACTCAGTGCGGGCGACCAGTCGATGCTCGGCGGCGAGCACGGCCGGGCCGTGGCCGCAGCGATGAAGATACTGGTCGCCTTTTCCAACGCCGTCGGCGCGCGCAAATTGTTGGACATTGCCGGCGCGCATATCGACGGCTGCCTCTATCACGGCCAGGCCAGCCTCGATTTCGTCGAAAGGCTGGTCGAGGGCGGCGGCCGCGTCAGCGTGCCAACAACACTCAATGTCGGTTCCTTCGACCTCATCCATCCCGGGCTGGTGAAGATGCCGGCCGCGCAAGAGGTGCCGGCGCGGCGGCTGATGAAGGCGCATCTAAAACTCGGCTGCCAGGCGACCTTCACCTGCGCGCCCTATCAGACGCGGTTCCGGCCGGGCTTTGGCGAGCAGATCGCCTGGGGCGAGTCCAACGCCATCGTCTTTGCCAATTCGGTGATCGGTGCGCGGACCAACCGCTATGGCGATTTCATCGATCTGTGCTGCGCGATGACCGGGCGCGCGCCGGCCTGGGGACTGCATTTGACCGATAATCGGCGCGGCCAGATCCTGTTCGAGCTGACCGGTTCTTTCGAACCTGCCGATGCCCTGTTCGTCGGCGTCGGGCTGGTCATCGGGCAAGCGAGTGGCGACCGCATTCCTGTGATATCGGGCCTGCCGCAGCCGCGCGACGAGGATCAGCTGAAGGCGCTTGGCGCGGCGGCGGCAACGACAGGTGCGGTGGCGCTGTTTCATGCGGTCGGCATCACGCCGGAAGCAAGGACGCTCGACGAGGCATTTCGCGGCGTGCCGCCGGAGGCGACGATCCGGATCTGTCGCGCCGACATCGACCAGGCGCTGGCAAAACTGTCGAGCGTCCCCGACGGCGCGCCGCTTGCGGCCGTATCGCTCGGCACGCCGCATTTTTCGCACGAGGAGTGGATGCGCCTGCTGGCGATGCTGCGCGAGGTGGCGCCGGGCAGGGGCATTCCGATCTACGTCAACACCGGGCGCGCCACTTTCAAGAGATTGCAGGACGAGGGCCAACTTGCCGGCATGGATGCGTTCGGCCTCATTCCGGTTACGGATACCTGCACCTATGTCACCTCGGTGCTCGAGCGTCTCGACGGCGTGGTGATGACCAATTCCGGCAAATGGGCGCATTATGCGCCCGGCAATATCGGCGTGTCGGTGGTCTTCGGCGACCTGGCAGACTGCGTTCGCTCGGCCGCTGCCGGCCGCGTCGTGCGAGGCGCGCGATGAGCCAACAGGACAGTCGAGCGCAGAACAGAGTTGGCACGTTCCAGCTTGCCGGCGAGGCGCAGGGATCGGCGCTGGTGCTGTCGCATGCGCTCAGCTTCTGGGGCGGCGTCGATGCCGAAACGGGCGACATCATCGACCGTTCGCACCCGGGCGGCAACGTCGCCGGCAAGATCCTGGTGATGGCATCCGGGCGGGGATCGTCGTCCTCGTCTTCGGTCCTGGCCGAGGCGATCCGCCGGGGCACGGCGCCGGCCGGCATCATCCTGCAGCGGCCCGATCCGATCCTGGCCGTTGGCGCCATCGTCGCCGAGTTCCTCTACGAAATCAGCATGCCGCTGGTCGTCTGCGACATATCGGGCATTGTCTCCGGCGACCGGATCGCGATCGGCCTCGGCGAGGATGACCGGGCGATCGTCAATATTGGGCAATGATCTAAAGTGAGTGATTGGGAATTGTCGCGTCGAGTCGCGGCTAGCCCCTTCTCCCCGTTTTCCACGGGGAGAAGATGCCGGCAGGCAGATGAGGGGCAGCACCAGCGTCGGAATTTCTACTCAACGTTCGCGCTGCCCCTCACCCTTACCCTCTCCCCGTGAAGAACGGGGAGAGGGGGATCGCTTGCGTTGCATTCGCCTTCAAAACAGTCTTTTTCAGCCGGCCATCAGTTCTGCCGTGCCACGTCGCCAGTAGGCCGCCGCCAGCGTCTCGTCGCGGCCAAGCCCGAGCGTGCCGCGCCAGTGTTCGCGAACGATCCTGGCGGCAGCTGCTTCCGCCGCGAACCAGCCGAACGCCGAGCCGGTCGGCCATGCGGAGGCGATCCCGGTCGTCGTCATCCCGAAGACAACAATCCGCACGCATTGAGCTCAAGATTACCTTGATCGCCGCAGCGCCACAGCCTGCACCTGCTGGCGCTGCCTCTCTTTCCCGGGTAATCCCGGGACCCTTCCGTTCAGATCTCCGGGATGCTCTCTCTGAAGATCACTTGCAGCCTCGGCTGGTGCAACTCGTAGGGCAAGCCCCTGATCGCGTGGGTCAAGGTGTTGAGCGCTTCGCGGGCCTCGACGCGCGGGTTCTGGTCGATGACCGCATCGAGCGTGCCGTCGAGCAAAAGCTCCTTGGTGCCTTCGGTCACTTCATGGCCGAGAAACACGGTCGCCAGCGCCCGCCCTCGCTCCTTGAGCGCGCGGGCGATGCCGGTGTTGCCGGCGCCGACATTGTAGATCGCGGCCAGGTCCGGATGCCGGTCCAGCAGGGCGGAGGCCTCCGCATAGGCCTTTTCCCGGTCGTCGAGCATCTCGCGCATCTCGACGATCTGCAAATTGGGCGATTCTTCCGTCAATATGTGGCGGAACCCCATCTCACGTTCCTCATGGCCGCGATAGGAGAGCGAGCCGGCGAACAGCGCGACCTTGCCCGGACGCTCAGCGCCCATGAAGCGGTTGAGCAGATAGCCGGCGAGCCGGCCGGCGGCGCGGTTGTCGATGCCGATATAGGCGACCCTCGGTACGTGCAGGATGTCGGACGCGATGGTGACGACCTTGACGCCGCTGGCCGACAGCGAACGGATCGCCTCGCGGACCGTCGGGTGATCGAGCGCGATGACGCCGACGCCCTGCGTCTGGCCGCGCAATTCCTGCAGCAGGCGGGCAAGCCGGTCGGGATTGAAGCCTTCGATCGTGGCGACGCGAACATCGAGGTCTGGCCGCGATTGCGCCTGCGCCTCGATGTGCCGGTGCAGCATCTTGATGAAGGAATTGGTGCCGGCGGGCAGGGCGAAGTCGAGCCGTATCACAGCACCGGACAGCGCGTGGCGCGTGGTCGGGCTGTTCGAATTCTCAGCGATGTAGCCCAGCCGCTGCGCCGTTTCCAGCACGACCTCGCGGGTGCGCGCCCTGACCCCGGCGCGGTTGTTGAGCACACGATCGACCGTCGCGGCTGAAACGCCGGCTTCCCGGGCTATGTCTGTCAGGGTGGACCGCACAGTCGATCACCTCACTGCTTGCGCGCTATCGCGCATCAAAATCGCGCGTTCAACGGTTCGAATGCCGGACGACCGCTTCATGCCATCCGCGATTCTGATGGGAAATGATGTATCCGGCCTTAGCCGATGCGCAAGCCCGGCGCGCTACACCAAATCGTCGAGCCGGGCCGAAAAGGATCGGCGCGGCGCTCGGTCCCTCAAATTCAAGCACTAGGTGCCGTTGGCTGACCTCGCTGGACTGCATCCTTTCCCCTCAATTGCGATGTTATGATGTGTTTTGATTATTTATGATGTTGACAGCCCTCCCATACTGCCGTCAATATCCATCATGAGGGCCGTGGAGGAACAAGGCCCTCGAGGGAGGACTTCCAATGTCTGATATGATCCGCATGTCGCGGCGCCGTCTGCTGGCGTCCGGTGGAAAGGCGGCCGTGCTTGCTGCCGCCGCAGGTATCGCACCGAAATTCATCCGCCCCAGCCGCGCCTACGCGGCCGATGCGCTGGCGCCGGGCATGATCGGCGGCCCGACCGGCTTCGACGGCTCGGAGCGCTATCAATATGGGCCCGACACGCCGGAAGGCCGCGCCATCGAGGCGGCCAAGGCGATGAAGGGGGCCGGCAAGGCCCCGGCCAAGATCGTGCTTGGCCTGTCCGACGGCTCGATCGGCCAACTGACGCAGCAATTTCCCGCCGGCGCGCCCTCGATCAAGGATCTGTGGGAGAAGGAAACCGGCATTCCGATCGAGATCGTCGGCGTGCCGAACGGCCAGGAATTCACCAAGACGATGCAGGACATCTCCACCAAGGGTGGGGCCTATGACATCTACGCGGTGGAATGGAACCGTCTCGGCGACCTCGCCGAAACCGGCGGCATCCTGAAGCTCGACGACTTCGTCGCCCAGTACAAGCCGGAATGGGACGACCCCGAGCGCGGCTATGTCGACGGCGCCAAGGGCGTTTCGCTGCTCAACCAGTATCGCGGCTCGACCTATGGCGTGTCGCTGGACGGCGATTTCCAGACCTGGGTCTATCGCACCGATCTGTTCGGCGACGCGGCCGAGAAGAAAGCCTTCTCCGACAAGCATGGCTACGAGCTGGCGCCGCCGAAGACCTGGAAGCAGCATGACGAGATCGCCGCCTTCTTCCAGCGGCCGGACAAGGGCCTGTTCGGATCGACCGATCTGCGCAACCAGGGCTGGGGCTACACCAACTGGTATCAGCGTTATGTCTCAATGGCTTCGCCCAATCAGTTCCTGTTCGACGATACCGGCAAGCCGCTGATCAATTCCGAGCAAGGCATTGCTGCTACCAACGAGTACATCGCATCGCTTGTCCATCATTCGCCGGATGCGATCTCTTGGGGCTGGCCTGAGCAGTATGGCAATTTCGCCAAGGGCGGCGGCGCCATGACCTGCGCCTTCTCCAACCTGCCAAAATTCCTCGACAATGCCGGCAACAAGGATTCAGCTGTCACCGGCAAGATCGGCTCGATGCTGCCGCCAGGCCGCGAGATCGACGGCAAGCTGATCAGCCGCTCGGTGCTGTGGCTCAATCTGTCGGCCTCGGTCTCGTCGCAGGCCAAGAATCCCGAGGCCTGCTACCTGTTCCTGCAGTGGCTGGGATCGAGCCGCATCTATGCCTGGATGACCGCCAATCCGGGCGGCTATTTCGATCCGTTCCGGCTGTCGGATTTCTCCGACCCGCTGGTCCGCCAGACCTATCACGCCTACCACATGGATGTGGTGCGCGAGACGGTTGCCCGCACCGTCCCGACCATCAACTATCCCGGCGCCACCGCCTTCCACAACGCGCTGGACGAGAACCTCGTCGCCGCGCTGACCAAGGCCAAGACCGCCGAGCAGGCGATGGCCGACACCGAGGTCGAATGGAAGAAGATCGCCCGCCGCACCGGCGAGGAGAAGCTTCTCGAAGCCATCAAGACCAACAAGGAGGCCTGGCCCACCGTTCTCGATCCGGTCAGCTGATCCTCCTCCCCGGATCCAAATGGAGGCGAGAAGTTTGCGCTTCGCCTCCGCAAACGATGGTACCAGCAAAGCGGCAAGATGAAGCGTTCCGTTCCCTTCGAAATATTCCGCTATGCAGCGATCCTTGCCGCCATCGCGGTGACGCTGGTGCCGATCCTGTGGATGGTGTCGATGGCCTTCAAGCCGATCGCCGAATGGTCGGCGACCGGCGCCGAGCTGACCTGGTGGCCGAAGGATCCGACGCTCAGCAATTTCCGCTTCGTCTTCGGTGAATCGACCAACAACCTCATCGTCGCGCTCGATCGCACCGCCCTGAAGCCGATCCTGTCGTCGCTGCTGTCGGCCACCTTCGGAACGGCGATCGCCATGTCGGCGGGCACCGCGGCGGCCTACGGGCTGTCGCGCTTTGGCTCGGGCCAGAACCTGCCACTGGCGCTGATCCAGCTCCGCCTGTTTCCGCCAATGGCGGTGATGACCCCGGTGATGATCATGTGGGCCTTCCTCAACTTCACCGACAGCTGGTGGGGGCTGTCGCTGATCTACGGCATCGTCACGCTGCCCTTTGCGTTTTGGCTGATGAAGACCTTCTTCGACGACATGCCGCGCGAGATCGAGGAAGCGGCACTGGTCGAGGGCTGCTCGCGGCTGCGCGTCTTCACCCGCATCACGCTGCCGATGATGCGCGCGCCACTGGCCAGTGCAGCGCTGTTCGTCTTCATCCTCAACTGGTCGGACTATCTGATCGCGCTGCTTCTGACGACGCGCGAATGGGTGACGGTACCCGTCTACATGGCCTCGCTGTCCTCCTCGATGACCGGGCAGCTCTATGGCGCCAAGGCAGCTCTCGGCCTGATCGCGGCGGTGCCGCCTGTCATCATGGGTATCGCCATCCAGCGCCATCTGGTGCGCGGGCTGACCTTCGGGGCGCTCAAGCAATGACCGCCGCGACTGCCGCAATTCCGGAGGACGTGATGAAAACCGTCCAGGCAAAGCCGACCCTTCGGGACGAAGGGGTAAAGCTCGGTTTCCGGCTGACACTGCCGGCGCAGATCCTGGTGCTGTTCATCGCGGTGTTTCCGCTGTTGATGCAGCTCTATATCAGCCTGACCGACTGGTCGCCGCTGTCCGGCCTCGGCTGGTGGAGCGCCTGGTCGCTGTGGAACAACTTCGCCAACTACACCGACCTTGCCGCCGACGCGCGCTTCTGGAGCGCGCTCAAGAGAACGGCCATCGTCATGATCGTCTGCGTGCCGGCGGAATTCCTGCTCGGCTTAGCACTCGCCACGCTGTTTGCCGACGAGTTCCCGGGCAAGCGGATCTTCTATTCGATCCTGCTGATGCCGATGATGGTGGTGCCGGCGGTGGCCGGCTACATGTTCTTCATGCTGTTCCAGTCAGGCGGACCGGTCAACGACGTCCTGTCGGCGCTATCAGGCTTTCCCGTCACCATCGCCTGGCTGTCGGACCCGACGCTGGCGCTCATCGCCGTCATGCTCGCCGACATCTGGCAGTGGACGCCGCTGATGTTCCTCATCCTGCTTGCCGGCCTGGTTGGCGTGCCCGAGGACCAGATCAAGGCGGCGACGCTGCTTGGCGCCAATCCCTGGCAGCGCTTCGTCACCATCGTGCTGCCGAAGATGAAGACGATCATCATCATCGCACTGGCAATCAGGGTCATCGAGAACTTCAAGATCTTCGACACGCTCTACATCATGACGGGCGGCGGTCCCGGCGTCGCCACCGAGACCATTTCCGTCTACATCTACAAGCTCACCACCCAGGACCTGATCTGGGGCTATGTCGCGGCGATCGCGCTGGCCATCCTGATCGTGCTGTCCATCGCCGCGGTGTTTGCCATGAAGCGCATGGCCCGGGCACGCGAGGTGACGGCATGAGCGCCATCCACCTGCAGAACCTGGTCAAGAAGTTCGGCGACTTTACCGCCTTGAAGACGGTGGATCTTGCCATCGCCGACGGCGAGTTCATGGCGCTGCTTGGGCCGTCGGGCTGCGGCAAGTCGACGACGATGAACATGATCGCCGGCATGGAAGTGCCGACCAGCGGCAAGATCGTGTTCCGCGAGCGCGACATGGCCGGCGTGCCGATGGGGCGGCGCGGCGTCGGCTTCGTCTTCCAGAACTATGCGATCTTCACCCATATGAGCGTGCGGCAGAACCTCGCCTACGGCCCAAAAATGCGCGGCGCGCCGAGGGCAGAGATCGACCGCCGCGTGGGCGCGATCGCCGAGATGCTGCAACTGACGCCGCTGCTCGACCGCAAGGCCGACAGGCTGTCGGTCAACATATTGCAGCGCGTGGCGATCGGCCGTTCGGCGATCATGGAGCCGGCGATTTTCCTGCTGGACGAGCCGCTGTCCAATGTCGACGCCGCCTTCCGGGCTGTCATGCGGACCGAATTGAAACAGCTGCAGCGTCAGTTCCGGCAGACCATGGTCTATGTCACCCACGACCAGCTCGAAGCGATGACCATGGCTGATCGCATCGCGGTGATGGACCATGGCGTGCTGCAGCAGGTCGGCACGCCGCTCGAGGTCTACAACGATCCGGCCAATGTCTTTGTCGCCCGCTTCATCGGTGCGCCGGGCATGAACCTGCTCAAGGGCAGGCCGGCGGAAAGCGACCGTGGCCTGGTCATCGATCTCGGGCCGATCGGTGTCACGCCGCCGCTGCCGGACAATCTCGCCCCGGCGGTGAGGGCCGCGCGCGAAGATGTGCTCTACGGCTTTCGGCCTGAGCAGGTGATTCTCTCAGACCGCGGCCTGTCGATGCCGGTAACGTTCGTCGAGCGCATCGGCGCGCGCACCATCGTCCATTTCGGCCAGGGCGAGAGCACGGTGAAGGCGGTGTTCGACAATGACGTCGGGCTGGCGATCGGGCAGACAGCGGTTGTCGCGCCGGCCCAGGCGTCCGTGCGTGTGTTCGACGCCGCCACCGGCCTTGCCATGAAGGCGGGCTGAGACCATGGCCGATATCGTCTTCCGCAATGTGACGAAACGCTATGGCGACACGCTCGCCGTCGACGACGCCTCGTTCACTGTCAACGACAATGAGTTCTTCTGCTTCTTCGGCCCGCCGCTATCGGGCAAGTCGACGGTGCTGCGTCTGGTGCTCGGGCTGGAGACGCCGGACGCCGGCGAAATCCTGATCGGCGGCAGGCCGGTCAACACGGTGTCGCCGGCCGAACGCAATGTCGCCATGGTGTTCCAGAACCTGGCGCTGTTTCCGCATATGAGCGCGCGCGACAATGTCCGCTTTCCCCTGGTCGAACGCCGGGTCGCCGAGGCCGAAATCGAAAAGCGTGTCGCAGACGTCGCGGCCAAGCTGCATATCGGCCACATCCTGCATAAGCCGCCGGCGCAGCTTTCGGGCGGCGAGCGGCAGCGCGTGGCGATCGCTCGGGCGCTGGTGCGCGACCCCAATGCCTATCTGATGGACGATCCGATCTCGGCGCTCGACGCCAGGCTTCGCGAGGAGACTCGCGTCGAGCTGAAGCGCATCCAGCGCGAGCTCGGCAAGACGCTGATTTATGTCACGCACGACCAAGAAGAGGCGATGTCTGTCGCCGACCGCATCGCCATTCTGGAAAACGGCAGGATCAGGCAGACCGGCGCGCCGGCCGAGATCTATGATCGGCCGGCCAGCACCTATGTCGCGCGGCTGCTCGGTTCGCCGATGATGAACATCTTGAAGTCGGTGCGCGGCGCGGAAGGCATGGAGGCGGCCGAAGGCACGATCCGCATCGCGGACAAGGCCGCGCCGGCCGATGCCGTCGAGATTGGGCTCAGGCCGGAAGACATCAAGGTCCGGCCCTGGCAGGATGGGGAAATATCGGATGATGGAATGTCGGTTGGGCGCGCGGGCCGCCCGGCGCGAGTGTTCGAGGTCGAGCCGCTCGGCGGCTACACCGTGGTGACACTCGCCGCCGGGCAGGCGCGTCTGCGGGCACTGCTGCGCGGCCAGCCCGATATCAGGCCGGACGCGATGGTGGCGATATCCTGCGAGCCGGGCAGGGTGCATTATTTTGGGCAAAGCGGGGCAGCGCTGGCGCGATGACAGCGGTTCTAAGAAACGAGCTTCGGGAGGATCAGATGGCTGGCGAAGGAATAGCGGGCAAGGACTTCGAGCCGGACGTTAAAGTCCGCACCAGGGAATACAGGATCGGCTGCGTCGGCGCCGGCATGATCATGGCCGAATGTCACCTTGCGGCCTACCAGGAAGCTGGTTTTCCCGTGGTGTCAATCGCCTCCAGGACCAAGGCCAGCGCCGAGAAGGTCGCCAGGCGCTGGGAGATACCGACCGTCCACGACACGCCGGAACAATTGATCGAGGACAAAAATGTCGAGATCATCGACCTTGCGTTTCCGCCGGACCAGCAGCCGGCACTGATCCGCCATGCGCTGAAGCAGCAGCATATCAAGGCGATCCTGGCGCAAAAGCCGCTGGCGCTGTCGCTCAATGAAGCGGTCAAACTGCGTGACGAGGCGGCCAGGGCCGGCAAGATCCTCTCGGTCAACCAGAACATGCGCTACGACCAGTCGATGCGGGTGCTGAAGCAGATCATCGACAGCGGCGCGCTCGGCGATATCGTCTTCGCGCAGATCGACATGCATGCGATCCCGCACTGGCAGACATTTCTCGAGGACTATGACCGGCTGACGCTCGCCAACATGAGCGTCCATCATCTCGACGTGCTGCGTTTCCTGTTCGGCGATCCCGACGAGATCACCACGCTGACCCGCAAGGATCCGCGCACGCGTTTCGACCATTCCGACGGCATCACCGTCTCGACGATGCGATTTCCGTCCGGCGTGCTCGCCGTATCGCTGGAGGATGTCTGGTCCGGCCCGCGCCAGGACGGCTACAGGGACGACCAGCACATCAACTGGCGCGTCGACGGCACCAAGGGCGTCGCCAAGGGCACGATCGGCTGGCCGACGGGTTCGCCCTCAACGCTGACCTATGCCTCGACCGAGACCACCGGCGGCGAATGGGTGACACCCAGCTGGGAGACGATGTGGTTCCCGCATGCCTTCATCGGCGTGATGGAGCAACTCCAGCATGCGGTCAAGACGGGTGAGCCGCCGGCACTTTCCGTCGCCGACAACACCAAGACCATGGCGCTGATCGAAGCCGGCTATCGCTCGATCGACGAGCGCCGCACGGTCAAGCTGTCCGAAATCTCGATAAACCCAATCAACTGAATCGCTTACAGGGAGGATTTCATATCATGATGCAGGCAGGTATCTTCACGGGCTATTTCCCGTACGGCCTTAAGGAAACCGCGCAGAAGATCCGCGCGCTCGATCTCAACACGGTGCAGCTCGACCTGCATTTCAGGGATATCGACCTGTCGGTCGGGCAGATCACCAAGGAAAAGGCCAGGACAGTTCGCGACACGTTTCGCGACCATAACCTGCCGGTGTGCTGCGTGTCGGGCTACACCAACATCATTCATCCGGACATGGGCGAGCGCGAGAGGCGCGTCGGCTATCTCAAGGAGATCATCCGCAATGCGCGCGAATTCGGCACGCCTTACGTGATCTCGGAAACCGGCACCTACAACACCGAATCCGACTGGGTGCACCATCCCAAGAACAAGACCGAGGAAGGTTTTGAGGAATGCCGCAAGGTCATCGCCGACCTTGCCCAGACCGCCTACGACCACGGCGCGGTGTTCCTGCTCGAAACCTATGTCAACAATGTCGTCGGCTCGGTCGAGGAGACGGTGAAGATGTTCGCGCAGGTCGACCATCCCGGCCTCGGCCTGTTGATGGATCCGACCAACTATTTCGAGACCCATAACATCGACAGGATGGACCAGATCCTGAACCAGGTATTCGACACCCTGACCGACAAGATCAAAATAGCCCACGCCAAGGACGTCAAGCGCTCGGGCGGCGACAAGTCGGAGAAGCACGCCGATATCGGCGACGAGGACGCGCTGGAAAGCCACACTTTTCGCGGTGTCGGCGAGATCGAGCTGCCGGCGCCCGGCCTCGGTTCGCTGAACTACGACCTCTATCTCAAGCGTTTGGCCGAAAAGCACCCGAACATCCCGGTCATCATCGAGCACCTTTCGGAGGACGACGTGCCGCGCGCCAAGAAATTCCTCGACGAGAAATTCCGCGCCAACGGACTGTGACGGCCACAAAAAAGGGAGGAAGAGAATGTTGAGATTCGTATCGAAAATCGCGGCTGCGGCGACCGTGTTCGCCGGTGTTGCACTGGCTGCACCGGCGCTGGCGCAGGATGCTCAGAAGACGTTCTACCTGCTGTCGCATGGCGGCCCGTCGGACGCCTTCTGGATCGACTGGAATGCAGGCGCGACCAAGGCCTGCGACCAGCTCAAGGTGACCTGCAAGATCTCGTTCAGCGGCGGCGACATGGCGGCGCGGAAGGAGGCCTTCAACTCCGCACTTGCCGCCAAGCCGGACGGCATCGCCACCACCTCGGCGCAGCCCGGCCTATGGACCGAGAAGGTCAAGGCAGCCAAGGCGGCTGGCGTCCCGATCGTGTTCTTCAACACCGACGATCCAGCGACCGGTCGGCAGGCCTATGTCGGCTCCGACCTCAGGCAAGCCGGCGTCATCTGGGCGAAATATCTGGTCGACCACAAGATGGTGAAGCAAGGCGACAAGGTGTTCCTGCCGGTGGAAGTGCCGGGCGCCAGCTATCAGCAGCTCGAGACCGAAGGCATCGCCAGCGTCTTCGATCCGCTCGGCATCAAATACGACGTGGTCGATTGCGGCACCGATCCGGCCGGCATCATCGCCAAGATGACCGACTACATGGTCGCCAACAATCCGCCGGCGATCATCGCGCTCGGCGATTCCGTGGCGGCCAGCATCAAGCGGGTGTTCGACGGCGCCGGCGTGCCGGCCGGCACGATCCCGGTCGTAGGTTGGGGCAATTCCCGGGAGACCGCCGAAGCCGTCAAGGCCGGCTTCGTCAACGCGGCTGCCTGGCAGTTTCCGTCGGCGCAGGGCTTCATGCCGGTGGCGCTGCTCGGGCTTGCTGCCGCGGGCGAACCGATCGGCTACGATATCCACACTTTCAGCCTCTACGACGCATCGAGCGTCGAACCGATCCTGAAACTCTACGACAAGTGATTGAAACTGACGCCCGCTGCGCAGGCGGCGGGCGCCGTCCTGAGATATGGTCCAAGCAGTCATGACTATCGCCGCAGAACAGGAAATGCCGCGCTCCAAACGCAGGTCGAGCCTGATCCGCTCGCCGCAATTCTCTTCGCTCGTCATCCTGATTGTCCTGCTGGCGGTGTTCGCGATTGCCGATGCGAACTTCCTGTCGCCGCTCAACATCTCCAACATGATGGCGTTCCTGCCCGAACTCGGCATCATAGCGCTCGGCATGACGCTGCTTCTCACGGCGGGCGAGTTCGACCTTTCGGTCGGCGCCGTGTTCGGCCTAGCGCCGGTCGTCGTCATGCTGCTGGTGCAGAACGGCGGGTTTGATATCGGCATCGCGCTGCTTGCCGGCCTGCTGCTCTGCATAGCGATCGGTGCGGTCAACGGGCTGATCGTCACCAAGATCGGCATCTCCTCGTTCCTGGTGACGCTGTCG
Organism: Mesorhizobium sp. WSM4817; assembly: GCF_055811135.1. NCBI lineage: Bacteria > Pseudomonadati > Pseudomonadota > Alphaproteobacteria > Hyphomicrobiales > Phyllobacteriaceae > Mesorhizobium > Mesorhizobium sp. WSM4817. Next base: position 300,712 of record NZ_JBVVQQ010000005.1, on the reverse strand, counting down.
ATGCTGCTCGTCGTGCGAGGTGCTGCGCACTACATCACGCAAGGCTTTCCGCTGAAATCTTGGGACCAGCCTGGCTTTTTCGTGATACTGCTGGCCGGCAGCTTCAATATCGGAACGTTCCGTTTCTATACCTCGCTGTGGTGGTTCATCGGCCTGTCGCTGCTGGCGATCTACGTGCTGCACTACGCCAAGCTCGGCAACTGGATCAGCGCCGTCGGTTCGAACCGCAACGCAGCGGTGGCGCGCGGCGTGCCGGCCGCTGCGGTCAAGGTCTGGCTGTTCATCCTGACCTCAGTGCTGGCGGGCCTGGCCGGCATGATCAGTGCGTTCCGCATCTCGGCCGCCTCGCCGGTAGCCGGTACCGGATACGAGCTCGAAGTGATCGCCATGGTGGTGGTCGGCGGCACGGCGCTGACCGGCGGGCGCGGCACCATCCTGGGCACCATCGTCGGCGCGCTGATGCTGCGCAGCATCCGCAACGGCATCGTGCTGATCGGCGTGCCCGGCCTCGCCTACAATATCTTCGTCGGCGTCATCATCCTTGCCATGCTCATCCTGCACGCTTTGCTGCAGAAGAACGCCGCCAGGAGCTGACCATGGAAGTGCTTCGGCTGCACAATCTGCAAAAATCCTTCGGCAGCGTCCGCGCGCTGAAGAGCGCCTCCTTCACCCTCAACGAGGGCGAAGTGGTGGCCTTGCTCGGCGACAATGGCGCCGGCAAATCGACGCTGATCAAGGCGATCTCCGGCGTCTTTCCCGTCGACCGCGGCGACATCTATGTGCGCGGCCAAAAAGTCTCGATCCGCTCGACGCGCGACGCCATGGATCTCGGCATCGAGACGATCCACCAGGATACCTCGCTGGCGCCGGACCTGAGCATCGCGCGCAATCTCTTTCTCGGTCGCGAGCCGGTCAATCTGAAATGGCTGGGCGTGTTCGCGCCGCTCGACCTCGCCAAATTGCGCGATGCCGCCGCGGCGCTTTTGAAGCGCGTCGGCATCTCGAAAAAACTCGACGCCGATGCGCCGGTCAGCACGCTATCGGGCGGTGAGCGCCAGTCGATCGCCATTTCGCGGGCCATGCAGTTTGCCGCCAAGGTCATCATCCTCGACGAGCCGACCAACAATCTCGGCGTCGAGGAAACGCACGGCGTGCTGCGCTTCGTCAAGGAGGTGCGCGACGCCGGCCATTCGGTGCTTTTGATCACCCACAACATCCACCACGTCTTCCAGGTCGCCGACCGTGTCATCGTCATGCGCCGCGGCGAGATCGTCGCCGAGCAGACAGTCGCCGATACCGACCTGCTGACGGTGGAGAGCATCATCACCGGCGCCGACATGTCGGCCCTGCTCAAGGAGACGAGAGCGAAGTGAAGGAACTGGCCGTCACATGGTAGAGCTTTACGGCAAGACGCTTTCGCGCCGGCAGGTCTCGGAGCGGTCCGGCATGCTGTCGCAATTCGCCGGCGTGCGGCTGATGACGCTCGGCGACGGCGTGGAGCGCGGCATCCGCATGCTCGAATTCCGCACCGGCTCCGGCCTGCGCTTCACCGCGCTGGTCGACCGGGCGCTCGACATCGCCGATTGCGATTTTAGGGGCCAGGCGATCGGCTGGCATTCGCCGAGCGGCTTTCGCCATCCCGGCCTGCACGAATATGAAGGCGAGGAGGGGCTGGCCTGGGCGCGGTCGTTTTCCGGCCTGCTGCTGACCTGCGGCCTTGACCACATATTGTTCATGAACGAGGTACCCGCCGACAGCTATAATTATCCGCCGAAGAAGACGGTGCGCCATTCGCTGCATGGCCGCGTCAGCACCATCCCGGCGCGATTGACCGGCTATGGCGAGACATGGGACGGCGACCGCTGCGTGCTGTGGGCCGAAGGCATCGTTCAGCAGTCGACGGTGTTCGGTGAGGATCTGCATCTGCTGCGGCGGATCGAGGCCGATGTCGGCGGCAACGAGATCCGGCTTTCGGACCGCGTCGTCAATCACGGTTTTAGCCGCACGCCGCATATGTACTTTTATCACATCAATGTCAGCCATCCGGTGCTCGACGAGGGCTCGCGCTACCTGGCGCCGATCCGCGACGTCGTCTGGGCGGGCCATGCCGGCGAGCGCTATGAAGCGCAGAAGGTCGGCTACCGCACGGCGCCGGCACCGCAACTGGGCTTCACGGAACAGGTCTGGCAGCACGAACTCGGCGCCGACGCCAACGGCGGCGTGCCGGTGGCGGTGGTCAACGACCGTCTCGGCCTCGGTCTCGAAGTCGTCACCCGCAAGCACCAGATGCCTTGCGCCTATGAGTGGCAGAATTTCCAGGCTGGGCATTATGCGCTCGGCATCGAGCCGTCGACGCATCATGTGCTGGGCAATCTGGCAGCGCGCGAGCGCGGCGAGATGATCTGGCTGGAGCACGGCGAAAGCCGCTCCTACAATGCGGTGTTCCGGGTTCTCGACGGCGCCGGCGAGATCGCCGCCGCCGAGAGCCGGATCGCAGCGATTGCCAGGCAGCCGCGGGAGGATTATCCGCGGCCATCGGGTCATTTTCCTGTTCTCGGAGGCAGGTCGTGACAATGGCGAAGGCGATGCGAAACACCAGTTGGAAGGCTGGCCTCGGCCGGAGTGGAGAGGGCTCGCGGCCGTTCGGAAATTGGAGGTCACAATGGCTGGCAAGGTGAAGCGCGATTACAGCCTGGTCGGCGAAAGCACGCGGATTGCGATCGAGACCGGGCTAGCCTCGGCGGAGTGGTACCATACCGATGTGCCGCGCAAGACGATGAAGGAACTGATGCAACGTTCCGACAGTCCGGCAATCCGCGACACGGCCATCTGGCTGGGCGCCATCCTGGTCTCCGCCGCCGGCGGCGTTTACTTTTGGGGCACCTGGTGGTGCGTGCCATTCTTCTTCGTCTATGGCGTGCTCTATGCCTCGGCCAGCGACTCGCGCTGGCACGAATGCGGCCACGGCACGGCTTTCCGCACGCGCTGGATGAATGATGTCGTCTACCAGATTGCCAGCTTCATGCTGATGCGCAACCCGGTGACCTGGCGCTGGAGCCATGCCAGGCATCACACCGACACCATCATCGTCGGACGCGATGCCGAGATCGCCGTGATGCGCCCGCCGGACCTGCTGCGCACCGCACTCGCCTTCACCGGTATCCTCGACTTTCGCTATTCGCTCCCAGCACTGGCACGCCAGGCGTTCGGCAAGCTGACGCCGGACGAGAAAAGCTACGTGCCCGAGATGGAACAGCACAACGCCGTCACTGCCGCGCGCTGGCATATCGCCATCTACATCGCCACAATCGCGCTCGCGGTTTTCATGCAGTCGTGGGTGCCGCTGGTGCTCATCGGCGTGCCGCGCCTCTACGGCACCTGGCACATGGTGCTGACCGGCCTGCTGCAGCACATCGGCCTGGCCGACAATGTCGTCGATCACCGGCTCAACAGCAGGACCGTGTATATGAACCCGATCAGCCGGTTCATCTACTGGAACATGAACTACCACGTCGAGCATCACATGTTTCCGATGGTGCCCTATCACGCGCTGCCCAGGCTGCACGAATTGATCAAGCACGATCTGCCGGAGCCGAACCCATCGATGTGGCATGCCTATCGCGAGGTTTGGCCGGTCCTGCTCAGGCAGCTCAAATACGAGGACTATTTCCTCAAGCGCGAACTGCCGCCGAGGGCACGGCCCTATCGTGGCGAGTTCCACGAAGTGAACATGTCGGCAGCAGCGGAATAGGCGCTACGCCGCACAGCAAAGCGAAATTTCGGGAGAAAACAGAGATGGCCGATTGGGTCGAGGCATGCGCTGTGGACGATGTCGACGAAGAGGATGTCATCCGCTTCGATCGTGGCGGGCGCAGCTTCGCAATCTACCGTTCGCCGGATGACGAATTCTTCGCCACCGACGGCTTTTGCACACATGAAAAGGCACATCTGGCCGATGGGCTTGTCATGGACGACATCATCGAATGCCCCAAGCACAATGGCCGCTTCAATTACAAGACCGGCCAGGCCAAGGGCGCGCCGGTCTGCGTCAATCTGCAGACCTATCCGGTGAAGGTCGAAGCTGGCAAGGTGATGATCAAGATCGCCTGACCGGCCTTCCATTCACGTAACATAGGGGACCAGAATCGATGAGCCGGAAAAGACCGACGGTGGCAGACCTGCGCGCCATGAAGGGCAAGCGGCAATTGACCATGCTGCGGGTGCTGACGATGGACGAGGCCGAGGCCGCCGAACGAGCCGGGGTCGACATTGTCTCGGTGCCGCCGGAACTGGTGCTCGATCCGCAATACCGCGATGCCGCACCCAGCCTGTTCACCATGCCGGGCGACAATTTCTACGAGATCGGCACAGCCGACGATTTCGTCCGCTGGGCGTTCCGGCTCTACAAGGCGAGCGCCGACGCGGTTTATTGCAGCGCCGGTTTTGCCACCGTCAAACGGCTGGCCGATGACAATATCCCGGTGATCGGCCATGTCGGCCTGATCCCGTCGCGCGCCACCTGGACCGGCGGCTTCAAGGCTGTCGGCAAGACCGCCGACAGCGCCATGCAGATTTTCGAGGCCGTCAAGCAATACGAAGCGGCCGGCGCGATCGGCGCCGAGATCGAAGTCGTGCCGGTCGAGGTAGCCAAGGCGATTTCGGAACGCACCTCGCTGATCATGCTGTCGATGGGCGCCGGCACCGGCTGCGACGCGCAATATCTGTTCGCCGACGACATCCTTGGCCAGAACCGTGGCCACATGCCGCGCCATTCCAAGGTCTATCGCAATTTCGCCGCCGAATATGACCGCCTGCAGGCGCAACGCATCGCCGCTTTTTCCGAATATGTCGCCGACGTCAACAGCCTGGCCTATCCCGAAGACAAGCATGTGGTGCATATGGACCCGGACCAGCTCGGCCAGTTCATGGAGAAGATCGACGCGGAATGAGACGCACCGGCCAGGACCTGCTGTGACCTTCTCCCCTTGTGGGAGAAGGTGGATCGGTGCGTAGCGCCGAGACGGATGAGGGGTGCTGGGAGAAACGCGGCGAGGAAAATATCGTGGAATTTGAAGTGCTTATGGCTTCGATGTAGCGATCCTCCCAGCGCCTCTCATCCGACCGACAGGTCGCGATACGACACGAAAGTTTGTTGGGCCATGTCTGGACGTCGCCGCCCAAATGCTGTTCAAACCGGTGCGTCATCGATTTGCCGGACAATCGCCTGGTTCCCAGTGGCGCGGGAAAAACTTTCGTACAGTTCTGCGCATGACCGCCATTCCCGAAAACAAAGCCTTGCCCGAAACCGCGACGGCGGCGCGGCAGGCGCGGCGCGTGGCATTGATCGTCGCCGTCGCCTTCTTCATGCAGCTTCTGGATTCGACGATCATCTCGACATCGCTGCCGCAGATGGGAGAATCCTTCGGCGTGCCGGCAGTGGCGATGAGCATCGGCATCACCGTCTACATGCTGACCATGGCGGTGTTCGTGCCGCTGTCCGGCTGGCTCGCCGACCGCTTCGGCGCGCGCAACATCTTCCTTGTGGCGATCGCCCTGTTCACGCTGGCCTCGATCGCCTGCGGCATCTCGCAGAACCTGACCCAGTTCGTCGCCGCGCGTGCCGTGCAGGGCCTGGGCAGTGCGCTGATGACACCGGTCGGCCGCATCCTGGTGCTGCGCAACGCCTCGAAGTCCGAGCTTCTCAACGCCACCGCGCTGATCACATGGCCGGCGCTATTTGCGCCGGTGATCGGGCCGGTGCTTGGCGGCTTCATCACCACCTATCTGTCCTGGCACTGGAATTTCTTCATCAACATTCCGCTCGGCGCGGTCGGCCTGGCGCTGGTCGCCCGCTTCATTCCCGGCGACCGCGCTTCCGAAACCAGGCCGCTCGACTGGCCGGGCTTCCTTGTGACCTCGGTCGGGCTCGCCTCGATGCTCTACGGCCTCGAGCGCATCGCCCATCCGCAAGACGGCGCATTGCCGACCGTGGCGCTGCTTGGCGCGGGCGTCCTGATCGGCTGGCTGGCCGTGCGGCACCTGGCGCGCGCCAAAAATCCGCTGCTCGACCTTGCTGCATTCAAAGTGCAGACTTTCGCCATATCGACACTGTCGGCCGGCACCATTTTCCGGGTCTCCATCAACGCCACGCCGTTCCTGCTGCCGCTGCTGTTCCAGGTCGGATTCGGCCTGAGACCCGTCGATGCCGGCATGCTGATACTGGCTTATTTCCTCGGCAATCTCGGCATGAAGACGGTGACGACGCCGACGCTGAAGCGCTTCGGTTTCCGTTCGGTGCTGGTCGTCAACGGCGTGATCGCATCGCTATCGATCATGGCCTGCGCCGCGATATCGCCGCAGACCCCGCAAGCGCTGGTGGTGGCGCTGATGCTGATTGCCGGACTGACCCGTTCGATGCAGTTCACCGCGCTCAACACGCTGGCCTTCGCCGATATCGCTTCGGCGCAGCGCAGCTCGGCGGCGACGCTGTCTAGCATGCTGCAGCAGGTGGCGATGCTGTTCGGCGTGGCGGTCGCCGCGGCGCTGCTCAACCTGTCGCAGATCGCCAGGGCCGGGGCGGTGCCCGACCTGGTCGACTTCCGCCTCGCCTTCCTGGCGATCGGCGCCATCGGGCTCGTGGCCTCGTTCCGCTTCCTGGCGCTGCCGCGGGCCGCCGGCGCCGAGGTTTCGGGCCATCGGGCGTGACCTTCTCCCCTTGCGGGAGAAGGTGGATCGGCGCGTAGCGCCGAGACGGATGAGGGGTGCTGGAAGAAACGCGGCGAGAAAAAAATTTAGGAATTTCAGGTGCTTACGTCTTGGAGGTAGAGATCCTTCCAGCACCCCTCATCGGACCGAGCTTCGCTCGGCCACCTTCTCCACAAGCAAGGGGAGAAGGAAAGGGCGCCGGCTACACCGGCCGATATACCTTCTCCGCTGTGTTCCAAAAAATGTCCGCCTCTGCCGCCGCACCATGCTTGGCCACCGCCTCCCGGTGCTTCTTGATCAGTTCGGCGTGGCTGGTCCACAGCTTTTCGATCGGAAAGTTGGAGCCGAACATCAGACGGTCGCTGCCAAGGATGTCGATTGCGTTGTCGACGATGTAGGCGATCAGCGCCGGGTCGTTGCGGTGGACGAAGGTGCCGAGGCCGGACAGCTTGGCGTAGAGGTTTGGCGCCGCTGAAAGCGTGCGCAGGCCGGCCTTCCAGGCTTGCGTGGTTTGCTCCGACATGTCTGTCAGCATGCCGGCATGGGTGAGGATGAAATTGGTCTCAGGATTTTCGCCGACAAGCGTCAGCCCGTCCTTCATCTGAGCCGGGAAAAGCTGCAGGTCGAAGGTCAGACCATAGTCCTTCAGCCGCGCCACATTGGCCCGCACCTTCGGGTCGACGACCTGGTCGGCGGAGGCGGCAAAGCGGAAGGCCGGCGTTTCGTGCCAGTGCAGTTGCATGCGCACGCCGCGCAGCAGGGGGTACCTGATCAGTCGGTCGATCTGATGGCGCACGTCGTCCACCGTCATGTCGGCATAGCCGACGATGGCGTGCGGCCAACCGGTTTCGTCAGCCGTCGTCTGCAGGAAGGCGACTTCTTTCTCGAAATCCTCCTTGGCCCAGTTGGTCTGGACATAGACCGCCTTCTCGATATCAGAACCTTGCTGGTCGGCGAGGAATTCCTCGATCGGGTAGTCGCGTCGGATCGGCTCGTAGGGACCGAAGATGCGCGGCACCATCGGCCCGCGCAGCCAGGGCTGGTCCTCCTGGCGCCAGATGTGGAAATGCGCGTCGATCGCCTTTTTCATCATGAAACCCTTTTCCAGATTGCTGCCGCCGCCGGAGCGGGGCGGGCGAGCGACAGGATGAAATCTCTGAGACCCGAGATCGATGAGCCGTCGACGACATCGTCGAGCACCGGCAGGATGGCGCGAAGTGCTGCCGTGGCCGGCTGAAAGCGCGGGTCGCCGGCCAGCGGCGTCGCCAGCGACAGCCGGAAGGCGCGTGCGCTCAGCCGGCGCATCGCCATTTCAAGCTCGGCATGGTCGCCGCGCTCCAGCGCATCCGACAGGATGACGACCGCCGCGCCGCGTGCAAATGAGGAAAAGCGCGGCACCGACAGGAAGGCGAGCAGCGTCGGTCCCATGCGGGTGCCGCCATCCCAGTCGTCGACCAATGCTGCCACGCGGGTGAGCGCCTGGTCGCGGTCGCGAATGCGCAGCGCCGTGGTGATGCGGGTCAGCCGCGTGCCGAAGGTGAAAATTTCAGCCCGGTCCGCGCCTTGCACCGCTGCATGCGCCAGCTTGAGATAGTCCGATGTGTAGAGCTTCATCGAGCCGGACACGTCGATCAGCAGCAAGAGCTTGCGCGGCACGGTCTGCCGGCGGCGCAGCAGCGGCGACGGTATATCGCCATCGGCACTGACGATTTCGCGCAGCGAGCGGCGCAGATCGAGCTTGCCGCGCGCGTGCGTGCGCACGGTGCGGAAGGAGCGGCGGGCGGGCAGGGCGCTAGCGAGCTTGCGGCGGAAAGCGGCAAGCCCGTCGCCGACGCGCTGGAAGTCGCGGGCGCTCAGCTGTTCTGCGCCGGACGACAGCGCGCCGCCTTCCTCCTGACGCGCCACCTCGTTGTCCTCGTCGCTGGCGCCGCCGTCATCCTTGATGCGGGTTTCCTCGTCAGCCTCGCCCTCGACGAGGGCAGCCGTGTTGCCGTAGAAATAGCTCCGGAAATGCGCCTCGAATTCGTCGCGGCGGTCGGGCGGCGGCGCCAGCGTGGCAAGCGCCGCCTCGTGGATGTCGGCCATCGAGCGGGGCCCAAGCAGCGTCACCGCCTGCATGAAGCCTGACACCTGCTCGGGCGCAACCGGAAAGCCGTAGCGGCGCAGCAGCCGGCCAAAGCCGAGCAAGGGTGCAGCCGCCCGGGGTAGGGCCGCGGGGCTCACGCCAATGCCTCCTCGACGATCCGGCCAAGCTCGGGGGCGATGTAGGACAGGTCCTCCTCATCCTTGATCAGCACGCCGATGGCGCGGCGGAACGCTTCCGGCCACGGGCTGCCGCCCTTTTCGAGGATCGTCGCGGCGTTGGCCCATTCGACCGCTTCGGCGATGCCCGGCGGCTTGGCCAGCGGGCGGGCGCGGATGTCGCGCACGGCAGCAGCCACGGCGCGCGCCGTGGCGTTGGCGACGTCGCCGGCGCGCAGCATGATGATTTCGGCCTCGCGCTCGGCGTCGGGATAGGTGATCCAGTGGTAGACGCAGCGCCGCCGCAACGCCTCCGCCAGTTCGCGGGTGCGGTTCGAGGTCAGGATGACGATCGGCTGCGTTTTGGCGCGGATGGTGCCGCGCTCGGGAATGCTGATCTGGAAGTCGGACAGGAACTCCAGCAGCAGCGCTTCGAATTCATGGTCGGAACGGTCGATCTCGTCGACCAGCAGCACGCGCTTTTCCGGCGCCTTCAGCACCTGCAGCAGGGGCCGTGCGATCAAAAAACGGTCGTCATAGATGTCAACCTCATGCTCGCCGGCGTGGCGGATGGCGAGCAACTGGCGCTGGTAGTTCCATTCGTAGAGCGCGTGTGCTGCGTCGATGCCTTCGTAGCATTGCAGCCGCACCAGGTCGCGCCCGAGCAGTTCGGCTATCGCCTTGGCCGCCTCGGTCTTGCCGACGCCCGGCGCGCCTTCGAGCAGCAGCGGCTTGCCCAGCCGGATCGCCAGGAAAATGGCGGTGGCCAGGCTTTCATCGGCCAGATAGCGCGAGGCGGCGAGGCGCGATGCCACCGCCTCCGGCGAGATCACGACAGTGTCGGCGCTTCTAGCCCGGGCGCTTCTTTTGGGCATTTCCAGCACTCAGTTCGAGGCTTGCGCCTTCAGCGCCCGCAGGATGCGTTCCGGCGTGATCGGCAGCGTGTCAATGCGCACGCCGACGGCGTCGAAGACCGCGTTGGCGACCGCCGGGATTTGCGGGTTGGCGCACATTTCGCCCGGCCCCTTGGCGCCAAAGGGTCCGTCGGCCGAGGGCCTCTCCAGCACGATGATCTCGGTTTGCGCAAGATCGCCTGGTCCCGGCATCGGATACTGGTTGAAGTCGGTGCCGCCATGATCGCGGTCGGGGTAATAGGGTTCCGTCGTCTCGTAGAGCGCGTGGCTGATGCCCATCCACGAGCCGCCGACGAGCTGCTGCTCGACCATTTTCGGATTCAGCGCGCGGCCGATCTCGAAGACGTTCTTGACCGTCAGCACGGTGACCTCGCCGGTTTCGTCGTCTACCTCGACCTCGGCCACGGTGCAGGCGTGCGCATAGCAGGTCGACGGTTTCATCGCGCCGGTTTCTTTCTCGGGATAGGAGCGCGGGATCAAGAACATGCCGCGGCCGGAAATCGAGCGGCCGCGCTTGAAATGCGCCGACAGCGCGACATCGAAGATCGAGATCGATCTTTGCGGCGCGCCCTTGACCAGGATGTTGCCCTGGCCGTCGGTCTCGAGGTCCGAGGCGTTCACTTCCAGCTCCTCGGCCGCCACTTCCAGCATCACCTGGCGGGCTTCCCTGGCCGCCTGGATGACGGCGTTGCCGGCGCGGTGCGTGCCACGCGAGGCGAAGGTGCCCATGCAGTGCGGGCCGGTGTCGGTGTCGGCGGTGTCGACGACGACGCGGTCGGTTGGCACGCCGATCGTCTCGGCACAGATCTGCGCCATGATCTGCTTCATCCCCTGGCCGAGATCGACGCTCGACAGCGTTACCATGAAATTGCCGGTCGGCGTCGAATGGACCAGCGCCTGGGTTGGATCGCCGCCGAGGTTCATGCCTGTCGGATAGTTGATCGCGGCGACGCCGCGCCCGCGCCTGATCGCCATTTCAAGCTCCCTTCGCGTAGGACGACATCGCCATGAATTTTTCCGCCACCGGCCAGTTGGCGGCGCGCGAGGCTTCCTGCATGCACTCGATCAGAGCCGCGCCCTCGGTCGGCTGGCGGTGCGCCTTCATGTCGCCGTCGCGGTAGGCGTTGATGAAGCGGAATTCGAGCGGGTCCATGCCGATCAGCCGGGCGAGCTTGTCCATCTGCACTTCAAGCGCGAAATCGCCGATGGTGACGCCGAAGCCGCGCATGGCGGAGGAGGGAGTGCGGTTGGTGTAGACGCAGTAGGTGTCGATCCAGACATTCGGGATGGTGTAAGGGCCGGGATAGTGGCCGGCGCCCTTCTGCGCGCCATAGGGCGAATGGCGCGAATAGGCCCCGGCATCGGTGTAGCCGGTGACTTTTCTGGCGACGATGCGGCCATCCTTCATGACGCCGTCCTTGATGACGACCTTTTCGGCGGCGCGCGGCGAGGAAATCTGCATCTCCTCCTCGCGGCTGTAGATGAAGGAGACCGGCCGCCCGGTCAGCTTGGCGCCGAGGATGGCGATCGGCTCGACGATGACGTCGACCTTGCCGCCAAAGCCGCCGCCGACGGTGCCGCCGACGAAATGCAGTCTGTTGCCGGGCATCTGCAGGATGATCGAGGCGTTGTCGAGGGTGAAGAACATCGCCTGCGTGTTGGTGTAGCAGGTGAAGCGGTCGTTGCCCTCCGGCGCGACGATGCAGCCGGTCGTCTCGGTCGGCGCGTGCTCGATCGGCGACGATTGATAGGTCTGCTCGAGCACGTGATCGGCGCCGGCGAAACCGGCCTCGACATCGCCGAAGCGCACCTTGCGGCATTCGCCGCTGTCGTAGAGGTAATAATTCCGGCCATGATATTCGTTGACGACAGGCGCGCCGGGCTTCAGCGCTTCTTCCATGTCGAAGACGGCCGGCAGCACCTCGTAGTCGACCTTGACCTTGGCCGCCGCTTCCTGGGCGGCACGCTCGGTCTCGGCCAGCACCGCCACCACGGCTTCGCCCTTCCAGCGCACCTTGCCGTCGGCCAGCACCGTCTCGTCCTCCGGGCCGATCTGGATCAGGATCAGGATGGTGTAGACATTGTGCGGCACGTCCTTGGCGGTCAGGATTTTCACCACGCCCGGATGCTTTTCCGCCTCTGAAGTGTCGATGCTGCGGATGCGGGCGTGATGATGCGGGCTGCGCACCATCTTCAGATGCAGCATGCCTGGAAAATTGCGGTCGGCGAAATAGGCGGTCCTGCCAGTGACATGACCGGGCGAATCGGAGCGCGGCCGTGGCTGGCCGATCTCGTGCAGATCGTCCGTGCGCTGGTCGGCGAAATAGCTCTTGCGGAGTTCCATTTTTTCGACTCCCCTCAAGCTGCGTTCTGCGAATTGGACCGCGCGGCGGTCAGCACCGCCTGGATGATCGGCTCGTAGCCGGTGCAGCGGCAGATATTGCCCGACAGCGCCTCGACCACCTCGTCGCGGCTGGGGTCCGGCGTGTGGTCGAGCAGAACCTTGGCGGCCATGATCATGCCCGGCGTGCAGAAGCCGCATTGCGTGGCGAAGGCGTCGAGGAAGGCGCGCTGCAAAGGATGCAGCACGCCGCCTTGCGAAAGCCCCGATGTCGTGGTGATCGCCGCACCGTTGCAGGTTTCGGCGAGCGTCAGGCAGGACAGCCGAAGCTCGCCGTCGATGATGACCGAGCAGGCGCCGCATGTGCCCTGATGGCAGCCGCCCTTTGGCGAGGTGTCGCCAATCTTGTCGCGCAGCGCATGAAGCAGCGTCGTGCCGCTGTCGATGAATTCGGCCTTCTCGGCGCCGTTGAGCGTGAACTGAACCGGGATCTTTGCCATCTTTTACTCCTTGCGCCGCAGCCAGGCGGAGATGCGCGCCATCGGCTTTCAGGCGAGCAAAAGCCGGCCGAGATGGACCGGCAGGACTTCGTTGCGATACCAGGCACTGGCGATCGGATCGGTAATGGGCGAGGTGCCGTCGCTCGCGACGGCCAGCGCTGGCGCGATGCCATCGCTGGTGAGTTTCCTGCCGAGCAGCGCCTTCTCCGCCGCCTTGGCGCGCATCGGCCGGTCGGCCATGCAGCCCAGCGCGATGTGCGCCGATGACACGGTTCCGTCCGGCGCTCGTTCCAGCACGGCGGCGATGCTTAGCACCGAGACGCCCTTCGGCTTGACCCTCGATATTTTCAGGAAGCGAAAGCCACCTTCCAGTGGCAAGCTGAAGCCGACCGAAGTGACGATGGCGTGATTGTCTTCGCGTCTTGCCAGGAAGGTTTCGATCGGCACCTCGCCGTCATCGGTGCCGACGGTTGCGCCCAATGCCAGCAGCGCGACGGTGAAATCGCCATAGGGCGCCGGGGCGAAGAGATTGCCGCCGACGGTCGCCATGTTGCGGATCGCCGGGCCGCCGACGGCGCGCGCCGCGTGGACAAGGGAAGACAGATCCGGGTGACGGGCGATCGCCGCCATGGTCACCGAAGCGCCGATGCGTACCTCGCCGCCGGAAACGTTGATGGCCGACAGCGCCGGTTCAGTCGACCTGATGAGGCTGGAGACCAAAACGTCGCCTTCATTGGCGGCGCGCACGACCAGCGTGCCGCCACCGAGATAGCGGGTGCCAGAGGCTTTCAGCGCCATATTCGCGTCATTGACCGTCGAGAAAGTCTGCAGTGCAAGCGCCATGGAACGCTCCTTTTGTGAGCCCTCAGCTCAACCCTGGCCGGCGAAATGGGTCTTAAGGGCGTTAAAACCGCCCTGAAAGACGTTGGCGCCCATGCCCTCGGCCAGCTTGTCAGCTTCCTCGGGAGCCGCGTCGAAGCTTGCGGTCCATTCGGCATAGGTGCGGTCGCCATCGGTCACCCGGCGCAGCTGCAGCGTCGCCTTGTGGTTGGTCAGCGGCTGCGGCGTCTCCAGGATGGAGTAGCTGACGAGGAAATTGTCGTCGGAGAAGTCGAGCAGCTTCTCGCGGATGCGAGCGCCGCTGGCGAGCTGGAAATTGCGCACGCAGCCGATTGCGCTGGTGTCCTTGCCGTCCTCGATATGGCTCTCGACCATGCGAGGGTGCCAGCTCGGCAGCCCATTGAAATCGCGTATGCGCGCCCAGACCTTTTCGACCGGTGCGTTGATGACGCTGGAGACGGTGACTTTCGCCATATGATCATTCCCTTGCAATAGCTGTGTCGCGAGGGTAGGGCGGCGAGCCCGGCAGCACTTATCAATGCGTCTTGAGCGCCTATCAATAAGTCTGAAAAAAACTGGCAATCTGAAAAAGACGGCAGCCTGAAAAAAAACGAGCAATCTGAAAGAAACGGGCAGTCTGAAAATGGCTCAGGAGATGGCTCGCGCTGCCTCGCGATAGAGTGTCGGCGGAACGCCGACATGGTCGCGGAAGAATCGCGAGAAATTGCCCTGCGTGGTGAAGCCGAGATTGCAGGCGACCGAGATCAACGGTTCCTGCGACCACTGCAACTGCCGCACCGCTTCCTCCATGCGCAGCGTGTTCCAGTAGACATTGGGCGTCAGATTGGTCTGCTCCTTGAACAGCGCGAAGAAATGCGGCCGCGACAGGCCGACGCTGCGCGCCACCTCGTCGAAGCAGATGCGTTCGCAGACATTGGCCTTCATCAGCTGGATCGCCTTGCGGACACGGAAATCCTGCACGCTGTGGACGCGGGCGCGCGCCACTTGTGGCGCCGAGGCATCGGCGGCGTCTAGCACGCTGTCGATGAAGCGCTCGATCTCGTAATTGGCGATGTCGTCGATGCTCTCATTGTCGCTGAGATGGTCGAGAAGATTGGCTGCCGCCTTGTGCAGCCACGGCTCCAGCGTGATCGCGGGTGCCGAAAACAGCGGCGCGGTCGACGGCAGGTCGCGGCGCCGGCGCGCCCAGTCCGGATCGATGTAGAAGGCGAGGAACAGGCCGGGCCGGCCGTCGCGGGACAAAGCGTGGCTGTGCGGCTGGAAGGAATTGATGCCGGCGGCGGTGCCGGGCCCAAGCCGCACCGTCTCGCGGCCGATGGTCATCTCGCCGGCCGTGCCTTCCAGCCAGATGATGATATGCGCCTCGACATGGGCATGGGTGACGAAGTCGCTGGCGACGTTCAGGACAGAAACATGTCCGAACCGGCCCCAGTAGAGCCTGATCGCTTCCGTCATGGGTATATCCTCCCGCAGGCGCTGGCCTCCCTTCGCCTGCAATCGGGATAGTGCGGCTCAGCCCGGGCCTGCGTCAAGGCGCATGTGCGCGCCTACCGCCCGCCACGCGGCGTGCCGGCCGATTTTCAGACTGAGCGATAGCAACAACAACGAATTGCGCGCGTGACCTTCGGCCTATTCGTTGCGCCGGAAATTGCGGAGCCTGTCGAACAGGACCGCCATCAGAATGGCGCCGCCGATGAACACCCCCTGCCAGAAGGCATTGATGCCGAGCAGGCCGAGGCTGTTGCGGATCACTTCGATCAGGGCTGCGCCGACGACGGCGCCAAAGGCCGTGCCCATGCCGCCCGCCAGGTTGGCGCCGCCGATGACGGTGGCGGCGATGACCTGAAGCTCCATGCCGTTGCCGAGATTGGTGGTGACGGCGCCCAGCCAGCCGGTCTGGATGATGCCGGCAAGGCCCGCTGCCAGCGCCGAGATCATGTAGACCGCGACCTTGATCTGGCGCACCGGAACGCCGGTCAGCGTCGCCGCATGCTCGTTGCCGCCGATGGCGAAGATGTGCCGGCCGAATTTCGTCCAGCGCAGGACGAAGCCGGTGATCAGCGCCAGAACGATCATGTAGAGCACCGGATTGGCGATGCCGAACACAAAGGCGCCGCCGCCCAGCGCCAGAAGCTTGTCGTGGTCGGGCCCGAACTGGAAGACGACGGTGTTGTTGGAGGCGACCATGGCGAGGCTGCGCGCGATCGACAGCATGCCGAGCGTCACCACGAAGGGCGGAAACCCGAGATAGGCGATCAGGATGCCGTTGAAGGCGCCGATGATCAGCGCCGTCGCGATCGCAGCGGCAATGCCGATCTCGATGCCGTAGCCGGCATGCATGGTCACCGCCAGCACCATCGAACACAGGCAAAGTACCGAGCCGACCGACAGGTCGATGCCGCCGGTGATGATGACGAAGGTCATTCCGAGCGCGACGATGGCGACGAAGGTGATGTTGCGGGTGATGTTGTAGAGGTTCTTCGTCGTGGCGAAGGAATCGGTGGCGACGGACAGGAACAGGCAGGCGAGGATGACCGCGATCACCACCCAGAAGGTCTGGCTGGCAAACACCCTGGTCAGCAAAGTGTGCTGTTTCTGCGCGATCGTCTGGTCAAGAGTTACTGCCATCGTCGACCTTTATCTGCTTGCGTGGTGAAACCGGCTGGCATCAAACCTGTTCGATGGCGCCGGTGATGAGCCCGGTGACTTCCTCGGGCGAACTCGACGCGATCGTCTTGTCGGCGACCTTGCGGCCGCGCCGCATGACGATGACGCGGTCGGCAACGTCAAAGACGTCGGGCATGCGGTGGCTGATCAGCACGACGGCAATGCCCTGGTCGCGCAAATGGCGGATCAGGTTCAGCACCTCGGCGACCTGCCGGACCGAGATCGCCGCCGTCGGCTCGTCCATCAGCACGATCTTGGCCTGCGAAAGCATGGTGCGGGCGATCGCCACCGCCTGGCGCTGGCCGCCCGACATCTGCTTGACCAGATCGCGCGGGCGGGTTTCGGATTTCAGCACGGCAAAGATCTGGCCGGCGCGCTTGTACATGGCGGCGTAGTCGAGGATGCGAAACGGCCCGACGCCGCGGCGCAGCTCGCGGCCGAGATAGACATTGGCGGCGGCCGTCAGATTGTTGCACAACGCCAGATCCTGATGGACGATCTCGATGCCGTGCTGGCGCGCCTCCACCGGCTTGTGCAGGATCAGCTCCTTGCCGTCCATCTGCATCGTGCCATGGCTTGGGCGGAAGTTGCCGGCGATCATCTTGACCAGCGTCGACTTGCCGGCGCCGTTGTCGCCCATCAGCCCGACCACCTGTCCGGCCTCGATCGACAGCGAAACGTCGTTGACGGCCTGGATGGCGCCGAAATGTTTTGAGATGTTGGCGAGTTCGAGAACCGGCACCAGTCTGCTTCCTCCGTGCTTTCGGCCTGCGGTCCTGCCGCGGCCTCGCTCTTCCCAGCTCCTCCCGGGAACCGCGCTTTCGCCCATTTACGCATATGCCCCCTTGCCGTCAACAGCGGCTTCTTTCGAAAAATCCGTTTTGTAGG
This sequence comes from Mesorhizobium sp. WSM4817, assembly GCF_055811135.1. NCBI lineage: Bacteria > Pseudomonadati > Pseudomonadota > Alphaproteobacteria > Hyphomicrobiales > Phyllobacteriaceae > Mesorhizobium > Mesorhizobium sp. WSM4817. Next base: position 283,595 of record NZ_JBVVQQ010000005.1, on the reverse strand, counting down.
ACAAATAGCAATTGACGTCCGTCGCAAGCCGATATTAGCTAGGCGTCGGAGGAGATTATGCCGATCTCCTGCCCCGGCTCGCCGGGGCTGAGCAGGCGGAGGTTTATCGGTCGAGGATCTGGCAGCGTCCCTATCGCGCTGGTCTGCAACCGCATCTGGAAATTCTTATCGGCCCGGCTTGACGACACGAGCGCTCGCGAAACGAACCTCTGTCATCGCGCATCCGGGCTGGTCTGTGTGGCGGGCACGCCGTGTCCGTCTGTTTCAAGGGAGGACTGAAATGAGGAAGTCACTATTGCTCGCTGCCGTCGCCATGCTGGCGCTGGGCGCCGGGCCGGCTTTGGCCAAGAAACAGCTCGTCATCGTGGTCAAGGGGCTCGACAATCCGTTCTTCGAGGCCATCAACCAGGGTTGCCAGAAATGGAACAAGGAAAACGCCGACTCGGAGTATGAGTGCTTCTACACCGGTCCGGCATCGACCTCGGACGAAGCCGGCGAAGCCCAGATCGTCCAGGACATGCTGAGCAAGCCGGACACGGTGGCGATGGCGATTTCGCCGTCCAACGCACCGCTGATCGCCCAGACGATCAAGAGCGCCAATCCGTCGATCCCGATCATGACGCTCGACGCCGACCTCAGCAAGGAAGATGCGGGGCTGCGCAAGACCTATCTCGGCACCGACAACTACCTGATGGGCTACAAGATCGGCGAGTACATCAAGAAGGGCAAGCCGGATGGCGGCAAGATCTGCACCATTGAAGGCAATCCGGCGGCTGACAACATCCTGCGCCGCGCCCAGGGCATGCGCGACGCGCTTTCAGGCCAGAAGGATCTCCCGGCGCTCAAGGGCGAGGGCGGCTGGACCGAGGTCGCCGGCTGCCCGGTGTTCACCAATGACGACGGCGCCAAGGGCGTGCAGGCGATGACCGATATCCTCGCCGCCAATCCCGACCTCGATGCCTTCGGCATCATGGGCGGCTGGCCGCTGTTCGGCGCGCCGCAGCCCTATCGCGACCTGTTCAAGCCGATGGCCGACAAGATCGCCAAGAACGAGTTCGTCATCGGCGCTGCCGATACGATCGGCGACGAAGTGGCCATTGCCAAGGAGGGTCTGGTGACCGCGCTGGTCGGCCAGCGGCCGTTCGAGATGGGCTACAAGGCGCCCTCGGTGATGATCGACCTGGTCGAAGGCAAGCCCGTCGCCGATCCGGTCTTCACCGGTCTCGACGAGTGCACCAAGGATACGGTCGATACCTGCATCCAGAAGTAGGTTCGCAGTTTCGGGGCGTCCGCTCGACGGGCGCCCCGTCACACCGGTTCACGAAAACCTGCGAGGCGACAGTGCTGGGGCGAACCGCTCCTGCTTTGCTGCGCCTTGAGTTCAGCCTGTGCCGGGGAACATGGATGTCGGACGCCAGATCGAAAAAGCGACTTACCACTGTCAAGGCACGGGCTACGGTCAAGGCACGGGCCAAGGTCAAGGCACGGGCCAAGGTCAAGCCGCCGGTCGCCCGCCCGGCCGGCGCCCGCCGGACCGATGCGGCGCTGATCCCCGGATCGAGCGTGCATGCGTCGCTGGCCAACGAGATCGGCCTCAGGATCGTGCGCGGCGACTATCCGCCGGGAACCATCCTGCCCAACGAGGCCAAATGGTCCGAGACTTTCGACGTCAGCCGCTCGGCGGTGCGCGAAGCGATAAAAATGCTGATGGCCAAGAGCCTGCTGGCCTCACGCCCCAAGATCGGCAGCTGGGTCGAGCCGAAAGAGCGCTGGAACCTGCTCGATCGCGACGTGCTCGCCTGGTATGCGACAGCGCCCGATCGCGAAATGTTCCTGCGCACTGTCCAGGAATTCCGTCACATCATCGAGCCGGAAGCCAGCGCCTTTGCGGCGATCCGGCGCAGCGACGAGCAGATGGCCGAGATCAGCCAGGCCTGCCGGGAGATGGGCGAGGCGGCGACATTGCCGGAGCGCACCCGCGCCGACACGCGTTTTCACCTGGCTATCCTGCGCGCCTCGGGCAATGACCTCCTGGTCCCGCTCGGCGTGCTGATCGAATCGGCGCTCGATCATCTCTTCGTTTTCGTCACGCGCGAAACCAGCGACCAGCCTCGGGCGCAGGCGCTGCATGAGGCGATCGAGAAGAACATCCGCCTCCGGCGGCCGGCGGCAGCCCGCACCGCGGTGCACCGACTGCTCGCCAACACCGACGAGGTTATCGGGCGGTCGCGGCGGTAAGGTCAAACGCAATCGCTCTGAACGGCCAGGGAGCGGCGACTTGGAAGACTCACGTCGGGCCTGAAACCCCATATGCTTCGTTGACCTCGTCAGAGCGAGGAACGAACCCATTTGCCAGCACTCTTGCTGAGGAGTATCCTTTTGCGCAAAGCTGGCGGTGAGTGTCGGTTGAGAGGGGGAGCATGGCCAGACTTGTCGCACTCTACAAGACTCCGAAAGACGTGGCCGCCTTCGACCGTTACTATGTTTCGACCCACATTCCTCTGGCCAAAGCCATTCCCGGCTTGAGGAAATACGAAATCAGTGATGGCGGCGTCCATTCACCGGGTGGGGCCTCAGGCTATCATCTTGTTGCTACGCTCTACTTCGATTCCGTTGCGGATATTCAAGCGGCCTTAGCGTCCCCCGAGGGTCGGGCCACGGCGGCTGATCTTGGCAATTTTGCAGATGGCGGAGTGGAGCTAATGCTCTTTGAGACTAGGGAAGTCTGAACCTCGCACAATCCGACCCATCGGCCATGTCGTGAAGGAGGGCGATGGCTTTCGCTGGCTGCCGGCGGACTGGGTCTGGGATAGAGAAACCTGACCTGTCTGCGTTTCCTGGGCGATCTGCTGTCGGCGGATGTCACGCCTAAACGCCGACTGACACGGATCGCGGTTCTCAACGACGTCCCGTGGAAAAGCCACTGTCACCAACCGATCCGCCATCAAGTGGCCGTCAAGGCGGGACTGGAAATCCGCTGGGGCGCGTGAGCCATCGTAGAGGGCTTCTGAAGCATTGATGGCGTTTTCCGCGCGCCCACTTGGTGCATTAGATGTCGGATGTCATCTGCAGTATGACCGTAGATTGCCATGACCGTCAGGATGATCGGCTCGCTCAGGAGATCGTCAAGCGTAGGTTCACGCTCTTGCGTCATGGGTCGCCTCAAAGTTCTTGTTTATTCCCGCACCTTCTGCTCGAACGATGACAGTGAGACGGCGTTCGGGAAACTCCTCAAAAAGAGGTAGTCTGCATCGTCATCGTCGACGACCGATATGGGTGCAGGTTGCCGCCATCAACTTGACGCTGCCGGAGCGTACCCGCGCCGATACGCGTTTTCACCTGGCTATCCTGCGCGCCTCGGGCAACGACCTGCTGGTGCCGCTCGGCGTGCCGATCGAATCGGCGCTCGATCATCTCTTCGTTTTCGTCACGCGCGAAACCAGCGACCAGCCTCGGGCGCAGGCGCTGCATGAGGCGATCGAGAAGAACATCCGCCTCAGGCGGCCGGCGGCAGCAAGGAGTGCCGTGCACAGGCTGCTCGCCAACACCGACGAGGTTATCGGGCGGTCGCGGCGGTGATTTCATGCACCTTTCCTTCTCCCCTTGTGGGAGAAGGTGGATTGGCGCGTAGCGCCAAGACGGTTGAGGGGTGTTGGAAGAAATGAGGCGTTAGCGTTCCCTGGAACACCCCTCATCCGTCCTCGCTTCGCGAGGCCACCTTCTCCCACAAGGGGAGAAGGGACGGCGGAAGCCTCAAATCGTCTGCTTCTCCCCATCCTTCGTCGGCGTCAAATCGATGCCGTTGACCTTGCCGATATGTGTCGCCAGCATCGGCACATATTGATCGACCGGCCCGGCGGCGAATGCGCCGGCGAAGGCGTTCTTGGTGGCGTTGCCGAGCGGGTTGGCGATGCCGGCGGCACCGGCCATCGATTCGAGATAGGTGAGGTCCTTGAAGGCGTTGGCGATGGTGAATTTGTGCGCGTCACGGTCGCCTTCAAGCGTCCAGCGCATAAAAGTCTGGTAGAAGCCGCAATCCATGCGGCCGTTGCGGATGACGCTGTCGAAGCGCGGCGGCGAGATGCCGACCTTTTCGGCCAGCGCCAGCGCCTCGGAATAGATCGCCGCATAGCCCAGCGAGATGAAATTGTTGAGCAGCTTCATACGGTGGCCGTCGCCGGTGTCACCGATATGGACGATACGTCCGGCCCAGGTGTCGAGCACTGGCTTCAGCCGGGCAAAGACCGCGTCGGATGCACCGACCATGGCGTCCAGCGTGCCTTCCCAGGCCTCCTTCGGCGTGCGGCTGAGCGGGGCATCGACATAGTCGACGCCGATCGCCTTGAGTTCGGCGGCAAGCGCCACCGTCGAGGTCGGGTCGGAGGTCGAGCAATCGACGATCACCGAACCCTTGTTCAGGCCCTCCTTGAGGCCGCCCGGCCCGCGGATGATGGCCTCGACCTCGCGTGAGCCGGTGACGCAGATGAAGACGATATCGGATGCCGCTGCCACGTCGCGCGAGGTTGCGGCTTCCTTCGCACCGCGGTCGAGCATGTCTTGCGCCGGTGCGCGGTTCTTGCGGCCGAGAAACGTCAGGGAATAGCCCTTGTCGACGATGTTCTTGGCGATCCCGTGTCCCATCAGGCCAAGGCCGATGAAGCCGATCTTTTCGCTCGCGGCGGTGGTGTTCATGTCGTGTAATCCCTGTTGCGGTCTCGATGACGGCGCCGCACTTCGGCAGGCGAATTGTTGAAGCGGGTTTTACCAAAAGCGGTTGGCGGACGATTGCAGAGTTCGATATTGTCTGACAATACACCTGAATTCCAGGGAATGTGGAGAGCAAAATGACGAAGCGGATCATGTTCACCGGCGGCAGCGGCAAGGCTGGGCGTCATGTCGTGCAGTATCTGGTCGAGCAGGGCTGCCAGGTGCTCAACATCGACACCAAGCCGCTCGACAATCCCAAGGTGCGCACCTTGATCACCGACATCACCGACAGCGGGCAGGTGTTCAATGCGCTGTCGAGCTATATGGGCCTGCATGAATTCGACCCGTCGCTGCGCGCGCAGCCCGTCGATGCCGTGGTGCACTTCGCTGCGATCCCGCGCATCATGATCACGCCCGACAACGAGGTGTTCCGCATCAACGCGCTCGGCACCTACAATGTCATCGAGGCGGCGGTGAAGCTCGGAATCCGCAAGGTGGTGATCGCCTCCAGCGAGACGACCTATGGGCTGGTTTTCGCCAACGAGCCGCGCGACCCGACACATTTCCCGCTCGACGAGGACTATGACGTCGATCCAATGGACAGTTATGCGCTGTCGAAGATCGTCAACGAGAAGACGGCGCGCGCCTTCGCGCTGCGCGGCGGCATCGACATCTACGCCTTGCGCATCGGCAACGTCGTCGAGCCGCATGAATATTCGCTGTTCCCGAAATGGTTCGCCGATCCAGGTTTCCGCAAGCGGATCGCCTGGAGCTATATCGACGCGCGCGACCTCGGCCAGATCACCCTGCGCGCCATCGAGAAGGACGGGCTCGGCTATCAGGTGTTCAACGCCGCCAATGACGACACCTCCTCCGACCTGCCGACGGCCGAACTGTTGAAACGGTTTTATCCCGGCGTGCCGGTTAAGGTTGAGCTCGGCGAATACGAGACGCTGCTCTCCAACCGCAAGGCGCGGGATATGCTCGGCTTTCGCCCGGAACACAGCTGGCGGAAATACGTCAGGACGGCATGACCGGCCGATGCATCCCGGCTGATCTGCGCACAGAAGCAGGCTTTGCCGCCCGAGGCTGTTCCGGTGCTTGACAGCTTTCGGAATCCGGACTTTGTGAACGCATGCGGGACGGCAAGCCGAATAAGCGAAAAACACCGGCCAGGGCGGCGTCGGCCGAACGCCCGGCTGTCGTTCGCCGTGCCGATACGGCGCGCATGCCTGGGGCGAGCGTGCACGCGTCGCTGGCCAACGAGATCGGTCTCAGGATCGTGCGCGGCGACTATCCGCCGGGAACCATCCTGCCTAATGAAGCCAAATGGTCGGAGACTTTCGACGTCAGCCGCTCGGCGGTGCGCGAAGCGATAAAAATGCTGATGGCCAAGAGCCTTTTGGCGTCGCGTCCAAAGATCGGCAGCTGGGTCGAGCCGAAAGAGCGCTGGAACCTGCTCGACCGCGACGTGCTGGCCTGGTACGCGACCTCGCCCGACCGCGAGGTGTTCCTGAAGACGGTGCAGGAGTTCCGCCACATCATCGAGCCGGAAGCGACCGCCTTTGCCGCGATGCGGCGCACAGACGAGCAGATGGCCGAGATCAGCCGGGCCTGCCGGGAGATGGGCGCGGCGGCGACGCTGCAGGAGCGCACGCGCGCCGATACGCGTTTTCATCTGGCGATCCTGCGCGCCTCCGGTAACGACCTCCTGGTGCCGCTCGGCGTGCTGATCGAATCGGCGTTCGATCATCTGTTCGCCTATACGACGCGGGAACTGGACGATCTGCAGCACGCGCAGAAGCTGCACGAGGCGATCGAAAGGAACATCCGCCTGCAGCGACCGGATGCGGCACGCAACGCGGTGCGCAAGCTGTTGGCCAACACCGACGGCGTCATCAAATCGCGCTGATAAGGCGCGGCGGACCACTGCAGCGCTTCATCTTCTTTCTCCACCGCCCGCAATTTCGCCGTTCGCAATCTCCCCGTTCGCGATCGCCGCCGGGCCACAGCCGCCAATCTCCAAGATTTGAGATTAGCCGCAGGGTCCCATGCCTTCGTCATCCTGGGGCGAAGCAAGGAGCGAAGCGACGCCGCGCAGACCCCAGATCCATGCCGTTACCTTGGAGCACTGCTGCGGTGCAGGACCTTTGATCGCGGAGGGACAGCGCCCCCCTCTGTCCTGCCGGACATCTCCCCCACAAGGAGGGAGATTGGCTTCATCACTGATTTCGCCAATCACCAACCTTGCGGACGCTGTCCGCGAAGCTGCCGATCTGCCCCAAGTGGGGGAGATGTCGAGTCTTGGCAAAGAGGGCAGGACAGAGGGGGGCGCGAAGGATCACTACAGAGCGCTTTTATTCTGAGCCGTTGCATTCTTCGGCGGCTGTCACGGAATGGCTCCCAGGGTCTGCGCCGCGTCGCTTCGCTCCTTGCTCAGTGTTCTCTCGGGCGGCCAAACGCGGCGCGCAGTTCGTCCTTGGCGTCCTCCAGCACTTTCTTCTGCTTGGCCGGCAGGTTCGTGCCGGCGCGGTTGATGTAGAAATTCAGCATCGACATGGCGGACTGGAACGGCTCGGCCTTGCGCCGGTCGCTGTGCTCGGCCGATCGCTTCAGCGAGGCTGCGATCTTCTTGGGGTCGTGGGATTCGAAGATATGGTCCTCGAGGTCCAGCGCATCGCTGTGCTCGGTGACCTCGGCCGACCATTTCCTTTTCGCGGTCATGACAAGCTCCTTCTCCCTTCTATTGGCCTATTGGCAAGTTTGATGAAAAACTCCGGGACGGCGGCCACCGTTCCACTGCAGCTCAAAATCCCTGGAGCCACGCAATTGCGCGATGTGGCGCTGCACGGCGCCGCCAATGTGCCGATAGTGGTGTCGAACCCGTCGACTTGCGCAAAACCGCGGACAGGAAACGCCTTGACCACAACCGCCTCCAGCCGGCCGAGCAGCCCCGGCATAGACAGCGCCTATGCCTGGCTGCGGCTCGGCATCTCGATGCTGCTGGCGACGATCGGCGGTGTCGGCATGTGGGCGGTGGTCGTGGTGCTGCCCGCCATGCAGGCCGAATTCGGCGTCGATCGCGCCGCCGCTTCGATGCCCTATACCGCGACCATGGCCGGTTTCGCCGTCGGCAATGTGCTGGTCGGCCGCGCCATCGACCGCATCGGCTACTGGATACCGGCGCTCATTGCCTCGGTGACGCTCGGTACCGGGTTCCTGCTGGCGTCGCTGACCACTTCGATCCTGCAGTTCACCCTTGTCCAGGGACTTTTGATCGGCGTCGGCACGTCGGCGATTTTCGGGCCGCTGATCGCCGACATCTCGCACTGGTTCAACCGCCGCCGTGGCGTCGCGGTGACGGCTGCCGCCGCCGGCAGCTATCTCGCCGGGGTAATCTGGCCGTTGGCAATGCCCTACGTCATACAGAGCGAGGGCTGGCGCTTCACCTATGCCGCAATCGGTGTCGTCTGCCTCGCCACCATGCTGCCGCTGATCATGCTGCTCAGGCGCGGCGCACCACATGCCGCCGCTCCCGGTTCACCCGGCAGCCGGCCAGTCCAGCCGATCTCGCTGTCACCGGCAGCGCTGCAGGTGCTGCTCGTCGTCGCCGGCCTTGGCTGCTGCGTGGCGATGTCGATGCCGCAGGTCCATATCGTCGCCTATTGCATGGATCTCGGCTACGGCGTGGCGCGAGGCGCCGACATGCTGTCGATCATGATGGCGGCGGGCGTCGTCAGCCGGCTGGCGTCCGGCTTCCTCGCCGATCGCATCGGCGGCGTGAAAACCCTGCTGATCGGCTCGGTGCTGCAAGCCCTGTCGCTGTTGTTCTACATCCCCTTCGACGGGCTCGCGTCGCTTTACGTCGTCTCGCTGGTCTTCGGCCTGTCGCAGGGCGGCATCGTGCCTTGCTATGCCATCATCGTGCGCGAATACATGCCCGCCAAAGAGGCCGGCCAGCGCGTCGGCATCGTAATCATGGCAACGATCTTCGGAATGGCAGTCGGCGGCTGGATGTCGGGCTGGATCTACGATCTGACCGGCTCCTACGCCGCCGCGTTCCTCAATGGCATCGCCTGGAACCTGCTGAACATAGCGGCCATGGTGCTGGTGCTGTGGAAGGCACGGCGCAGCGCCGCGGCGATGGCCTGAGCACTGACCCCGCTGGCCAGAGCGATGGCAGCGACATGGGGTAGGCCCCCGTGACGCGGAGCCCGGTCCAGGTTCCTGCTTGACGGACACATATCTCGGCGGTTATTGGTTTCCAATAGCCAGAGAGTTATCGATCGCCATGTCACAGCCCCACGAGATCCTCTTCAAAACGCTTGCCGATCCGACGCGACGGGCCATCTTCGAGCGGCTGTGTCGCGACGGAGACCAGACCGTCGCGGCCCTGACCGCTCGGGCCGGGGTCTCACAACCGGCCGTGTCAAAGCATCTTGGGGTGCTGAAGCAGGCCGGATTGGTGCGCGACCGCCACGAAGGCCGCAACACGCACTACAGCGCGGAGTTCGGCGCCCTGGCGCCGCTGATCGACTGGACAAACCAAATGGCTGGGTTCTGGCAAAGCCGGTTCGACAACCTCGAAGATCTGCTCAAAAGGATGGACCAATGACCAATACCGAGACCGAAACGCGCGCCGTCATTGTTGAACGGGAGGTCGCTTTTCCGCCGGAAAAGATCTGGCGCGCGCTCACCCAATCACACCTGATCGAGGAGTGGCTGATGAAGAACGATTTCAAGCCAGACGAGGGGCACCGTTTCAATCTGAGCGCGGACTGGGGGACGGTCGACTGTCAGGTCCAGGCAGTCGAGCCCAACAAGACGCTGTCTTACACGTGGGATACCAAGGATCTCAGAAGTGTCGTCACGTGGACGCTCACCCCTACGAGCACAGGGACCCATCTGCGCATGGAGCAGTTGGGCTTCCGGCCGGACCAGCAGCAGTACTACCAGGGCGCCCAACACGGGTGGCAGCGGTTCTTTGCGAAGCTGGAGCAGGTCCTGGCGCGGATAGAATAGCCGTGCCGGCGCCATAGGCATCTGCGGGCGAAACGCCATGCCCAACAAGACGTCTGTCAACGAAACAAGGTAGCAAAAAAAGGCCGTCAAGCGGGTCGCGCGATCCGCTTCAACTCGTCTTCAGAGGAGGTGCTCATGAACTGCAACACGTGGATTCGGCAATTCCACCGCTGGCTGTCGATCATTTTTACGGCGGTCGTCGCTGCCATCTTCATCACCCTGGGGGTAGGTGTCGAGCCCGCCTACTGGGTATATCTCATGCCGCTGATCCCGCTCGGCTTGCTCATGCTCAGCGGTCTCTATCTGTTCGCGTTGCCCTATGCCACGAACTGGCGCAGCGGACGACGCACGGCGTAGAAGCATGAGCACGGTGGACGACAAGACGCACGCGAACCCACCCACAGCCGAAATTCAAATGCCCGAGTTCGGGTAGCTGTCTTGCCCGGTTCGCTTGACAATGGGGTAAGGCTGCGCGACGCCAGACGGGTGTGGCAAGTCGGGTGCGGCAAGTCGGGTTGGCATGGCGACAGTGGCAAAGACGCTGAACAGCATTTCGCGGCCGCGCTTCGGCGAGGGCGCCGCGTTCGGGACCAGGCTATGACCAAACCGCGCTCGCGCCGCGGCGGCGGCCGTCCGACGATCGCCGATGTCGCGCGCAAGGCCGGCGTCGGCGCCATCACCGTCTCCCGCGCCTTGCGCGAGCCGGGGCGCGTTTCGGAGGATCTGCGCCGCCAGATCCTGGCGGCTGTCGATGAGCTCGGCTATCTGCCCGATCCGAATGCGCGAGCATTGGCTTCGGCGCGCGCCGAGGTCTTTGGCGTGCTGGTGCCGTCGCTCACCAACAGCGTCTTTGCCGAAGTGCTGCGCGGCATCTATGACAGCCTGTCCGACAGCTCCTACCGCATCCAGTTCGGCAACACCCATTATTCCGGCCTCGAGGAGGAACGGCTGCTGCAGGTGTTCGGCCCGCAGCGCCCGGCGGCGCTGATCGTGGCGGGCATCGACCAGACGCCAGTTTCGCGAAGACTGCTCGAGACGGCCGGCTGCCCGGTGGTGCAGGTCATGGAGACCGGCCCCGATCCGGTCGACATGATGGTCGGCTTCTCGCATTTCGATGGCGGCAGGGCGGCGACTGAGCACATGATCGAAATGGGCTATCGCTGCATCGGCTTCATCGGCGCGCGCATGGACCCGCGCTCGCAGCGGCGTCTGGCCGGCTATCGCGCGGCGATGGAGGCGGCCGGCCTGTTCAACTCGCGGCTTGTCACCACCACGCCGGTGCCGTCCAGCGTGACGCTCGGGCGCGAATTGTTTCGCGACGCGCTGGCCAAGATGCCGACGCTGGACGGGATTTTCTGCAACAATGACGACATCGCGCTCGGCGCGCTGTTCGAGTGCCACCGCGCCTCGATCGCCGTGCCGAAGACGATCGGCATCACAGGCTTCAACGATCTCGACATGATGGAAGTGGCTTTCCCCTCGGTCACCAGCGTCCGGACGCCTCGCTACGAGATCGGCCGGCTGTCGGTCGCCATGGCGCTCGCGGCGATTGCAGGCAAGCGGCCGCAACAACCGGTCGTAGACCTTGGCTTCGAACTCAAGCGCCGTGAGAGCACTGCCCGCTGAAAGCGCTTGCAGGCATCGCCAAATGCCGCTTTACTCCACGTCATGGTAGCGCTACCAGTTATACCCAGGCGAAAGCTCGCGAAACAGCGAAAGTCTGTTTATTATATATAAGCGACAGCTGATGCTTGTTTATTATGTATAATATGATAGTTTTTATTCCGGTTTACTGAGCCACGAGGGAGGAGATCGGGCTGGCATTCGGCCACCCTGAAAGCGCGACGGCAAGGCAGGAGGTGCCGAGCCAGGCACGCGAGACGCGTAAGAACAATCAGAAACTGCAACTGGGAGGAATATCGATGATCAAGTCACTCGTAGGTGGCGTCGTCGCCGCCACTGCATTCGTCATGCTGAGTTCGTCGGCGCTCGCCGAACCGGAAATCGTCGCAGGCCCATCCGCCGAGCCGGAATGCTTCGCGCCATGGGCCGCCGACACGCAGTTCTTCAAGTTCCCCAAGAAGGAAGGCCCGTACCGCATCGCGCTCGCCAATGGCTACATCGCCAACACCTGGCGCATCCAGATGGTGCAGACGGCAAAAGCCTATGCGGCGCAGCCGGAAGTCGCGGCCAAGCTCAAGGAATTCAAGGTCGTCTCGACCGGCGAAGACGTGCCGGCGCAGATTTCGGCGATTAATAATTTCATCGATTCCGGCTATGACGCGATCGTTGTCAACGCGCAGAATCCGACGGCGTTCGGTCCGGTCATCAAGCGCGCCAAGCAAGCCGGCGTGGTGCTGGTCGCCTTCGACAACATCCTCGACACCAAGGACGCCATCAACGTCAACGTCGACCAGAAAGGCCTTGGCGAATTGTGGGCCAACTGGCTGATCAAGCATATCCCCAATGGCGGCAAGCTCCTCGAGGTGCGCGGCGTTGCCGGCACGTCGGTCGACACCGACCGCCACAACGGCATCCATGAGGCCCTCGACGCTTCAGGCAAGAAGTGGGAGGTCACCGAAGTCGTCGGCAAATGGGACGACGGCGTGGCGCAAAAGGCTACGGCCGACGCGATCGCCACCAACGGTCCCTTCGACGGCGTCACCGGGCAGGGCGGCGACACCGGCATCGTCCAGGCGATGATCGACGCCAAGCATCCGTTCGTGCCGTTCGGCGGCGAAACGGAGAATGGCTTTCGCAAATTCTGCGCCAAGTTTGCCTCAGAAGGGCTGAAATGCTCGTCGGCCGGAACCGGACCCGCCCAGGTGGCGGTCGCCATCAAGACGGCGATCGCCGCGCTCGAAGGCCAGGTCGTCCCGCAGGCGGTGAAGCTGCCGCTGGCGATCGTCGAGGATCCGAACTTCAAGGAGGGCGAGGACTATTTCCCCGACCAGTCCGACAATTTCTTCGTCGGCAATTCCTTCCCGACCTGCGGCATCAATTTCACCGCGCAGGAAATCATGGGCCAGAGCAAGGAGAACCAGTAGGCTGGTCGCTCGGCGCCGCGGGTATTCCGCGGCGCCGGTCCCGAAGAACAAGCGCCTTGGGAGGGGCCGATGGACGGTGCGGTTCCGCTCTTCCGCATGGAGGGCATATCCAAGCGCTATGGCGGTGTGCGGGCGCTGGAAAAGGCCGAGCTTTCGGTCACGCCAGGCAGCATCCACGCCATCCTCGGCGAAAACGGCGCCGGCAAATCGACGCTGATCAAGGTCATGGCCGGCGTCGTCGCGCCTGACGAAGGCCGCATGATGCTGGACGGAAGCGAGGTGAGCTTCGCGTCGCCGGCCGCGGCCAACCAGGCCGGCATCGTCTGCATCTTCCAGGAATTGTCGCTCGTCCCCGAACTCAGCGTCGCCGACAACATCGTCATTTCCGATCCGCCGAAACGGTTCGGCATGATCGACCGCAAGGCGCAGCGGCGCATCGCGGAAGAAGCCCTGGCTCGTGCAGGCGCCGCCGACATCCACCCGCTGGCGCTGGTCAAGGACCTTCCGCTTTCAAGACGGCAGATGGTCGAGATCGCAAAAGCACTTGCCAGGAAGCCGCGCATCTTGATCCTCGACGAGGCGACCTCGGCGCTGACCGCGGCCGACGTCGCCAAGATTTTTGGCGTCTTGAAGCGGCTGCGCTCGGAAGGGTTGGCGCTGCTCTACATCTCGCATCGGATGAACGAGATCGCCGAACTGGCCGACCAGTGCACGGTGTACCGCAACGGCCGCAACGTCGCCAGCTATGCTGCGGGCTCGAAGAGCGACAATGAAGTCGTCGAGCTGATGATCGGCCGCGAATACAGCCATATTTTTCCACCGAAGCCGGTGCGCGCCCCGGCTATAACCGCTCCGGTGCTTGAGGCGCGAAAACTGTCGTGGACCGACCGGCTGGACAATATCTCGCTCACGGTCGGGGCAGGAGAGGTCGTCGGCCTCGGCGGTCTCGACGGCCAGGGCCAGCGCGAATTGCTGCTCGCCTTCTTCGGCGTGCTGCGCGGCCTCAGCGGCCAGATACTGATCGACGGCAAACCGGTGGCGATCGCCAGCCCGGCCAAGGCCCGCGGTGACCGGATCGGCATGGCGCTGATCCCGGAGGACCGCAAGACCGAAGGCCTGATGCTGCCGATGACGGTGCGCGAAAACCTCTCCTTTGCCGCACTCGACCGGTTATCCAGGGCCGGCATCATCGACCGTGCCGCCGAGCAGCGGCTGATCGACGAAATGGTCGCCCTGCTGGCGATCAAGACGGCCGGCCTCGACATCCCGGTTGGCGCGCTGTCCGGCGGCAACCAACAGAAGGTGGTCATCGCCAAATGGCTGATGCGGCAGCCGCGCATCATCCTGCTCAACGACCCGACGCGCGGCATCGACGTCGGCACCAAGCAGGAACTGTATCAGCTGATGCGCAAGCTTGCCGACCAGGGCGCGGCGATCCTGTTTTACTCGACCGACTATGACGAGCTGATCGGCTGCTGCGACCGGGTGCTGGTGCTCTATGACGGAGCGGTCAAGCGCGAGCTGGTCGGCGCCGAAATCACCGAGCGGGCGCTGATCGCCAGCGCGCTCAACATCCATGGCGAAGAGATGCCCGTCAGCCAAGGAGCAGACGCGTGAAGGATTGGCGCTACTGGCTTGCCGAACAACGCGGAACGCTGCTGGCGTTCGGTATCTTCATCGTGATGTTCACGATCTACACCTCGAACCATCCGGCCGGCTTTACCGCCAATGTCGTGCAGACGGCTTCCAACAAAGGCGTGCTGCTTGCCTTCGTCGCCATGGCGCAGACGCTGGTGGTGATCACCGCCGGCATCGACCTTTCCGTCGGCATGATCTTTCTGCTGACCAATTGCCTGGCCTCATGGCTGGTCATCGGCACCGGCATCGAGACCGCCTTCGGCGTCGTCGCGGTGCTCGGCACCGGACTGCTGTGCGGGGCGATCAACGGCGCCATCGTCATCTACGGACGGCTGCAGCCGATCGTCACCACCATTGCCACCGGCGCGGTCTATTTCGGCATCGCGCTGCTGCTGCGACCGTTCCCGGGCGGTTCGGTCAACGAGGATCTTGCCGACGCGCTGACCGGGCGGCTGTTCGGCGTGGTGCCGGCGAGCCTGGTGGCGCTGCTGGCCATCGTGCTCGTCGTCTGGGTGCCGTTCAGCCGGTCGGTGCTCGGCCGCGCCGCTTACGCGGCCGGATCGTCGGAGATGGCAGCCTACATGTCCGGCGTGCCGATCCGCCGGGGAAAATTCGCCGCCTATGCGCTGGCCGGCCTGCTCGCCGCGATCGGCGGGCTGTTCCTGACCTTCTTCACCTATACAGGCGAGGCGGCCTATGCCAGCGGCAATGCCTATACGCTGTTCTCGATCGCCGCCGTGGTGCTCGGCGGCGTCTCATTGTTCGGCGGCAAGGGCAGCGCCATCGGCGCGATTTTCGGCGCGCTCGCCTTCCGCACCATCGGCGACCTGCTCTTCGTCTTCGATTTCGATCCGCTCTGGCAGCCGCTGTTCCAGGGCGTCATCCTGCTGATCGCCGTCAGCCTCGGCGCCTTCGCCCTGTTCAGGGTCCGCAACCGGCTGGAGTGGTTCCTGTGAGCGAAACGACCATCGCCGGCATCGCCGGCCGCATGCCGAAATTCATCCGCCGCGCCGACCCTGCGGTGCTGACCGCCTTTGCCTGCATCGTGCTGCTGCTGTTTGTCGGCAGCCTTTATTCGCGCAGCTTCCTGTCGCCGGAATATCTGCTGCAGCAGCTCAAGGTGGCGTCGTTTCTCGGCGTCATCGCCACCGGAATGATGCTGGTCATCCTGCTTGGCCAGATCGACCTGTCGGTGCCGTGGTCGGTGGCGACGGGCGCGATGATGGCCTGTGCGGCCGCCGCCTACGGCCCGCTCGGCGTGGCGCTGGCGATCCCGTTCGGCATTTTCTGCGGCGTCGCGATCGGCATCGTCAACGGCATCGGCGTCGCTTATCTGCGCATTCCCTCGATGATCATCACGCTCGCCACCAATGCCGTCGCGCAAGGGCTGATGGTGGTCTATACCGGCGGCTTCTCGCCACAGGATTCGGCGACCCGGGCGATGCGCTATCTGGCGACCGGCTTTGCCATTCCGGGCGTGCCCAACGCCGTCGTCATCTGGGCGCTGATCGGTGCTGCGATGGTTTTCGTGCTGACCCGCACCGGCTTCGGCCGCACGGTCTACGGCATCGGCAACCGCGAGCGCGCCGCCTACCTCTCCGGCATCGACACGCGGCGCGTGGTGCTGATCGCCTTCGCCGTATCCGGCGGGCTCTCCGCCTTCGGCGGCGTGCTTCTGGCCGGCTATGCCTCCAAGGCGGCGCAGTCGATGGGCGACGCCTATCTCCTGCCGTCGATCGCTGCGGTGGTGCTTGGCGGCACCTCGATCCTCGGCGGCCGTGGCTCCTATCTCGGCACGGTCGCGGGCGTCATCCTGATCACGCTTTTGCAATCCATTCTTTCCGTCATGCAGATGCCGGAGGCGGGGCGGCAGATCATCTATGGCGTCGTCATCGTCGCCATGCTCCTGCTTTACGGCCGCGCGCCGGCCAGCCGCTGACCCGCATCGTGGACCAAAAGACAGCACAAATGCAGAGCGATCGCATTCGGCCCGCACCGGCCGTCGTGGTGATGGGCGTCGCCGGCTGTGGCAAGTCGGCCGTCGGCGAAGCGCTGGCGGCCGCATTGGGCGCTGTCTTCGTCGAGGGCGACAGGCTGCATCCACCGGAAAACGTCGCACGCATGGCAAGCGGCGAGCCGCTGACCGACGCACTGCGCGAAGGCTGGCTCGACGCGATCGGCCAGCGCATTGCCGGACCGGTCGGCGATGGGCAGAGCGTCGTCGCCGCCTGCTCGGCGCTCAAGCGCAGCTACCGCGAGCGTCTGCGCGGCTTTTGCCAGGACATTTTGTTCCTCTACCTGGAAATCGATCCGGCGACGGCAAAGCAGCGTGTCGGCTCCCGCCAAGGCCATTTCATGCCGGCAAGCCTGGTCGACAGCCAGTTCGCCACGCTCGAAGCGCCGGCAGCCGACGAGAATGCATTGACGCTCGATGCAACGCGCCCGATCGCCGACATTGTCGGCGACGTCATAAGCCTGTTCGAGGCGAATTCATGAGGGGTGGCCGGCGCCGATGTCGCTTCAGGACGCCAGATCAGATCTGCGAGGTCAGTTCGACTGGAAAATCGTCATTGTCGGCGTCGCGCATGGCGGCGAGGCTGCGATTGTCCAGCACCTCGGCGATCGCATGGCGCACCTCCAGCATCATGTTCCGGACCTGGCATGTCGCCTCGTCGCAATCATCGCAGCGCTGATATTGGGTGCGGCTGGCGCAAGGGATCGGCGCCAGCGGCCCGTCGAGGACACGCACGACATGGCCGATCTTTATCTCGGAGGCCGGCCGGGCGAGGCGATAGCCGCCTTCCTTGCCCTTGCGGCTCTGGACGAACCCGGCATTGCGCAATTCGCCCAGAATGGCATCGAGGAATTTCTTCGGGATGTTGTTGGCGACGGCAATGTCGTTGACGAACGCCAGCTGGCCGACCGGCAAGCCTGACAGATGCACGAGGGCCTTGAGGCCGTATTTGCCTTTTTTGGTAAGCATGCCCGATTCAGTTCATGAAAACCCCAACCGCCCGCATCTGGCGGTTGTTTGTGTGCAAATCATGACGTTTTGGCGCGCGATGCAGTTTCGCGAAACAAGCCGTCCGCGGGCACAGTAGGCACAAACACGTTGATTCTTCGTGACGTTTTGGACGGCGCGCTAGGAACGTGCGGGAAATCACCTGTCCGGAGCGCGAAAAACGAAGAAGGCCGGCAAAAGCCGGTTTTCTATCGATTTCGAAGATCGCTTGCTTCAGCGGCTGCCATAGGTCTGGTCGAGCAGTCCGCCGGCGGCGAAATGCTCGGCCTGGATCTTGGCCCAGCCGCCGAAGACATCTTCGACCGTCAGCAGCCGGACGTCGGGAAACTCGGCCTTGTATTTGGTGGCGACCGCCGCGTCGCGAGCCCGCAGGCCGTTGCGGGCGGCGATGTCCTGGCCCTGCGGCGTGTAGAGGAAGTCGAGATAGGTCTTGGCGAGGTCACGCGTGCCATGCTCGTCGGCGACCGTGTCGACGATCGCCACCGGAAACTCCGCCAGCAGGCTGACCGAGGGCGTCACCTGCTCGAACTTGTCATCGCCATACTCCCTGCGGACGCCGCGCGTTTCCGACTCGAAGGTGATCAGCACGTCGCCGATCTCACGCTGCACGAAGGTGGTGGTGGCGGCGCGCCCGCCAGAGTCGAAGATCGGCACGTTGTTGAACAGCTTGGTGACGAATTCCTTGACCTTGGCGTCGTCGCCCTTGAAGGCCTCCTTGGCGTAGGCGGTGGCCGCGAGATAGGTGTAGCGCGCATTGCCCGACGTTTTCGGGTTGGGGAAGATCACCTGGACGTCGTCGCGCACGAGATCGTTCCAATCCTTGATGTTCTTCGGGTTGCCGGCGCGCACCAAAAAGGACGGCAGCGAATAGAAAGGCGAGGCGTTGTCGGGGAAGTCCTTCTGCCAGTCGGCGGAGATAAGCCCCTTCGAGACCAGGAAGTCGATGTCGAGGACCTGGTTGAAGGTGACCACATCGGCGCCGAGGCCTTCGGCGATGGCACGCGCCTGCGCCGACGTCCCGGCATGCGACTGGTCGACGGTCACGCCGGGGTGCTCTGCGACGAAGGCCTTGTTGATCTGCGCAAACAGTTCGCGGCCGACATCATAGGACGCGTTCAGCAATTTGTCGGCCGACCAGGCTTGGGAGGATGCGAGGAACAGGCCGGCCAATGTGGCGACGCCAAGCAAAAATCGCTTCATGAAAACAGGACTCCGATGCAGTGCGCTTATTGCCGAACCATAGCGGCAAGGGATGGTGGGCGACGAGACACGAAGAGCGGCTTCACCACGCCATCGCGAGAAAAATGTTCCCATTCCAGGCCGTTGCTAGGATTTTCTTTCACCCGGAGTCTTGCGAAGCACCTGGGCAGCAGTCCCCATGCGTTGGCAAGACGATTGCATCGCGACACTGTCTGGCATTTTACAAATGGTAAAACAAAGGAGCCATCGCTATGCCCCAGCGCCGCCATTCCAAGACTCCGCCGAAAGAGGCGAAACTGTTTCGCAACAATCGCAGCCAGGCGGTGCGCATTCCTGTCGAGTTCGAGCTCTTCGGCGAAAAGGTCTTGATCAGCCGTGAAGGCGACCGCCTGGTCATCGAGCCGGTCCGCAAACCTGGCCTCTCGGCGCTGCTCGCGCAATGGGCGCAAGAGCCACCGCTCGGTCCCGAGGACGACTTCCCCGGAACCGACGATATGCCTGTCAAATCCGAAAGAAATGCGGCTCATGCTGGACACCAACTTGTCAGCGACATGATCCGAAACCCGGCGGGCAGAGCCACTATTGGCCAAAACGACCTTTTTATTGCTGCCCACGCCTACGCGCTGGACACCACCCTGGTAACCGCCAACATGGGAGAGTTCAACCGGATCAAGGGCCTGAAGGTCGAGAACTGGCTGAGTAGCGCCGGAAGGGGATCAAGCAGCCGGAAAAAGCTTCCAGCGCCGCGGCCTGAACGCCACCCGGCTCTTCTGCGCCGCCGGATGGTCGACCGGCAGCTCGATCTCGACCCGCTGGCGCTCGCCGCCGATTTCGAGCTCCACCCGTCTGGTGCCGGCGACGCGGCGGCTGGCGGCGACCGTGCCGGCGATGCAGCCATTGCATTCGTCCACCAGGTCGACATCGTGCGGGCGGAAGAACAGCGTTGCTTCGCCCCGCGGCGCCTGCGGCGCCGACAGCCCGATCGGGCGATCGGCGATCCAGACCTGGCCGTCCTCGACCTTGACCGGAAGCGCGCTCGATTCACCGATGAAGCCGTAGACAAAGGGCGAATTCGGCGTGTCGTAGATTTCGTCGGCGGTGCCGACCTGCTCTATGCTGCCCTGGCTCATCACCACGACGCGGTCGGCAAGCTCGAGCGCTTCTTCCTGGTCATGGGTGACAAAGACCGTGGTGTGGCCGGTGGCGTCGTGGATGTCGCGCAGCCAGCGGCGCAATTCGCGGCGGACCTGGGCGTCGAGCGCGCCGAACGGCTCGTCCAGCAAAAGCACGGCCGGTTCGATCGCCATCGCGCGGGCTAGCGCCACGCGCTGGCGCTGGCCGCCCGAAAGCTGAGCGGGATAGCGCTTTTCCAAGCCGGAAAGCTGGACGAGGTCGAGAAGCTCTGAGGCACGGCGGCGGATTTCCTGCGCCGACGGCCGTGACGGTCCGTGCCGAACTTTTAGGCCGAAGCCGATATTGTCGGCGACCGTCATATGGCGAAACAGCGCATAATGCTGGAAAACGAAGCCGACATTGCGCTGCTGGATCGACTTTTGCGACGCATCCTCCTCGCCAAAGAAGATCTTGCCTTTCGTCGGCCGCTCCAGCCCGGCGATCAGCCTGAGCAGCGTCGTCTTGCCGGAGCCGGATGGCCCGAGCAGCGCGATCAGTTCGCCGGACTTGATGTCGAGCGAAACGTCGTGGAGGGCCGGAAACCGCTCAAACTCCTTACGCACGTTGGCAACGCGAACTTCCATCAACCGTCCCTTTTTTCAGTGTCCGCGCGTCGCGGCGAGCTCGGCGCCGTAGCGCATCTCGAGAAGTGTTTTCAAGACCAGCGTGACCAGCGCCAGGCCGGCAAGCAGTGAAGCGACGGCGAAGGCGGCTGCGGCATTGTATTCGTTATAGAGGATTTCGACATGCAGCGGCATGGTGTTGGTCAGTCCGCGTATGTGGCCCGACACGACGGAGACCGCGCCGAACTCGCCCATGGCGCGGGCATTGCACAACAAGACCCCGTAGAGCAGCCCCCATTTGACGTTGGGCAGCGTTACGTACCAGAACGCCTGCCAGCCATTGGCGCCGAGCGACAGCGCCGCCTCCTCGTCGCCGTTGCCCTGTTCCTGCATCAAGGGGATCAGTTCGCGGGCGACGAACGGGAAGGTGACGAAGATGGTGGCCAGCACGATGCCCGGCACGGCAAACAGGATGACGATGCCATGCGCCTTCAGCCAGGCGCCGAACAGGCCTTGCGCGCCGAATAACAGCACATAGACCAGGCCGGAAATGACCGGCGATACCGAAAACGGCAGGTCGATCAGCGTGGTCAGGAAGGCCTTGCCCTTGAACTCGAACTTGGCGATCGCCCAGGCGGCGGAGACGCCGAAGACGATGTTGAGCGGCACCGAGATCGCCGCCACCAGCAGCGTCAGGTGGATCGCCGAACGCGTGTCGGGATTGGTCAGCGCCTCGGTATAGGCACCGATGCCCTTTGCGAAAGCCTCGTTGAAGACGACGATCAGCGGCAACAGCAGGAAAATGCCGAGGAAGGCAAAGGTCACGATCATCAGCACGGCTTTCGCCGGGCGGCTCTCGGTCACTGCCGCCGACTGGCTTTCGTGGTGCGGTGCGTAGGATTTGATCTCCGGATCAGCCATAGCGCTTGCGGCTCCACGTCTGCACCAGATTGATGACCAGCAGCATCACGAACGACAAAGCGAGCATGATCGCCGCGATCGCGGTCGCCGCCGCATAGTTGTATTCCTCCAGCCGGATGACGATCAGAAGCGGCGCGATCTCGGATTTGTAGGGCAGGTTGCCGGCGATGAAGATGACGGAGCCGTACTCGCCGACACCGCGCGCGAAAGCCAGCGCGAAACCGGTGACGATGGCCGGCGCCAGGCCCGGAAGCAGAACCCGGGCGATTGTCTGGAAGCGATTGGCGCCGAGCGTGGCAGCCACTTCCTCGACCTCCTTGTCGATCTCCTCCATGATCGGCTGGACGGTGCGCACGACAAAAGGCAGGCCGATGAAGATCAGCGCGATGACGATGCCGAGCGGCGTATAGGCGACCTTGACGCCGAGCGGCGCCAGCAGACTGCCGAGCCAGCCGTTCGGCGCGTAGAGCGTGGTCAGCGCGATGCCGGCGACCGCCGTCGGCAAGGCGAAGGGCAGGTCGACCATGGCATCGACGATGCGACGGCCAGGAAAGCTGTAGCGCACCAGCACCCAGGCAACGATCGTGCCGAAGACGACATTGACCATGGCGGCAATGAAGGCGGTGCCAAAGCTGATTTCAAGCGCGTTGATGGTGCGGCGGTCGGTGGCGATCGCCCAGAAATCGGCCCAGCCAAGCGCGGCCGATCGCCAGATCAGCCCTGACAAGGGAATGAGGATGATGAGCGTGAGGTAGGCAAGCGAGAAGCCGAGCGTCAATCCGAAACCCGGAATGACGCTCGGCTGTCTGAACCGCCACCCCGCCTTGGCGGGTGCTGTGGTCATGTCGTCCTGATCTAGAGTCTAGCTAACTGGGTCTACTGGGCCGGCTTGTAGATCTGGTCGAATATACCACCGTCGCCGAAATGGTAAGGCTGTGCTTTCTTCCAACCGCCAAAAAGCGGATCGTCGATGGTGATCAGCTTGATCTCAGGCAGTTTCGCGAGGTCCTCGGGCGGTACCAAATCCGGCTTCGACGGGCGATAGTGGTTCTTGGCGATCAGCGTCTGGCCTTCCTTGGAGTAGAGGTAGCTCAGATAGGCTTCGGCGACTTTTCGCGTGCCCTTGGCATCGACATTGGCGTCGACCACGGCGACCGGCGGCTCGGCCAGGATCGAGGTCGGCGGGTAGACGATATCGAAATTGTCGGCGCCGAATTCGTCGAGCGCCAGATAGGCCTCGTTTTCCCAGGCCAGCAGCACGTCGCCGAGGCCTTTTTGCGCGAAGGTCACGGTTGCGCCGCGCGCACCGGTGTCGAGTACCGGAACATGCGCGTAGAGATTGCCGACGAATTCCTTGGTCTTGGCCTCGTCACCGCCATCCTTGGCGTTGGCATAGGCCCAGGCGGCGAGATAGTTCCAGCGTGCGCCGCCCGAAGTCTTGGGGTTCGGCGTGATCACCTGGACGTCGTCCTTGACCAGATCGCCCCAGTCGTTGATGCCTTTCGGATTGCCCTTGCGGACAAGGAAGATGATGGTCGAGGTGTAGGGCGCCGAATTGTTCTCGAACTTGGTCCGCCAGTCGGGATTGATCTTCTTCGATTTCTCGACGATGGCGTTGATGTCGCCTTCTAGCGCCAGCGTCACCACGTCGGCGTCGAGGCCGTCGATCACCGCGCGGGCCTGCGCGCCCGAGCCGCCATGCGACTGCTGGACGGTTACCGTCTCGCCGGTCTCGGCCTGCCAGTGGGCGGCGAAGGCCTCGTCGAATTGCTTGTAAAGCTCACGCGTCGGGTCATACGACACGTTGAGGATGGTGGTATCGGCGAACGCGAAACCGAGCGTGCCGAACTGGACAGATGTGGCGACCAGTGCGCCGAGCAGTTTCCTGAAATGAGGATTGGTCATTTCCGCCTCCGTTGAGATCACCTCAATCTACTGAATTGGTAGAAATTAGATGCATTCAATGTTGCTTTTTTTGGCCTTATGAAGCAATTTTTCGCCGGCTTTCGGCATCACGAAGAAATTCTTTCCACGCAACGCTGCAGTGCCGAATCCGGGCACATGAAGCAATCTATCTAGAGACAGGTCGCGCCTCGGCAATGGCCTGAGGAGTCGAGCGTGTCCTGCTTACTCGCCGACCTAATGGAAAGCCAATTCCCTGAATCGCTTGGCGCATTCTATTCAACGAACACTTTCACGCTGGCCGCGCGCCCGGCCGCGTCGATCACGGTCAGGGTCGAATAGCCGGCGCCGTCCGGCTGCCAGGTCGCGGTGCGCCGCCGGTCGAGGCCGACCAGGGGCTTACCGTTGGCCAGCCAGCGAAACGGGGCGCGGCCGCCTTGCAGCTTCAGCACCAGCGGCGTGGCGTCGGCGGCGGTGGCGCCGAGATCGACGTAGGCGCCGTCGGGCGGAAAGATGATCGTCGGCGCGGGCTCGGTCGGCGTCGCCTGGACCAGGCCGTCGGCGCCAGAACCGAAGCGCGCCAATGTCACCGGCAGATCGTCGCGCCTGGGCCTGGTGACGCCGGCCGGCTGGCCCGGCAGCGGCACGGCAGCCAGGCCGGAGCGGACAAAGCCCTCGAACAGGATCGGTGCGGCCGAGGCATAGCCGGACAGGCCGGGCACCGCGCCGGCGTCGGGGCGGCCGACCCAGACGCCCAGCACGTAGCGCCCGTCGAAGCCGACCGACCAGGCATCGCGGTAGCCGTAGGAGGTGCCGGTCTTGTAGGCAATGCCGCGCTGGGCGGCGCCCTCGGGCGGCTTGACGCCCGACAATATGTCGGTGATCTGCCAGTTCGCCTGGTCGTCGAGGACGGTAGCGGTCGAGCGCTTGGCATTCGCCGGCTCGGTGCCGTCATGCAGCGTGTGTGCCTTGCCGACATTGGCGAGCCCGGCATAGAGCTGGACGAGGTCGCGCAACGTCACGCCGACGCCGCCAAGGCCGATGGCGAGACCCGGCGCCTTGTTGACGGGCAGGATCGGCGTGACGCCGGCCTGCCGGAAGCGCGCGAGCAGCCGCGCCGGCCCGACCGCGTCGAGCACACTGATCGCCGGCACGTTGAGCGACAGCTGCAGCGCCTGCCTGATGCTAACGTCGCCCTGATAGCCCATGTCGAAATTCTTCGGCCGATAGCCGGAGAAATCCGTCGGCCTGTCATCGATCAGCGTTTCCTGCGCCACCAATCCCTGCTCGAAGGCGAGCCCGTAGATGAACGGTTTCAGCGTTGAACCGGGCGAGCGGACGATCCTGGTCATATCGATCCAACCAGAGCGGCTGGCGTCGAAATAGTCGGCAGAGCCGACTTCGCCGAGGATGTCGCCGGTGCGGGCGTCAGCCAGCACCATGGCGACGGACAGGCGAGGGCCGAGCCTGGCGGCGGCAGCCCTGGCCACCTGTTCCAGCCCTTTCTGGACACTCTTGCGGATCGTCAGCCGCAGCTTGTGGCCGGGGACGGCCCGGGGCAGCACTGCATAAGCGGCATGGGCGGCGAGTGCCGGCAGCGGGCGGCGGCTGGCGGGAACATCGTCGAGCGCGGCACGTGCGGCCTCGCGCTCGCCGAGCAGGCCTGATGCGACCATGCGCGTCAGCACCCGGTCGCGGGCGGCGTGAGCGATTGCCAGGTTGCGGTCGGGCCGGCGCTTTTCCGGCAGTTGCGGCAGCGCGACGAGCAGCGCCGCCTCCGAGACGTCCAGCCGCTTCGGCTCCTTGCCGAAATAGGCCAGCGAGGCGGCGCGCACGCCTTCGAGATTGCCGCCATAGGGCGCCAGCGTCAGATAGCGTTCGAGGATCTCGCCCTTGCTGAGCCGCCGCTCGATCTGCAGGGCGCGCAGCAGCTGCTTGAGCTTGGAGCCGAGGCTGCGGCTGTCGCGCGGTTCGGTCAGCCGGGCGAGCTGCATCGACAGCGTCGAGCCGCCGGAGACGATACGGCCATTGGTCGCGAACTGGCCGGCGGCGCGGGCCAGCGCCAGCACGTCGACGCCTTCATGATCCCAGAAGCGCTTGTCCTCGTAAGTCACCAGCATGTCGACGAACTGTCTGTCGACCTGGTCGAGGCGGGTGGCGAGCCGCCAATAGCCGTCCGGCGTGGCGAAGGCCCGCAACAGTTGGCCGTCGCGGTCTTGGACTTCGGTCGATACCGTCAGCGCCGCCGGCAGCGGCGGCGGAAAGGCGCGGTCGAGCTGCCAAAGGGTGGCGGCGGCGATTGCTGCGAAGCCGGAGAGGGAGGCGGCGGCGATGGCTGAACGGCGCAGGAATTTTTTGGAGAGCACGGCGCTGCCCCTCATCCGCCTGCCGGCACCTTCTCCCCGTATAGCGACGGGGAGAAGGGGGCTGTCACGGCCCACGGCGGCTTTTCTGCAGCGTTCGAATTTGGCGAAAACTTCGGCGCAGGCGTCTTTCTCCCCGTCACTATACGGGGAGAAATGCCCGGCAGGGCAATGAGGGGCAGCGCCATCGCCATGTTCCTGTTCGCCGCCTTACGGCGCCCTAACCTCCATCATGCCGGTCGCGGTGCGGGCCGAATATTGCGGCCGGTACATGTCCTCGACGGTTGCCGCCGGGTGGGCATAGGTGCCCGGCGTCACCGCACGCACGACATAGGCGAGCGTGATGTTGCGGTCGCCTTCGCCGTCGTTCGGATTGAAAGCGGCGACGAAACGGTCGTCGCGGAATTCGAGATGGGCGGCGTCGGTCTGGGCCAGCCAGGAGAAATTCGACAATTGGGCGCTGGAAACCAGGCCCGGATTGTCGATCTCGAAGCCGGCCGGCAGCAGATCGGTGATCACCAGCCGCGACGGCCATTTGTTCTGCTCATAGACATTTAGCACGACGACATAGCGTTCGTTCTGGGTCGCCTGCGTGACATTGGCTTCGGTGCCGTCGAGCTTGTAGTAGGTGCGGCCGATGGTGAAGCCGTCGCCGCTGGCCGGCAGCGGCTGGATCGGCGAGGCCACCGTGGTGACGACCGCCTGCAACGGGTTGCTGCCGGTGTTGGCGACGGTCAGCGGACTGTCGGCAATGTCGCTGCCGGCGATCTGGTCCGAATAGGCGCCGGCATGCGGCGCGCCATTGATGGTCAGCGCGATCGCATCATTGCCGGCCTTTAGGGCACGCGCCGCCAGCAGCATCCAGGACTCGTCCTGCGTGCTGGTCCATCTGACGGCGGCGCGTTCCTGCGTCACCCGCTTGATCAGCACCGGCACGATCGTCGGCACCGGCTTGGATTCGGCGGCAAGCACCAGCATCGCCGCGCCGTCACGCAGCGGCGAGCCATAATCGGACCTGTAGTAGTCGTATGCCGAGGTCGAATTGGCCAGTTGCAGGGCGGCCTGGAAGGTGGCTTCCGAGCGCTGCGTATCGCCATAGAGCGCCAGGCCCGCCGCCAATTGGGCGACGGCCATCGGGCTGGTAAAGGCTTCGAGCTGGGTGTCGGCATAGTAGCGCAGATCGCCGATCGAGGCCTTCTTGTTGCGGGCCAGCACATAGAGCGCATAGGCGATCTCGCTGCCGCGATCCTTGACGTCCTGGTCATAGCCGATCGCGTTTTGCAGATTGCTCAACGCCTGGTTCATCGCCAGCGCCGGCACGTCGTATTTCTGCTCGCGCGCCCGGGTCAGGAAGTCGGTGACATAGGCGTCGAGCCACAAATCGCCGGAGCCCGGAGCCCACAGGCCGAAGCTGCCGGCCGAGGCCTGGTAGCTCAGCACCTTGTAGATGGCGTCCTGGATGCGGCCGTGCAGATCGGCGTCGCTGGCCATGCCGACGCCCGACGCCATCTCGTTGACATAGAGCAGCGGCATGGCCCGGCTGGTGGTCTGCTCGGCGCAGCCATAGGGGTAGCGGTCGAGCGTCATCAGCAGCGAGGGCACGTCGAAGGCCGCCGCCTGTGAAACGCCGACGCTGACCGAAGCACCGTCGAGCAGGCTTGCCGCCAAGAGCTCCTTGTCAACGCGCAGCGAGCCGCCTTTGCCCTTGAGGTCGACCACCATACGGGTGGTCACCGGCAATTGCGCCGGCCGCACCGGAACATAGAGCGTCTGCTCGACAGCGGTGCCGTCGGCATGGGCGAGCTTGATGGTGATCGAGGCGTTGCCCGGCGTTTCAGCGATCAGCGGCACGGTCAGCGTCTGCCGCTTGCCCTTGGCCAGCGTCAGCTTTTCGGGCAGGGCGGCATCGCCGGTCGAAAGATCGCCTGACGTGCTTATAGACAGCGCATAGTCGCCCTCCGGACCGTCGGCGTCGGTGACATCGAGCCGCATGACGGCCGAATCGCCGGGCGCCAGGAAGCGCGGCAGGCCGGCGGTGATCACCACCGGATCGCGCACGATCACGTCGGATTGGGCATGGCCGACCCCGTCCTCGGTCCAGGCGACGGCCATGACGCGCACGGTGCCGTTGAACTGCGGGATGTCGAAGTCGACCCGCGCCTTGCCGTCGGCGTCGAGCTGGACCGGACCGGAGAAGAAGGCGACCAGCTTTTCGGTCGGCGGGCTGCCTTGCGACTGGATGTTGGCGCCGTCGCCGCCGCTGCGCAGCTTGCCGGTCGTGCCCAGCGAGCCGTCGATCAGGCGGCCGTAGAGGTCGCGTACTTCAAGGCCGAGCATGCGCTGGCCGAAGAACCAGGTCTCCGGATCCGGCACCTTGTAGTTGGTCAGGTTGAGGATGCCGACGTCGACGGCCGCGACCATGACATAGGCGTTGGCGCCCGGCTGCACGCCGGCCACCGAAACCGGGATCGACAGCTGCTGGCGCGGCATGGTCTTGTCCGGCGGCGTCAGGCTGACGGCGAGTTTTTTCGAGCCCGGATCGACCTTCAGCCATTTGACGCCGATGGCGCGCGCCGGCATGCGGGTTTCCTGCGCATCACCCGGCCTGAACAGCGTTGCCGTGACATAGGCGCCGGCGCCCCAGTCGTCGCCGACCGGGATGTCGATGGTGCTGCCGCCGGCCGGCACGCTGGCGGTGACGGTCTTCAAGAGCTTGTCGGCGCCGATGGTGACGAGCAGCTCGCCGGCAAAATGCGGCGACACTTTGAGCTTGGCCACTTCGCCCGCCGCATAGCTGTCCTTGTCGAGGGCGATCTCGAGGCCATCGGGCGTTTCGGTGGTGGTGGAGCTGACATACCAGCCGGCGTCGAACTCGTAGCTGGTCGCCGGGCCCTCCGGGTCAGACGTCTCGATCTCGAGTCGGTAGCGGCCCCAGTCGACCGGCAGCGAGACCGTGGCTTCGCCGTCGGCGGTCAGGTCGACCCGGCCGCTGGCCACCGACTTGGTGAAGGTGACCGGCTCATAGTTCCAGGAATTGCTCGAGCGGTACCATTGGTAGTTGCGTTCGACCTTGACCAGCGACCATTGCGCGCCCTGCAGCGCCACGCGCTTGCCGTCGGGGTCGACGGCAACCAGGCTGAACTTCGCCGTGCCGCCTTGCGGCACCTCGTCGCCGTCGAAATCCGGGCGGATGCCGATCATCTGGCCCTGCGGCCGGATGGCGATGTTGAGCGAGCGTTCGACGGCGCGGCCGCCGGTCTCGCGCATCCTGACCGTAACCTTGGCGTCGACCAGCCTGGTGGTCGAGGGCAACTGGTCGACGGAAACCGGGAAGGTCGCCTCGCCGTCGTCGCCGACCACCGGCAGGCCGGTGAACGGGGTGACTGACGGTTCCGCCGACTGCTCGTCGGCGAGGCCGAAGGAATAGCCCTTGAAGCGGTCCCAGTCGCGGGTGGTCGACAGCGTCAGTTCGCCTTCGAGCGCGAGCCCGGCGGCCGGCGCGCCATAAAGGAAGCGGCCGTCGACGGTAACGTTGGCGGTTTCGCCCTGCGCGATCTCCTGCTTGTCGGAGGACAGGTCGAACTCGATGCGATCCGGCACGAAATCCTCGACCAAAAACATCTGGCTGACGACCGCCGCCTGCTTGGGGTCGGTGTGGATCGCCACCGTCCAGGTGCCGCGCATGGCGTTGGCTTCGAGCGGCAGGTCGACGGCGTGGCCGCCGGCCGATGCGCCGTCGCTGACGATGCGGCGGTTCTCGACGCCGTCGGGACGGGTGAAGATGAAGGTCAGCGGCAGGTTCTCGACCGCCTTGGCGGCGCTGTCGCGGGCAAGTGCTGCGACATGGACGTCCTCGCCGGCGCGGTAGATGCCGCGTTCGGTCCAGGCATAGACGTCGAGCGCGCCCGGCGCCGGACGCCCGGTGACGCCGCGATCGGAAAGATCGAAGCCGGCGCGGCCCATGTCGAGGAAGACGAAGTCGCTGTCACCCTGCCTGGCTGTCAGCACGGCCGGCACCATGCCGCCGTCGCCGCGCGTCAGTCCGGGGTTGAAGACGGCGCGGCCTTCACCATCCGTGGTCGCGGTGCCGAGGATCTCGTTGTTCCTGGCCAGCAGCGTCAGTTCAGCACCTGATATCGGCTTGGCGGTTGCGAGCGAACGGGCAAAGACGTTCAGCCCGTCCTGCCCGGTATAGGTCGACAGGCCGATATCGGAGACGACGAACCATTGCGTGGCGCGCGAATCATAGTCGTCGTCGTTCTCGTCGACCGGTTGCGCGGTCAGCACATAGACGCCGGGCTTGCGCTGCGGCAGCGCCTCGTCGACCGGGAAGGAGGTGGTGACTTCCTTGTTCAGGTCGTTGGCGATGTCGAGCTGGCCCTGCCAAACCGGCTCGCCCATCTGATCGGAAATGTTGGAGATGTCGTAGCCGTCAAGCTGGCGCAGGAACTGGTAGCCGGACAGAAGCTGGGTCAGCGAGCGATCGCCGATGCGAAAAAGCTTCATTTCGGCGGCGCTCATGTTGACGGTGACGACCGGGATGCCTCGGCGGGCGCCGGCCGGCAGCACGAAGCTGTCGCCGGTGAAACGGGCGGACGGGGCGCGGTCCTGCACATAGATCGACAGCACCACAGGGGTGGAGATCACCTCGCCGATGGCGGCCGGCAGGCCGGGACGGAAGGTCACGTCGTAATGCTGGCCGTGCTCGAGCCCCTCGACGCAGATCTGCTTGTCCTTGGCCTCGACGCCCTTGGGGGCGGCGTTGTCGACAGTGACGAATTGCGCGTAGTCGACGCCGGTCTTGACCAGGTCTTCTGAAAATTGCGCGCAGATGCGTGGCGCGCTGGTGTCGGCGTCGACCGTGTGATCGACGACGCGGAAGCCCTTGCGCGCCTTGAGGTCGTGGTAGGCGGCCGTGACCCAGGGCGAACTGACCAGCGCGAGGCTCGCTTCGTAGGCCTGCAGGGCCGGCCGAGCGAGGTCGCGGCGATCGAGCCCGTCGCCAAGCAGTGCCAGCGCTTCGGCACGGGTTTTTGTGGTGCGCAGCAATTTGTAGGCGTTGAAGCCGGCGGAGGTGGCGTTCGCCGGCAGGGTCGACGCCTCGGCGCTGTTGGCGGTCGGCTGCACGGCAAGTGTTTCCCGCGCCAGTTCAAGCCAGAGTTGGCCATCGTCGGGCAATACCGAAACCAAAGCCTCGTATTTTTGAACGGCCAAGCGGTGGTCGCCGGTCTGCGACGCTTGCCTTGCCGCCTCCCGCAGCGCCGTCAGTCCTTCGGTGGGCTTGGTGTAGGCCGGGCCGGTGAGCCTGTTGCGGTATTGCTGGGCCTGGTCGGCCATCCAGGCGGGGAAGAAGGCGAGCGCCGGCGGCGCGCCGATGTCGGGGTCGCCTTCGACGTTGACGACCTTGCCGGCGACGGCGCCCTTGAAGGGCTTCAGCGTGTTATAATCGGATTTGAGAAAACACCATTTGGCCTTGGGGTTGTAGGTGAAGGCGCGGCAGGCGGGATCGCCGAGACATGTCGTCGTGCACTGATCGAGGCTGACGTTCTGGTCGGATCTGAGATCGAAGCCGAAATAATCGGAATTGTCCGATGTCACCACCCGGCGCGCTTCGGCCGCTTGCGCGACACTGCCCCAAGCGAAAAAGAGAAGAAAAAGAATCGACAGACCACGAGCCGCGCGCATTGCCATGACACCCCTCCGGACACTGCTTACGTTACGTCCACGTTACGCCCAGACATGTTCAAGCTTCGGTCCAGCTTGTCAACACAAGGACGCGGCAGGTTCCCGCCTGCCAACGGTTTCCTTTCCGGCCGATGACCGGTAGTACCTCCACAGGACAGGGATCACGCTTTCTTGCGGCGACGCAGAAGGTGTGAATTCCAAGCCCTGTCCATTTCAGACAGTTGGATTGTGGCATTTGGATTGTGGCCCGTTTACGAGCAATTCAGAACTTCATTCCAATTTTAGCTTTGGCCGCTAGTGTAGAGTTGTAATGTCGGCGTATGAAAGGCAGATGTCGGGAGGAACCGCGCCACGGCGCGTGTTTTCGCTCGCCTTGCTTTCCGCCTTGCTATGCTCGACTGCACTGATTGGCGCGAGCGGAAATGCGGCCGCTTTCGAGATCTTCGGCATCAAGCTGTGGGGATCGTCGGAGGATGAAGATGCCGACATCGTCGATCCGCTGCGCTATGCGGTGACCATCGAGGCGCCCGACGCCGACGAGGATCTCGCCGAAAAGCTCGAAAACGCCTCGGCGCTGAAGGACGACGAAGAACGTCCGGTCTCCGGTTCGCTCGGCCTGCTGGCCAAGGCGCGTGCCGACCGCGATCAGCTTGTCGCCGCCCTTTATGCGGACGCCCGCTACGAGGGCGTCGTCACCATTACCATCGAAGGCAAGCCGCTCGACGATTTGCCGCCCGACGCCGAATTCTCGGGTCCGCAGCCGATTCCGGTGGTGATCAACATTGCGGCCGGGCCGAAGTTCACGCTTGGCGACATCAGGCTGGAGGGCGATGCGGCGGGGCTGTCGGGCGCCGATTTCGGCCTGATCGCCGGCGGCGATGCCGGTTCCGGTGCCGTGCTCAAGGCCGAGGCGTCGATCGTGCGGGCGCTCAAGGAGGACGGCAGGCCGCTGGCCAAGGTGACCGCCCGCGAGATCGTTGCCGATCACGCCACCTCGACGCTCGACGTGGCGCTGACCGTGGCCGCCGGGCCGGTTGCCGGCTATGGCGACACCACGGTCGAAGGCACCGAAAAGGTCGACCGCGATTTCACCGAATACATGACCGGCCTGAAGCGCGGCCGCCAATATTCGCCGGAAGAGGTCGACGAGGCGCGCGACCGGCTGCTCGGGCTGGAAGTCTTCAACAGCGTGACGCTGAAGGAGGCCGACGGTCTCGACGCCGATGGCAACATCCCGATCGGCGTCGAAGTGAGCGAGCGCAAGCCGCGCTATTTCGGCCTTGGCGGCACCTTCTCCAACACCGAGGGGCTCGGCCTCGAAGGCTATTGGGGTCACCGCAATCTGTTCGGCCGTGCCGAAAAACTGCGCATCGAGGGTGAAATCAGCGGCATCGGCAGCAACGAACTGACCGAGCTCAACTACAATGCCGGCATCATGTTCGAAAAGCCGGGCGTGGTCGGGCCGGCGTCTAAATTCTTCGCCGGCGCCAACACCGTGCTGGAGCATCCCGACGCCTACGACCGTTTCTCGGTCAAGGGCAACACCGGCCTGTCGTATGACCTCGACCGGCAGCAGACGGTTTCGGCGGAAGTCGCGCTCGACTATTCGAAGATCACCGATTCCTTCGGCAAGCACACTTTTCTGATCGCCAGCATTCCGCTGCGCTATGTCTACGACAACCGCGACAACCGGCTCAACCCGACGACCGGATTCAGGGCGCTGGCCTATGCCGAGCCGAGCTACGACATTTTGAACGGTGCCGCCTTCGTCAAGCTTAGGGGCGAAGGATCGGCCTATCAGTCGCTCGACGCGGCCTCGAAGTTCGTCCTGGCCGAACGCGTCGTCATCGGCTCGATCATCGGCGCCGGCCTTCAGGATGTTCCGGCCGACCGGCGCTTCTATTCCGGCGGCGGCGGCTCGGTCCGCGGTTATGCCTATCAGGGCATCGGTCCGAAGGACGCCGACGGAGAGCCGATCGGCGGGCTGTCCTTCTTCGAGACCTCGTTCGAGATGCGCATCGCCATCAACGACACGATCGGCGTCGTGCCGTTCGTCGATGCCGGCACCGTCTCGACCGATCAATTCCCGGATTTTTCCGGCATGAAGGTCGGCGCCGGCGTCGGCTTGCGCTATATTACGCCGTTCGGACCGTTGCGCATCGATGCGGCGGTGCCGCTCAACCCGGATCCCGACGACCCGGATTTCGGCATCTATGCCGGTATCGGCCAGGCGTTTTGATGACAATGTTCAAGCGCATCCTTCGCATTGCCCTTTACACGCTGCTCGTCCTGGTGGCGGCGGTGGTCGGTGCGCTCGTCGTGCTGACCAAGACCGAGCGCGGCCGCGCCAATCTCGCCGGCATCATCTCGACCGTGGCGTCGACCGATGACCAGAAGGTCACGGTCAGCGGCATCGACGGCATCTGGTCCGGCGCGCTGACGGTCGACCATGTGGTCCTGGAGGATCGCCAGGGCGCCTGGCTGGTGGCGCGCAAGGTGGCCGTCGACTGGTCGCCGCTGGCGCTTCTGTCGAAAAACTTCAGCGCCGGCCGCATCGGCGCCGATCGCATCGAACTGGCGCGGCTGCCGGCGGCCGGCACGCAGCCGAGCCAAGGTGGCGCCACCACGCTGCCGGTGTCGCTCGACATCAAGCAGATCGACCTGCCGGAAATCGCGCTCGGGCAGGCGCTGGTCGGCAGCGGTATCGCCGAGCTCGCCGCCAAGGGATCGTTCAAGGCCGATGCGGCGCCATTGGCGCTCGCAACCAGCCTCAACATCACCCGCCGCGACGGCAAGCAAGGCAAGCTCGACGCCAACATCCATTTCGCGCCCGCCGACAACAAGCTGGACCTCGATCTGAAGGCGTCGGAGCCGGCCGGCGGCATCATCGCCAATCTGCTCAAATTGCCGGATGCGCCGCCGGTCAACATCGTCGTCACCGGCACCGGGCCGGTCGCCAATTGGAGCGGCATCGGTACCTTCGTCGTCGACGGCCAGATCGTCACCCAGCTCACAGGTCGCCACCAGCTCACCGACAAGGGCAACTATGTCGAGGCCAAGGGCGACGGCGACTTCCAGCGCTTCTTGCCCGACAATCTGAAATCCTTGTTTGCCGGCAAGACCAGCTTCGACCTCGCCGGAACCGCGATTGTGACGGGCGGCGTCGAGGTCGAGCGCGCCAGCATCGACAGCGATGCCGTGCATGGCACCGCCGCGGGCATCATCGACCCCAACGGCGCCAGCGACCTTTCGGTGGAACTCGCCGCCAAGGGTCCACCAGTCGTGCTCAGCCTCGGCGCCGCGGCGCAGCCGGTGACGGTCGCGATCACCGGCGCCACGGCTCGCGCGTTCGGCGGTGGCAAGGCGCCGATAATCGACATCGGCGCGTCCCTGGTCTCGGTGGTGGCGGGCGGCACGCGGGTGGACGATCTGGTGGCCGAAATCCATTCCGACGGCTTTGACATCCAGGACCGCAGCGGACCGGTCACCATCAAGCTTATCGCCGGCGGCCTGAACACCGACGTGGCGACGCTGGCGCCGCTGGTGACCGGCAGGGTCACCGCCGACCTCGCCGGGTCGGTCAGCAAGGACGAGATCGTCGTCGATCAAGGCACGCTGCGCAGCGATGCGCTCAATGCCTCGGTGACATCCAAGGTGACGCTGGCCGATCTGGCGATGACGCTCAAGATGAATGCCGATGCCGTCTCGACTGCGCTGCCGCCGCAGATCCGCCCGGTTCTCGGCGAGCGTGTGACATTCTCGGCGACCGCGACCCGCGACCCGCAAGGCTTGTTTGCCGCCAATGCGCTGCAACTCAATTCGGGCTCGCTCAGCGCCAGCGGCACCGCCAGCGCGACGGGCACCGACATCCAGGCCGACATCAGGGGCACGCTCGGCGATGTCTCGGTGCTGTCGCCGATCGTTGGCGTACCGGTCGGCGGGGCCGTCAATTTCGCGCTGACGGCGAGCGGCGCGCGCTCGGCGCCGGATTTCTCGGTCTCGGCCGACAGCGACAGCCTGACCGCGTCGGGCCGGACGGTCAAGACGATCAAGCTGACAGCGACGGGCAAGGCCGACATCGTCAATCCCGCTGCCGATGTCGCACTGACAGGGTCCGTCGACGACCAGCCGCTCGATCTCAGGGCATCTTTGGTGACGCGTGACGGAACGCGTTCCCTCAACGGGCTTAGCCTGTCGCTGGCCGACAACAAGGTCTCGGGCGATCTCGTGCTCGACGACAGCTTGCTGCCGCTCGGCACGCTGACCCTCGAAGCGCCCGATATCGGCCCGCTGGCCGCGCTCGCCGGGCAGACGGCGGCCGGCGACGTGCAGGGCAGCATCCGCCTCTCGAATGATGGTGGCGCGCCGACGGTAGTCATCGATATGACGAGCGGGTCTATTTCCCGCGGCGATCTGGCCGCGAAGACCATCGCCGTCAACGCGCTGGTCGCCAACTTTCTCAAGGCGCCGGCGATCTCCGGCACGATCAAGGCCGATACGGTCACATCAGGCGCCACCGTGATCAGCGGCATCGGTGTCGATTTGAAGCGCGACGGCGACTGGACCGGGTTTTCCGGCGGCGCCACCGTCGCCGGCATTCCGGCCAGGGCCGAAGGCAGGGTGAAGATCGCCGACGGCACGACAAGCGTCGAGATCGCTTCCGGCGAAGCGACCATTCGCGGCATCAAGGCGGCGATCGCGCAGCCGTCAACCCTGAGCATCGCCAATGGCAACGCCAGCATCGAGAAGCTGATGCTCGATGTCGGCGGCGGATCGGTGACAGTGTCCGGCACCGCCGGCCAGAGGCTCGATCTCGCGGCAGAGTTTTCCGGGCTGCCGGCCGCCCTGGCCAATGATTTTTCACCCGGCCTCGACGCCGCGGGCACACTCGGTGGAACGGCGCAAGTGACGGGACCGTCGGCAGCCCCTGACATTCGTTTCAATGCGCAGCTCAACGGCGCCGAGACCAGCCAGACCCGCCAGGCGGGGCTTGGGCAGCTCAACCTCGATGCCGCAGGCAGCTTCTCCTCCGCCGGCGGCGTCGCCATCGACAACGCGACGCTTGCCGGGGACAAGATTTCCGGCAAGGCTGCCGGCACCATCAATCCGAACGGCGCCAGCGATTTTTCGCTCGACCTGGCCTCGACCGGCCCGAGCCTGCCGCTGGCGCTTGGCAGCACCGAGAGCCCGATCAAGCTCGAGTTGCAGGCGCTGTCGGTGGAGGTCGCGGGGCAGGGCACGCAATCGACGCTGAATATCTCCGCGAGACTGCCGTCGGTCGCCACCAACCTCGCCAAGGCCGAAGGCATCGCGCTTGCGCTCCATTCCGACGCCTTCGATCTGAAGGGCCGAACAGGGCCGATCTCCGGTACGGTGACGGCGGGCAAAATCGGCCTGGACAATCCGACCATCGCGCCGCTGCTCGCCGGAAAGATTACTGCCAAGGTCGCCGGCGATCTCGCTACCGATACCATCGTCATCGACAGCGGCTCGGTAACGAGCGAGGTACTGGACAGCGGCTTTAATGGAAGGGTCTCCCTGGCCGATGGCGCCATCGATCTCAACCTCAGGGCGGTTGCGGCTTCCGCGGCACTGCCGGCGGCAGTGCGCGGCGTGCTCGCCGAGCGGACGCAGCTCAGCGCGGCACTGAAGCGCGACGCCAACGGCAATGTTATCGCCGATGCGATCAGGCTGGTATCCGGCGCGCTGACCGCCGACGGGCAGGCCAGCCTCGCCGACAACAAGGTCACCGTCGACATCAAAGGCGCGCTGGCCGACATCTCGCTTCTGTCCGGGGATGCCAAGGGCGCCATCACCTTCGCGCTGAACGCGCAAGGCGCCAGCACCGCGCCCGACCTGTCGCTGACGGTCAACAGCGACCGGCTTTCGGTGGCGGCGCGAGAAATCACCGGGCTAAAGCTCACCGCGACGGGGAAGGGCGACATCGCCAGCCCGGCGGCCGATATCTCGCTCACCGGATCCGTCAATGACGAGCCACTCGATTTCAAGGCGTCGCTGGTAACGCGCCAGGGAAAGCGGTCCATAAACGGACTAAGCCTGTCACTGGGCGACAACAAAGTTTCGGGCGACCTTGCTCTCGACGATCGATTCCTGCCGCTCGGCACGGTTGCGCTGGATCTACCCGATATCAGTCCGCTCGCAGCCCTGGCGCTGGAAAAAGCTGACGGCGACGTGCGTGGCACGATCGTGTTCTCGAAGACCGGCAATGCGCCTCAAGTCGCCATCAAGGCGACCACAGATTCAATTTCGCGCGGCGATCTTTCGGCAAAGACGGTCACCATCGATGCGCTGATTGCCAACTATGTCGCCGCGCCGGCGATCTCCGGCACGATCAAGGCCGATACGGTCACATCAGGCGCCACCGTGATCAGCGGCATCGGTGTCGATTTGAAGCGCGACGGCGACTGGACCGGGTTTTCCGGCGGCGCCACCGTCGCCGGCATTCCGGCCAGGGCCGAAGGCAGGGTGAAGATCGCCGACGGCACGACAAGCGTCGAGATCGCTTCCGGCGAAGCGACCATTCGCGGCATCAAGGCGGCGATCGCGCAGCCGTCAACCCTGAGCATCGCCAATGGCAACGCCAGCATCGAGAAGCTGATGCTCGATGTCGGCGGCGGATCGGTGACAGTGTCCGGCACCGCCGGCCAGAGGCTCGATCTCGCGGCAGAGTTTTCCGGGCTGCCGGCCGCCCTGGCCAATGATTTTTCACCCGGCCTCGACGCCGCGGGCACACTCGGTGGAACGGCGCAAGTGACGGGACCGTCGGCAGCCCCTGACATTCGTTTCAATGCGCAGCTCAACGGCGCCGAGACCAGCCAGACCCGCCAGGCGGGGCTTGGGCAGCTCAACCTCGATGCCGCAGGCAGCTTCTCCTCCGCCGGCGGCGTCGCCATCGACAACGCGACGCTTGCCGGGGACAAGATTTCCGGCAAGGCTGCCGGCACCATCAATCCGAACGGCGCCAGCGATTTTTCGCTCGACCTGGCCTCGACCGGCCCGAGCCTGCCGCTGGCGCTTGGCAGCACCGAGAGCCCGATCAAGCTCGAGTTGCAGGCGCTGTCGGTGGAGGTCGCGGGGCAGGGCACGCAATCGACGCTGAATATCTCCGCGAGACTGCCGTCGGTCGCCACCAACCTCGCCAAGGCCGAAGGCATCGCGCTTGCGCTCCATTCCGACGCCTTCGATCTGAAGGGCCGAACAGGGCCGATCTCCGGTACGGTGACGGCGGGCAA
Source organism: Mesorhizobium sp. WSM4817 (assembly GCF_055811135.1). Taxonomy (NCBI): domain Bacteria; kingdom Pseudomonadati; phylum Pseudomonadota; class Alphaproteobacteria; order Hyphomicrobiales; family Phyllobacteriaceae; genus Mesorhizobium; species Mesorhizobium sp. WSM4817. Next base: position 245,099 of record NZ_JBVVQQ010000005.1, on the reverse strand, counting down.
AATCGGCCTGGACAATCCGACCATCGCGCCGCTGCTCGCCGGAAAGATTACTGCCAAGGTCGCCGGCGATCTCGCTACCGATACCATCGTCATCGACAGCGGCTCGGTAACGAGCGAGGTACTGGACAGCGGCTTTAATGGAAGGATCTCGCTGGCCGACGGCGCCATCGACCTCAACCTCAAGACCGACGCCGTTTCCGCGGCGCTGCCGGCGGCAGCGCGCGGCGTGCTCGCGCAGCGGACGGAACTCAGTGCCGCGCTGAAGCGCGACGCCAATGGCAATGTCACCGCCGATGCGATCAGGCTGGTATCCGGCGCGCTGACCGCCGACGGGCAGGCCAGCCTTGCCGACAACAAGCTCACCGTCGACATCAAAGGCGCGCTGGCCGACATCTCGCTTCTGTCAGGGGACGCCAACGGCGCCATCACCTTTGCGCTGAACGCGCAAGGCGCCAGCACCGCGCCCGACCTGTCGCTGACGGTCAACAGCGAGCGGCTTTCGGTTGCCGAACGCGAGATCACCGGGTTGAGCCTCACCGCCACCGGCAAGGCCGATGCCGCCAACCCGGCGGCCAATGTCCAACTGACCGGAAACGTCGCGGGCCAGCCCCTGCGAGGCAGCGCCGTGCTGGCCACGTCAGACGGCAAGCGCGCCATCGACGGGCTTTTGCTGTCGCTCGGCAAGAACCGGATATCAGGCGACCTGGCGCTTGACGAGGCGTTCGTGCCTGAAGGCACCGTGGCGCTCGACCTACCTGACATCGGACCGCTGGCAGCGCTTGCGCTGGAAAAGGCGGAAGGCGACGTGCGCGGCACGATCGTGTTCTCGAAGACCGGCAATGCGCCTGGCGTCACCGTCAAGGCTTCGACGGCGTCGATTACACGCGGTGATGTTTCGGCGAAGACGGTGACCATCGATGCATCGATCGGCAACTATCTCGCGGCACCGGTGATCTCCGGAAAAATCCGGGCCGACAGCGTCACCTCCGGCGACACCGTCATTCGCGGCATCGATGTCGATCTTACCCGTGACGGCGACTGGACCGGCTTTTCCGGCGGCGCCACCGTCAAGGACATTCCGGCCATGGCGGCCGGCCGCGTCAGGGTCGCCAATGGCACGACGACGGTTGAGCTCGCCTCCGGCCAGGCGACGATGCGCGGCATCAAGGCGGCGATCGCCCAGACCTCGACCATCACCATCGCCAACGGCACCACTAGCCTGGACAGGCTCGCACTCAACCTCGGCGGCGGCACGGCGACGGTTTCGGGCAAGGTCGGGGAGGCGCTCAATCTCAACGCGACGCTGGCGCGGGTGCCGATGTCGCTCGCAAACAGTTTCTCGCCCGGTCTCGATGCCGCCGGCACGATCTCGGGCACGGTGAAGGTGACGGGCGCGCCGGCCAATCCGGCCGTCGCCTTCAAGGTCGACGCCGCAGGCGTCCAGACGTCGCAGACCCGCGGCGCCGGTTTCGGCGGCATGGGCGTTTCGTCCTCCGGCACGTTTTCCGGCAACCGACTGACCTTCGAGGCCAACATGAGCGATGCCGCCGGTCTCGGCCTCAAGGGCGGCGGCACGATGACGACATCAGGCACGCCGACGCTTGATCTCGACTTTTCCGGCAAGGTGCCGTTCGCCTTCCTGACCCGGACACTGGCCGCACAAGGCTTGTCGTTGAGCGGCACGGCCGACGTCAATCTGAAGGTGCGCGGCCCCGCGACGGCGCCGGTGATCACAGGCACGGTCCGCACGTCAGGTGCCCGCCTGATCGATGCACGCTCGGGACTTGCAATCAACGACATCACCGCCGATGTGGCGATCGGCGATGGCGTCGCCAGGATCAACCGCCTGACCGGCAATTTGTCGACGCGCGGCAGCCTGTCGGCCAGCGGCACGGTCGGCATCAATCCGGCGCAAGGCTTTCCGGCCGACCTGTCGGTCAAGCTCGTCGACGGTCGCTACACCGACGGCAGGGTGGTCACCGCCAATCTCGGCGGCGACCTGACCATCAAGGGGCCACTCGCATCGGCGCCGTTGATCTCGGGTACGATCAACCTGGCCAAGACCGTCATCACCGTTCCCGAAAAGTTGCCGGGCTCGCTGGCGGCGCTCAACATCAGGCACAAGAACGCACCGGCCGCCGTGCGCGCGCAAGACAAGGCGTTGCGTCCGGCGACGGCGAGCAGCAGCAGCGGTGGTGGCGGCCTCAACCTCGATGTCACGGTCAACGCGCCCAGCCAGATCTTCATCCAGGGCAGGGGCGTCGATGCCGAGCTTGGCGGTTCGCTGCGGCTGACCGGCCCGGCATCGTCGCCGCAAGCGGTCGGCACCTTTGACTTGCAGCGCGGTCGGCTGTCGATCCTGGCCAAGCGGCTGACCTTCACCGAAGGCACGGTCGGCTTTTCGGGGTCGCTGGTGCCCTATCTCAATCTCACGGCGACATCGACGACGAGCAGCACCACCGTCACCATCGTGGTGTCGGGCGAGGCGACCAATCCGAAATTCAACTTCTCGTCGGTGCCGGCATTGCCAGAGGACGAGGTCCTGGCGCAACTGATTTTCGGCCGCTCGATGTCGAACCTGTCGCCGCTGCAGATCGCCCAGCTTGCCGAAGCCGCCGCGCAACTGGCCGGCATCGGCGGCTCGACCTCGCTGCTCCAGAACCTGCGCAGCGCCATCGGCGTCGACGATCTCGACGTCGTCACCGACGAGGAGGGCGGCACCGCGGTCTCGGCCGGCAAATATCTCAACGACCGCACCTATGTGACGATCCAGAAGGGCGACAAGCCGGGTTCGGGCAAGGCGGCGATCGATCTCGACGTCGGCCGCGGCGTCAAATTGCGCGGCGAAGCCACCGATGCCGGCGAAGCCAAGGGTGGCATTTTCTACGAACGCGAGTACTGAAGCCGGCCGGCGAGATAGGGTCCGGCAGTCCGACAGCCCTCGTCGCCGTATCGGCACTCATCCGAGATCGGCCGGCGCGGTGCAAAGCTTCGCGCATGACCGCGAGAATCGAAATCGATTTCGGCGCAAAATGAAACCGCTACAGCGTCCGTTGCGCGCCCGACGGGACGTGCGGCGCGGTAGTGAATGTCTCAGTTTGATCGATGCCGGAGATTCGAACGAAATCTGCCGGGCAATAGCAATTTTGCGCCAAGACTGTCGTTATCACGCGAACTGCTTCCCTTCCAAAGTTGCACATTCCTTGGCATGTTCCCAATCCGGTGCCGTTTTTGACATCACGGCCCGGATGCGGAATGGTAAAAGGCAGAAAGCCAACAATGGGAGTTCTCGATGACAATCTACAAGAGTAATGGCGACCGCGTTCCGGATCACATCCATGCGATGGCCCAGGAAGCCAGGGCCGGACGTGTCGATCGCCGCGAGTTTCTCGCTTTGGCCAGCGTCTTCGGCGCGTCCACGGCGATGGCCTATGGCATGCTCGGCCTCGCCGACCCGACGCCGGCGAGAGCGCAGGACGCGCAGGGCAAGAAAGGCGGCATACTGAAGGTCGCTATGTGGATCAAGGATCCGAAGGATCCGCGCAAGGCCGACTGGTCGGAGATCGCCAATGCCGAGCGCCAGGCGCTCGAGCCGCTGGTCAAGTACACGAACGAATACACGTTCCGCCCCTACCTGCTCGAGAGCTGGGACGTCAACGACGACGCCACCGAATACACGCTGCATGTGCGCAAGGGCGTCACCTGGAACAACGGCGATCCGTTCACCGCCGACGATGTCATCTTCAACTTCAAGCGTTGGGCCGACAAGAAGGCCGAAGGCAATTCCATGCCCGGTCGTCTCGGCTCGCTGGTCAAGGACGACAAGCTGGATGAGAGCGCCGTCACCAAGGTCGACGAACACACGGTCAAGTTGACGCTCAGCTCGCCGGATATCGCGCTCATCCCCAACGTGTGCGACTATCCCGGTCTCGTCGTCCACAAGACCTTCGACGAAAAGGGCGGCGATTTCAAAGCCTGCCCGATCGGCACCGGCCCATTTGAACTGGTCTCCTACGATGTCGGCCAGAAGGTCGTCTACAAACGCCGCGAAGACAACAAGTGGTGGGACGGTGAGGTGTTTCTCGACGGCGTCGAGTTCATCGACTATGGCACCGATCCGGCGGCGATGGTCAGCGCTTTCGAAGCCGGCGAAGTTCATACCAATTTCGAGACGTCGGCCGACTATGTGTCGATCCTCGACGGTGTCGACCTGGTCAAGTCCGAGGTGGTCACCGCTTCGACGATCGTCTGCCGCACCAATGTGACCAACAAGCCGTATGACGATCAGAAGGTTCGCAACGCGCTGCAGCTTGCGGTCGACAACGCTGTCGTCCTGCAGCTCGGCTACGGCAATGCCGGCACAGTTGCCGAAAACCACCATGTCTCGCCGATCCACCCGGAATACTTCGAGCTGGCGAAGATTGCCCGCGATCCGGCCAAGGCTAAGGCGCTGATGGCTGAAGCCGGCCAGGCCGACTTCGAGCACGAGCTGATCACGGTCGACGAAGACTGGCACAAGAACACCGGCGATGCGATCGCCGCGCAGATGCGCGACGCCGGCATCAAGGTCAAGCGTACGGTGCTGCCGGGCTCGACCTTCTGGAACGACTGGACCAAATACCCGCTGTCGATGACCAACTGGAACATGCGGCCGCTCGGCGTCCAGGTTCTGGCGATCGGCTATCGCACCGGTGAAGCCTGGAACGAGACGGGCTGGGCGAATGCGGAGTGGGATGCCAAGCTCAACGCGGCGCTCGCCGTTGCCGACCCCGCCAAGCGCAAGGAAATGATGAAGGACATCGAGCAGATCCTGCAAGATGCCGGCATCATCATCCAGCCCTACTGGCGCAAGCTCTACAGCCATTCGGTCGCTTCCGTTAAGAACTACGGCATGCACCCGACCTTCGAGCGCGACTACGGCAAGGTCTGGCTCGACGAGGAGGCCTGATCGGATCGATCGTGGAAGGGCGGTTCGCCCCTTCCACCCACGCCATGCATGATCCCACAACCGCAGATCGGCGCAGAAAAAAAGCGCAGACTCTTCGGAAAGGGGCGTGCAATAAGACAGGGTTGATCGCATTCTGAGGGTCCGTTTGACAGCCAGCTCTGCCGATTGCGGCCGAGCTGGCTCCGAGCCGGCCTCAACCCCAACCAGCCGGCAGGGGACCGCCATGCTTTCTTTCATCCTTCGACGCCTCGGCACCATGGCATTGACGATGCTGTGCCTGACGATGGTCGTGTTCTTCCTGATCAATCTCGATCCCAATCTGAAAAAGCTGGCGATCAGCCAGACCGAAATGCACACCTCGGCCGAGCAGCTCGAAAACTGGCTGGTCAACCATGGCTATCGCCAGAATTTCTTCTCCCGCTATGGCCAATGGCTGGGTATCGTGCCCAAACAGCCGGTCACAGATCCGGCGACGGGCAAACCCACGCGACGTTTTGCCTTCTGCAACGATCCTGTCGAGCCGACCTTCTCCGGCGTGCTGCAGGGTGACTTCGGCTGCTCGACCAAGTTCAAGACGACGGTGGCGTCAAAACTTTTCCCGGCGCTCAGCGCCACCGGAATCCTGATGTTCTGGGTGCTTGTGGTGATGGTGCCGATCTCGCTGCTGATCGGCATACTCGCCGGCATGCGCGAAGGCTCGCGAACCGACCGGACATTGTCGGTCGCCTCGATCGCCTCGACGGCGACGCCCGAATATGTGTCCGGCGTCATTTTCACCGTTATCTTCGCCTCATGGCTCGGCCTGCTGAACGGTTCGGCGGCTTCCGCCAGCCGGGGCATCACCTTCTACAACTTCACCTTGCCTGTGATGACGCTGGCGATCTATGGCATCGGCTATATCGCCCGCATGACCCGCGCCTCGATGGTCGAGGTGATGACGCAGCAATATATCCGCACCGCCCGGTTGAAGGGCCTCTCCTTCGGCAGCGTCGTGGTCAAGCACGCGCTGCGCAACGCGCTGATCGCGCCATTCACCGTCATCATGCTGCAATTTCCCTGGCTGCTCACCGGCGTCGTCATTGTCGAGGTGATGTTCCGCTACCAGGGGTTTGGCTACACGCTGGTCGAGGCGGCGGGCAACAACGATATCGATCTTTTGCTCGGCTGCTCCCTGGTCTCGGTGTTCATCGTCCTGATCACGCAGCTCATTTCCGATGTCGGCTACGCGTTTCTCAATCCGCGTATCAGAGTTCAATAGGGGATCGAGCGGATGCAGCTTGAATATATCGGCGCCTTCAATGTGGTGCTTGGCGTGCTTGCGCGTTTCTGGCCGGTCTGGATCGCTCTCGTCGTGGTGATGGGGGCGAGCTTCGCCTACAAGAAGAGGCTTGGCCTCTACGGTCAGCTCTTCGACAGCAGCGTCGGCATCGTCGGCGTCGGCATCTGCCTGTTCTGGCTGTTCACGGCGATCTTCGCGTCGACCGTCTCGCCGTTCAATCCGCTTGTCCAGATCCCGATCATGAAGGACGCGCTGCCGGGCGCGGTCGAGCCGCAATCGGGACTTGTCTACCTGTTCGGCGGCGACAAGCTTGCCCGCGACGTGTTCAGCCGCATGGTCTACGGCAGCCAGATCGTGCTGATCATCGCGCCGGCGGCGACCGGTTTTGCGCTGATGGTCGGCATCACGCTCGGTCTGCCGGCCGGCTATTATGGCGGCAGGATCGATACGGTGCTGTCATTCCTCGCCAATCTGGTGCTCGCCTTCCCGGTGATCCTGCTGTTCTACCTCCTGGTGACGCCGGGCATCATGGAGACACCGATCCCCTATGCGATGGCCGGCCTGTTCTTCATGTTCCCGATCATCTTCTTCAGCGTGCTGTTCTGGACGCGCTACAAGAAACGGCCCGACCGCCTTTACATCCTGCTGGGGCTGACGCTGATCATTGGCGGCTGGGTCTATGCCGGCCTGGTCTTCGATGCCGATCCGTTCAGGATCATCCATATCGATCCCAACCAGCTCAACATCTTCGTGGCGGTGGTGTTCGCCTCCAGCCCCGGCGTGTTCCGCATCGTGCGCGGCCTGGTCATGGACATCAAAACGCGCGACTATGTGGCGGCGGCGCAGACGCGCGGTGAATCGCCCTGGTACATCATGCTGTGGGAGATACTTCCCAATGCGCGCGGGCCGCTGATCGTCGATGCTTGCCTGCGTATCGGCTACACCACGATCCTGCTCGGCACGCTCGGCTATTTCGGCCTGGGGCTGGCGCCCGAGAGCCCGGACTGGGGCACCGCGATCAAGGATGCCAGCCGGCTGCTGCGCTCCTTCATCCATCCGGCGCTGCCGCCGACGATCGCGCTGATGTCGTTCGTGCTGGGCCTTAATCTGCTGGCCGACTCGCTGCGTGAGCAATCGATGAAAGATTGATGGACGGGTTCTCGACCCGATATGCTGAAAGAACAGGATTGGAGCGACCCATGAATGAGGCAGTTCGAAATCCCCCCAAGCCGACCAATGGGCCGATCATCGAGATCGAGAACCTGTCGATCTCCTTCTTCACCCGCAAGGGCGAGATACCGGCCGTCATGGACTTCTCCTGCACGGTCATGCCTGGCGAAGCGATGGGCATCGTCGGCGAATCCGGCTGCGGCAAGTCGACCGTGTCGCTCGGCATCATGCGCGACCTCTCCAACATCGGAAAGATCGTCGGCGGCCGGATAAAGTTCCAGGGCAAGGACATGGGCGAGCTGTCCGACGAGGAACTGCGCGCCATCCGCGGCAACAAGATCGCGATGATCTACCAGGAGCCGATGGCCAGCCTGAACCCGGCGATGAAAGTCGGCCAGCAACTGATGGAAGTGCCGCTGATCCACGACAAGGTGTCGAAGGAAGAGGCTTATCAACGCGCGCTGGAAATGGTGCGCTCGGTCAGGCTGCCCGATCCGGAGCGGATGATGCGCTCCTTTCCGCACCAGCTTTCCGGTGGCCAGCAACAGCGCATCGTCATCGCCATGGCGCTGCTGTCGAAGCCGGCGCTGCTGCTGCTCGACGAGCCGACGACGGCGCTCGACGTGACGGTCGAAGCCGGCATCGTCGACCTGGTCAAGGGACTTGGCGAGAAGTTCGGCACCTCGATGATCTTCGTGTCGCACAATCTCGGCCTGATCCTGGAAACCTGCGACCGCATCACGGTGATGTATTCGGGCGAAGCGGTGGAGACCGGCAAGATCAAGGATGTCTTCGACCGGATGCGCCATCCCTACACGCAAGGCCTGTTCCGCTCGATCCCGCTGCCTGGCGCCGACAAGAATTCGCGGCCTCTGATCTCAATCCCGGGGCAATTGCCGCTGCCGCACGAGCGGCCGAAGGGCTGCAATTTCGGCCCCCGCTGCCACCATTTCGTCGAGGGCGTCTGCAACGCCGCAGAAATCCCGATGATCGCGGTCGACGGCCATGAAGGCCATTTTTCGCGCTGCGTGCGCTTCAACGAGATCGACTGGGAAGCGCTGCCGCCCGGCGCCAAGAAGGTCAACGAGCGCGTCGAGCCCGGCGCGCCGGTGCTCAAGATCGAGGATCTCAAAAAGTACTACAAGGTCGGCGGCAGCGAGGTGTTCGGCTCGAGCGAGGGCCGCGTCGTCAAGGCCAATGAGACGATCTCCTTCATGGCGCGCGAATCCGAGACCGTCGCCATTGTCGGCGAGTCCGGCTGCGGAAAGTCGACGCTGGCCAAGGTGCTGCTCGGGCTGGAGACGGCAAGCTCCGGCAGCGTGACGCTCGGCAACCAGCAGATCCAGTCGATCGGGGTCGAGAACCGCAGCGTCGAGACGGTGTCGTCGATCCAGATGGTGTTCCAGAATCCGTTCGACACGCTCAACCCCAGCCACACGGTCGGCTCGCAGATCATCCGCACGCTGGAAAAGTTCAATGTCGGCAACACCGTTGCCGATCGCCGCAAGCGCATGCTGGAACTGCTCGACCTGGTGAAGCTGCCGCGGGCGTTCGAGACCCGCAAGCCGCGCCAGCTTTCAGGCGGCCAGAAGCAGCGCATCGGCGTGGCTCGGGCTTTTGCCGGCGATGCCAAGGTGGTGGTGGCCGACGAGCCAGTCTCGGCGCTCGACGTGTCGGTGCAGGCGGCGGTGACCGAACTGTTGATGGACATCCAGCGCAAGAACAAGACGACGATGCTGTTCATCAGCCACGACCTGTCGGTGGTGCGCTACATCGCCGACCGCGTCGTCGTCATGTATCTCGGCTATATCGTCGAGCAGGGCACGACCGACCAGATCTTTTCGCCGCCCTATCATCCCTATACCGAGGCGCTGCTGTCGGCGATCCCGATCGCCGATACCAGCGTGATCAAGAAGCACATCGTGCTGGAGGGCGACATCCCGTCGGCGATGAACCCGCCAACCGGCTGCCCGTTCCAGACCCGCTGCGGCTACAAGAAGCTGGTGCCGGACAATCTTTGCGAGACGCAGGTGCCGCCGGTCAAGCATCTCGGCGACGGTCATATGAGCCTGTGCTGGCTTGCCGACGACGTGCTGGCGAAAATGGAGCCGGTGATCAAGTTCGACAAGGAGCATGCCGCCAATGAAGGCGTGCCCGACGACGCGCCGCAAGGCATCGGTCCGGGCTTTGCCGGCGCTCCGCCGCAGCGTCCGCACGGCAAGAGGCCGAAGCTGACGGACGATTAGATCCGTGGCGCCATCAACGCGCGCATTGGCGTAGCTGCGCGGCGTAGTCCCGAGCCATCTGCTCGGTGGCCCGCGCATAGCGCTGCACGCCGGCATCGCCGCGGTTGCCGCGGCCATAGGCCGTCCAGCCGAGATAATAGGCCAGATAGAGATTGTAGGTGTCGTTGCGGGCGACGCCGAGCGTGTCTGATGTCTTGGAATGATACCAGCCGACGAAATCGACGGCATCGGCGAAGCTGGTGCGGCGCGCCGCCCAACTGCCGGTCTCGCTCTGATATTGCGCCCAGGTGCCGTCAAGCGCCTGCGAGAAGCCGGTGGCGCTGGAGGCACGTTTCCAGGGAATGAAGCCGAGCAGCTTCTTGCGCGGCGGCCTGGCGTTACTCTTGAAGCCGGATTCCTTGCGCACCGTCGCCATCAGCACGGGAACCGGCACGCCGTGCTTCCGTTCGGCGCGTTCGGCCGCCGCCTGCCAGTTGTCGAACCAGCCGTCATTCTGGTCGAAGACGGCGCAGACATTGTTGATATGGCTCGGCGGCGTCGCGCAGGCCGACAGCGCCAGCAGCACGGTAACGGCTACAATTTTGCTAAAACTCGACCTACCCATTGGAAGAGGATTAGGCTGGAATCATAAAAGGAATCTTGCAGCGTTCCTTAACGGCTGATCGGCCGCTTTGGCCGGGACACAGCGAGGATAGATATTCCGACGTTTTCCGTCGCTTTTGTCGGCACCGAAAATCCCAAAATGCCGCCTTGGCTAAAATCGCGCCCGCAGGTGGCGGATTTCTGACAGCCCGATCGTCGTGCCGGCGCTTTGATGCGCCGCATGACCGAACCGAGACGCAAGCGCGGCGCCGAGCGAACCAGCAACAGGGGACCGGCCGCCATCCCGCAACTGCCGTTGCGCCGCGTGACAAATCCCTATCCGCCGATGGCGATGCTCTCGGCCGATCAGATCGAGGCGATCCACCAGGCGTCGATGCACATTCTGGAGAATTTCGGCATCGAGGTGATGAGCCCGCGGGCGCTTTCGCTGTTCGAGAAGGCCGGCGCCAAGGTCAATCATGCGTCGATGACTGTCCGCATCGACCGCGGCATGGTCGACGAGGCACTGAAGACGACGCGGTCCAGCTATACGCTGACGCCGCGCAACCCGGCCCACACAGTCCATCTCGGCGGCAACACGATCAATTTTACGCTCGTCGCCGGACCGCCGAACGTGCATGACATGGAACGCGGCCGGCGCGCCGGCAATTTGCGCGACTATTGCGACCTCACCCGGCTGGCGCAGCATTTCAACTGCATCCACATGCTCGGCAATCAGGTCTGCGCACCGGTGGAACTGCCGGCCAATTCACGCCACCTCGACACCTATTTCGCCAATCTGACGCTGACCGACAAGAGTTTTCACGTCTCGGCGATCGGCCGCGGCAGGGCGCTGGACGGCGTCGAAATGATGGCGATTTCGCGGGGCTTGAGCCTCGACCAAATGCGCGACGATCCCGGCGTCACCACCATCATCTCGGTCAACTCGCCGCGCCGCTTCGACGAAATGATGGCCGAAGGCCTGATGACCATGGCCGAGTTCGGTCAGTCGGTTGCGGTGACGCCGTTCACGCTGATGGGGGCGATGAGCCCGGTGACGCTTGCCGGCGCGCTGGCGCAACAGAACGCCGAGGCGCTGTTCGGCGTGGTCTTGACGCAGCTTGTCCGCCCCGGCGCCCCGGTCATGTATGGCGCCTTCACCTCCAATGTCGACATGAAGTCCGGTGCGCCGGCCTTTGGCACGCCGGAGAACACCAAGGCCAACATCGCCTCCGGGCAATTGGCGCGGCGCTATGGACTGCCCTACCGGACGACGCCGGGCTCGGCCTCCAACGCCGCCGACGCGCAAGGCGCCTATGAGACGCTGATGGCGCTGTGGGGCGCGGTGCTCGGCCACGGCAATCTCGTCTACCACGCAGCCGGCTGGCAGGAGGGCGGGCTGACCGCGTCGTTCGAAAAGTTCATCATCGACGTCGAGATGATCCAGCACATGATGGAGTTTTTGCGCCCGATCGAAGTCAACGAGGCGGAACTCGCCGTCGAGGCGCTGGGTGCCGTGCCGACCGGCGGCCATTTCTTCGGCGAGCCGCACACGCTGGAGCGCTATGCAACCGCCTTCTACCAGCCGATGCTCTCCAATTGGCAGAACTACGAGGCCTGGCAGGAGGCCGGCGGGCTAGACGCCACGGCGCGGGCGACGCGGCTGTGGAAGAAGGCGCTGGAGGATCATGTCGAACCGACGATTGATATTGCCGTGCGCGAGGCGCTGGAGGCGTATGTGGCCAGGCGCAAGGAAGCGATCGGGCAGGGCGAGCCGTGATGGTCGAAGGCTTGCGCTCGTGTACCCCCCCCTCTGTCCTGCCGGACATCTCCCCCTCAAGGGGGCAGATTGGCTGTCACGTTCTCCTTCGCCAATCACCACCGTTGAAAAGAGCGCGGCGGCGTTGAAACTGCCAATCTCCCCCCTTGAGGGGGAGATGGCCGGTAGGCCAGAGGGGGGTGGCTTGGCTCCTCCCGCACCGATTCATCCCACCCCTCCAACTCCCTGAAATAACGAGAAAAACCCATGAAATCGCATGCGAAGGTCGTGGTCATTGGCGGAGGCGTCGTCGGCTGTTCGGTGCTGTTCCATCTCGCCCGTCACGGCTGGACCGACATTGTGCTTCTGGAGCGCGACGAGCTGACTTCCGGCTCGACCTGGCACGCGGCCGGCGGCATGCACACGATCAATGGCGATCCCAACGTCGCCAAGCTGCAGAAATACACGATCTCGCTCTACAAGGAGATCGAGGAGCTGTCCGGCCAGGCGACCGGCGTGCATCTGACCGGTGGCGTGCTTTTGGCGGCGACCGAGGCGCGGCTCGACTGGCTGCGCGGCGTTGTCGCCAAGGGCCGCTATCTCGGCATCGACCTCGAGGAGATCTCGCCTGATGAGGCGGCCGAGTTGATGCCGCTGCTCGACCCGAAACAGTTCGTCGGCGCGGTGCGCAACAAGGAGGACGGTCATCTCGACCCGTCCGGCGTCACCCACGCCTATGCCAAGGCGGCCAGAAAACTTGGCGCCGAGGTCGAGCGCTTCACCAAGGTCGAGGATATCGTGCGCCGCGCCGACGGGTTGTGGCGGATCATCACCAACAAGGGCGAGGTGGTGGCCGAGCATGTCGTCAACGCCGGCGGCCTGTGGGCGCGCGAGGTCGGCCGCATGGTGGGCCGCGAACTGCCGGTGCTGGCCATGGAGCACATGTACCTGATCACCGAGGACATGCCGGAGGTCGCCGCCTGGAACCAGAAGACCGGCACGGAGATCATCCACGCGGTCGATTTCGACGGCGAGCTCTATCTGCGCCAGGAGCGCGGCGGCATGCTGATGGGCACCTATGAGAAGGCCAACAAGCCATGGTCCGAGCTCCAGACACCGTGGAATTTCGGCCACGAGCTGCTGGAGCCCGACATCGACCGCATCGCGCCGTCATTGGAAGTCGGGTTTCGGCATTTCCCGGCCTTCCAGAACACCGGAATCAAGCAGATCATCAACGGCCCCTTCACCTTCGCGCCCGACGGCAACCCGTTGGTCGGGCCGGTGCGCGGCCTGCCTGGCTTCTGGGTCGCCTGCGGCGTCATGGCCGGCTTTTCGCAGGGCGGCGGTGTTGGCCTGGCGCTGTCGAACTGGATGATCGAGGGCGATCCCGGCGCCGACATCTGGGCGATGGACGTCTCGCGCTACGGCGACTGGGCAACGATGGCCTACACCAACGCCAAGGTGCGCGAGAATTATTCGCGGCGTTTTTCCATCCGCTTTCCCAATGAGGAACTGCCTGCCGGGCGGCCGCTCAAGACCACGCCGGTCTACGACCTTTTGTCGGCGAAGGGCGCGCAGTGGGGCGTGGCCTATGGGCTGGAAGTGTCGTTGTGGTATGCGCCCGAAGGCGTCAGGGACGAGTTCTCGTGGCGGCGCTCGAGCGATTTCGAGCATGTCGCAAAAGAGGTGAGGACGGTGCGGACAAGTGTCGGCCTGTCGGATATCTCGTCCTTCGCCAAATACAGGGTGACGGGCGCGGGCGCGGCGGCCTGGCTCGACCGCCTGCTTGCCTGCAAGCTGCCAAAGCCCGGCCGCATGACGCTGGCGCCGATGCTGAAGCAAGACGGCAGGCTGATCGGCGACTTTTCGCTGGCCAATCTCGGCAGCGGCAATTCCAGCGGGGAGGGCTGGTTCCTCGCCGGTTCCGGCATTGCCGAGCAGTATCACATGCGCTGGTTCGAGGCGCATCTGCCGCAAGATGGCTCGGTCCATATCGAGGCGCTGGGGGCGAGACTGACGGGCCTGTCGATTGCCGGTCCGAGGGCGCGGGACGTGCTGGCAAAAGCCACGCGGGCGGATGTGTCGAATGCGGCGTTTCCGTTCATGGCGACGGCCAGGATGGATATCGGCATGGCGCCGTGCCTGGTCGGCCGCGTCAGCTACACCGGCGATCTCGGCTACGAGATCTGGGTGGCGCCGGAATATCAGCGTGCCGCGTACCAGACCCTGATGGCGGCCGGCGAAGACTTCGGCATCGGCCTGTTCGGCGCGCGCGCGCTCAACGCGCTGCGGCTGGAGAAGAATTACGGCTCGTGGGCGCGCGAATACCGGCCGATCTACGGACCGCTGGAGGCCGGGCTCGACCGTTTCGTCGCCTACGGGAAAGAAACCGATTTCATCGGCAAGCAGGCGGCACTCGCCGAGCGCCAGCAAGGCGGCAAGCTGCGACTGCGCGCCTTTGTCGTCGATGCGGCAGACGCCGACGTCATCGGCGACGAGCCGATCTGGTTCGACGGCGCGGTGCGCGGCTGGGTCACGTCAGGCGGCTACGCACATCATTCGAAGACGTCCGTGGCCCTGGGCTATGTGCCGAAGGAGATCGCCGACGAGGCCGATGGTTTCGAGATCGAGCTCCTGGGCAAGCGCTACACCGCCCGGGTGCAGCCGACGCCGCTGTTCGACGCGAATCTCGTGCGGATGCGCGGGTGAGGGCGCTGCCATTGCGCGGGGCCGGCGGGACAGCGCCCCCTCTGTCCGGCAGGACAGAGGGGGCGCGAAGGATCGCCCACTTCGACAAGCATGACGCCGGCCCAGCTACCGCACCGGCGCCGTCAGCGCGAAATGAGCACCCTGTGGGTCCGTGCACATCACGATCCAGCCGCCGCCGGGAACCTCCATCGGTCCCATCAGGATCGTGCCGCCATTATCGGTAACACGCTTGGCCGCCGCGTCGATTGCGGGGACATTGAAATAGAACTGCCAGACCGGCACCGGAACCTGCTCGGGCTTGTTCATCATGCCGCCGACAGGTTCGCCGCCGGCGGCAAACAGCTGGTAGGTGCCCATCGGCCCCATATCCATGGCGTCGCCCTTGGTCCAGCCGAATTGCCCGGCATAGAAATCGAACGCGGCGTGCCAGTCGGTCGTGTAGAGTTCATGCCAGCCGATATTGCCGGGAGTAGTAGCCGGCAACGGCGGCTGGTCAGGGCCAATCGGCTGCAGGAAGTTGAACACCGCGCCTTGCGGATCGGCGACGACGGCAAAGCGGCCGACGCCCGGAATGTCATCGGGTTCGCGGTGAACCGCACCGCCGGCCCCCTTCAGCGATTTCGTGGAAGCATCGACATCCCCGGTATGGATGTAACCGACCCAGGCTGGCGGCATGCCCGTCTTGCGCACTTCGTCCGGCTGCGTCATCAGCCCGCCGACGCCGCGCTGGCCGACATTCATCACGATATAGCGCGGCATGCCGGGCGCGCCGTCGAAGGGCTGCGCCTTCCAGCCCACCACATCGGTGTAGAACGCTTCGGCAGCGTCGAGATCGGTGGTCATCAGCTCGTACCAGAAGAAGGACATCGGGGAGTTTGGCATTGTCGTGCTCCTTGGGTTTCCAGTCAGCGATCATGCGTGATCCATCTAGGACGATCTTCGCGACGGAATTCCGACAGCCAAGGCCAATATAGAAAACATGAGTATTGATATCATGTTTTCTCGTGGCTTTTCAGCGGCTTGCGTCGAAAATTGACCAATTGATAAAAAAACAAAACGTGCTAGCCTTCCGCAAAACAACAAGGAATGGGGAAGCGGAATGGCGACTGGTCATTTCAAGCAGGGCATTGCCGGCGGGCGGCTTTCGCCCGAGCAATATGCCGATAATTTTTCCGACCTGCATCCGCCGCTCGATCATCACGAGGCGCTGGTCGAGTCCGATCGCTGCTATTTCTGCTACGATGCGCCGTGCATGAACGCATGCCCGACCTCGATCGACATCCCGCTGTTCATCCGCCAGATCTCGACCGGCAATCCGATCGGCTCGGCCAGGACGATTTTCGACCAGAACATTTTGGGCGGCATGTGCGCCCGCGTCTGCCCGACCGAGACGCTGTGCGAAGAGGTCTGCGTGCGCGAAGTGGCTGAAGGCAAGCCGGTGCAGATCGGCCGCCTGCAGCGTTATGCCACCGATGTCGCGATGGCTGAGAACAAGCAGTTCTATGCGCGCGCCGCTCCGACCGGCAAGACGGTCGCCGTGGTCGGCGCCGGACCGGCCGGGCTTGCCGCCGCCCATCGGCTCGCCCGCCACGGTCACGACGTGACCATCCTCGAGGCCCGCCCGAAAGCCGGCGGTCTCAATGAATACGGCATCGCCGCTTACAAGAGCATCGACAATTTTGCCCAGGCCGAGGTCGACTATGTCATTTCGATCGGCGGCATCGACATCCAGAACGGCAAGGCGCTTGGCCGCGATTACCAGCTGTCGGACCTGACCAGGAATTACGATGCAGTGTTCCTCGGCATGGGACTTGGCGGCGTCAACGCGCTGCGCGCCGACGGCGAGGACGCGCAAGGCGTCACCAATGCGGTGGAGTTCATTGCCGAGCTTCGCCAGGCCAGCGATCTTGCCAGCCTGCCGGTCGGCCGGCGCGTCGTCGTCATCGGCGGCGGCATGACGGCGATCGACGCGGCGGTGCAATCAAAGCTGCTCGGCGCCGAAGAGGTGACGATCTGCTACCGGCGCGGTCAGGAGCACATGAACGCTTCCGAATTCGAGCAGGACCTGGCCGCCGCCAACGGCGTCATCATCCGTCACTGGCTGCAGCCGAAGCGGGTCATTGCCGAAGGCGGCAAGGTCTCGGGCATCGAGCTCGAATATACGGCGATGGATGGCGAGAAACTCGTCGGCACCGGCGAGCGGCTGACGCTCACTGCCGACCAGGTGTTCAAGGCGATCGGCCAGAGCTTTGTCCCGGCTGCGCTCAACGGCAGCGGCGCCTTGCTGGCGCTGGAAGCCGGCCGCATCAAGGTCGACGCCGAAGGCCGCACCTCGCTGCCAAACGTCTGGGCCGGCGGCGACTGCATCTATGGCGGCGACGACCTCACCGTCTCGGCAGTCGCGCAGGGGCGCGACGCGGCCGAATCGATCCACCGGGCACTGACCTCGAACGGGAGGGCATGAGCATGGCAGATATCAGAAACAATTTCGTCGGCATCAAATCGCCGAATCCGTTCTGGCTGGCCTCGGCGCCGCCGACCGACAAGGCCTACAATGTCATCCGCGCCTTTAGGGCGGGCTGGGGCGGCGTTGTCTGGAAGACGCTCGGCGAAGAGGGGCCGCCGGTGGTCAATGTCAACGGCCCGCGCTATGGCGCGATCTGGGGCGCCGATCGCCGCCTGCTCGGCTTGAACAACATCGAGCTGATCACCGACCGCGACTTGCAGACCAATCTGCGCGAGATCAAGCAGGTCAAGATGGACTGGCCCGAGCGCGCCATCGTCGTCTCGCTGATGGTGCCTTGCGAGGAGCATGCGTGGAAGGCGATCCTGCCGGTGGTCGAGGAGACCGGGGCCGACGGCATCGAGCTCAATTTCGGCTGCCCGCACGGCATGTCGGAACGCGGCATGGGCGCCGCCGTCGGCCAGGTGCCGGAATACATCGAAATGGTGGTGCGCTGGTGCAAGGCCAACACCCGCATGCCTGTCATCACCAAGCTGACGCCGAACATCACCGATATACGCAAGCCGGCGCGTGCCGCCCTTGCCGGCGGCACCGACGCGGTGTCGCTGATCAACACCATCAATTCGATCACCGGCGTCAATCTCGACAGTTTCGCACCGGAGCCGACCATCGACGGCAAGGGTTCGCATGGCGGCTATTGCGGCCCGGCGGTGAAGCCGATCGCCATGAACATGGTCGCCGAGATCGCCCGCGATCCGGAAACGCACGGCTTGCCGATCTCCGGTATCGGCGGCATCACCACCTGGCGCGACGCTGCCGAATTCATGGCGCTCGGTGCCGGCAATGTGCAGGTGTGCACGGCGGCGATGACCTATGGCTTCAAGATCGTGCAGGAGATGATCGCCGGCCTCGAAAACTGGATGGACGAGAAGGGCCATGCCTCGCTCGACGACATCGTCGGCCGCGCCACGCCCAACGTCACCGACTGGCAATATCTCAACCTCAATTACGTCGCCAAGGCGCATATCGACCAGGAGGCGTGCATCAAATGCGGCCGCTGCCACATCGCCTGCGAGGACACTTCGCACCAGGCGATCACCAGCATGGTTGACGGCAAGCGGCATTTCGAGGTGATCGAGGCCGAATGCGTCGGCTGCAACCTCTGCGTCAATGTCTGCCCTGTCGAGAACTGCATCACCATGGAGCCGTTGGCGGCCGGCGTCATCGACCAGCGCACCGGCAGACCGGTGTCGCCGGTCTACGCCAACTGGACGACGCATCCAAACAACCCGATGGCCAAGGTGGCCGCGGAGTAAGTTTGGTCGAAGCGCCAGATCGGTTTCGTCCGGTTGAATTGTCGAGGTTGGCGCTGCCCCTCATCCGCCTGCCGGCACCTTCTCCCCGTATCGTGACGGGGAGAAGGGGGATTGCCGCAACCTCGCCGCCCTTTTTGCACCGCCGACAATTGGCGAAATCATCGGTGA
This sequence comes from Mesorhizobium sp. WSM4817, assembly GCF_055811135.1. Classification (NCBI taxonomy): domain Bacteria; kingdom Pseudomonadati; phylum Pseudomonadota; class Alphaproteobacteria; order Hyphomicrobiales; family Phyllobacteriaceae; genus Mesorhizobium; species Mesorhizobium sp. WSM4817. Next base: position 226,458 of record NZ_JBVVQQ010000005.1, on the reverse strand, counting down.
TAGCGTCTTTCTCCCCGTCACTATACGGGGAGAAATGCCCGGCAGGGCAATGAGGGGCAGCGCAACCCTTTGAAAAGGAACCGTAGGCCCGGATATTCCTATTGCGGATAAAAATTATCCACGATAAAATATATCCATGAATTGGAATTCAGAAAAATGAAGCTGGGCGAGGGCGTTGAAGCGGCCATCCACTGCGCCGCCATGCTTGCCGGCGTGGAAGGCGCGTCGACCATGCCGGGTGCTGCCATGGCGGAAGCGTTCGGCCTGTCGCCAAGCTATCTGCTCAAGCATCTCAACGCGCTCACGGCGTCGGGCATCCTGGAATCGGTGCCCGGGCCATCGGGCGGTTTCCGGCTGGCGCGGCAGGCGGAGCGCATAACGCTGCTCGACATCGTGCTCGCCGTCGAAGGACGCGAACCGGCCTTCCGTTGCGGCGAAATCCGTCAGCGCGGGCCGGCCAGGCTCGATGCCTCGGCCTATGTCAAACCCTGCGGCATCAGCGTCGCGATGCTGAAGGCCGAGCGCGCCTATCACGCCGCTCTTGCCGAGTCCCGGCTGTCCGACATCGTTGCGGAATACGTGAGCGATGCCGATCCCCGTTCAGTCGCCGCCAACTGCGCCTTTGTCGAGCGTCATCAACGACCGCAGAAATCCAGTTCAACCAAGCAAGCGTGAAGGGAAAGAGAATGAAGCAGAGGCTGCAATTCTTCGGCGCGGCGCCGGAAATCATGAAAGCGGTATCGGCGCTCAACAAGGCGGTCGACGAGTGCGGGCTCGAGGAAGGCCTGCTGCATCTGATCAAGCTGCGGGCGTCGCAGATCAATGGCTGTTCGTACTGCGTCGAGATGCACAGCCGCGAGGCGCGCCGAGATGGCGAGACCGAGCAGCGGCTCTATCTCGTCTCCGCCTGGAAGGAATCGCCGCTGTTTTCCGAGCGCGAACGTGCTGCCTTCGCCTGGACCGACGTGGTGACGAAGATCGCCGACAGCGGCGTGCCGGACGATCTCTATGCTCGCACGCTTGAACACTTCTCGGAAGAGGAATTGGTCAAGCTGTCCGTCGCGATCGGCATGATCAACACCTGGAACCGGCTCTGCGTTCCCTTCCACGCCATTCATCCGGTAGCGGCGGCCAAGGCCGCCTGAGCAGACGAAACTGGATGCGCGGCCTTAACGCCCCGCGCGTCTCTTTTTGCTTTGGGATCAAGACCATGTTGTCGAATTTTGAGAATGAGATTCTGGTTGCCGCACGCCTGCTGCTTGGCGGCGCCTTTGTCTTTGCCAGCCTGCGCAACATCCAGAATGCAGGCTTCCTGACCCAGCTGATGACGACGCGAGGCGTGCCGCAGGCGCGGCTGATGCTGTGGTTGGGGATCGTCCTGCAAATCGTTTCCGGAGCGCTGGTGATATCAGGTGTCTGGACCGCTGCCGCGGCTCTGTGCCTGGTGCTGTTCCTGATGGTGGCCACGCCGATGTTCCACAATTTCTGGGATCATCAGGGCCCCGAGCGCGCGTCGCGCATCAACGGCTTTGTCGGCAACGTGGCGCTTACTGGAGGTTTCCTGGCGCTGGCGGCGCAGCCGCTTTGAAGGTTCGGTGGCCGCCTCGCGGAGGCAGCCGCCGCAGCCTCTGGCAAACGGTCTCAATCTGTCAAACCAATTGCTGAAGCTTCAGCTCTTCGGCTTCAGCCCGTCGATGAACAATTGTTCGAGAAACCTTGCAGCATCCTCGAAGCGGCCGTCGCCGCCGCGGTCGGGGCCGAGCACGGCGCGGACCTGAACGTCGAAATCGGCATAGTGCTGCGTCGTCGCCCAGATCGAGAAGATCAGGTGCCAGGGGTCGGTGGGCGCGATCTTGCCGGCGCGCATCCAGCCCTTGATGACGGCGGCCTTCTCGTCGACCAGCGTCTTCAGCTCGCCTTCCAGCATCGGCATGATGCGCGGCGCGCCCTGCAGGATCTCGTTGGCGAACAGGCGGCTTTCCCTGGGGAAATCGCGCGCCATTTCGAGCTTGCGCCTGATATAGCTGCGCAATTCGGTCAAGGGATCGCCGATGTCGTCGAGTTCGCGCAGCGGCGCCAGCCAGGTGTCGAGAAGCCGCTGCATCAGCGTCTCGTGGATGTCCTCCTTGCGGCGGAAATAGTAGAGCAGGTTCGGCTTCGACATGCCGGCGGCTTCGGCGATCTGGTCGATGGTCGAGCCGCGAAAGCCGCTGGTCGAGAACACCTCGAGCGCCGCCTCCAGGATCAGCTCGCGCTTTTCCTGCTGGATGCGGGTACGGCGAGGGGCCGGAATTTCCATGTCGGCCGTCACCGCGGCATACCATGGCTTGGAGAGCCATCTGGACCAATTCTCTGGACCAGTTTTTCTCCGGCCTGTGGAGCGCGCCTCAGCTGCCGCATTTCCGCTAGTAATCCCTTGACCGCCGACAGGGCGGTGCTAACGTTTGTCCAATCGGTCAAAATTTGCGTAGCACGAAAACGCAGCAGAGACCAAGTGTCGGGAAGACCAAGCGTTAGCCGCACCGAAACAGGTTACAAGGGGAAGTCTTGGTCATGTCCAACCGGCTGAAAGTCACGCCGAACGATCTCAGCGCATTCTGGATGCCGTTCACGGCAAACCGGCAGTTCAAGCAGGCGCCGCGCATGATGGTGTCCGCCAAGGACATGCATTACACGACGAGCGACGGCCGCACGGTTTTAGACGGCACCGCCGGCCTGTGGTGCGTCAATGCCGGCCACTGCCGGCCGAAGATCACCGAGGCGATCCAGAGCCAGGCCGCAGAGCTCGACTATGCGCCGGCGTTCCAGATGGGTCACCCGATCGTCTTCGAACTGGCGAACCGTTTGGTCGACCTGGCGCCGGAGGGCATGGACCACGTGTTCTTCACCAATTCCGGATCGGAATCGGTCGAGACCGCGCTGAAGATGGCGATCGCCTATCACCGCGCCAGAGGCGAGGGCTCGCGCACCCGCCTGATCGGCCGCGAGCGCGGCTATCACGGCGTCAATTTCGGCGGCATCTCGGTCGGCGGCATCGTCACCAACCGCAAGATGTTCGGCACGCTGCTCGGCGGCGTCGACCACATGCCGCACACCCACCTGCCGGAGAAGAATTCGTTCACCAAGGGCGTGCCCGAGCATGGCGCGGAACTGGCCAACGAGTTGGAGCGCATCGTCGCGCTGCACGACGCCTCGACCATCGCGGCCGTCATCGTCGAGCCGGTGGCGGGTTCCACCGGCGTCATCCTGCCGCCGAAGGGCTATCTCGAGAGGCTGCGCGAGATTTGCACCAAGCACGGAATCCTTTTGATCTTCGACGAGGTCATCACCGGCTTCGGCCGTCTCGGCACGCCGTTTGCCGCCGACTATTTCGGCGTCACGCCCGACATCATGACCACCGCCAAGGGCGTCTCCAACGGCGTCATCCCGATGGGCGCGGTGTTCGTCAAGAAGGAAATCCACGACGCCTTCATGACCGGCCCCGAGCATATGATCGAGTTCTTCCACGGCTACACCTATTCGGGCAATCCGATCGCCTGTGCGGCGGCGCTGGGCACGCTCGATACCTATAAGGAAGAGGGCCTGCTCACCCGCGGCCAGGAACTGGCGCCGTATTGGGAAGACGCGCTGCATTCGCTGAAGGGCGAGCCGAACGTCATCGACATCAGAAACATCGGCCTGATCGGTGCGATCGAGCTGGCGCCGATTCCCGGCAGTCCGACCAAGCGTGCCTTCTCGGCTTTTGTGAAAGCGTTCGAGCGCGGCGCGCTGATCCGCACCACCGGCGACATCATCGCGCTGTCGCCGCCGCTGATCATCACCAAGGGCCAGATCAACGAATTGATCGACCATGTGCGTGAAGTGCTGAGGGCGGTGGATTGAGAAACGCGGCGCAGCTTTCCCTGGGGGACGCTGCGCAATCGATGAGGTTTTAGAAATGGCCGCTCCGGGCGAGAATCTGCGAATCAATTCAGACCGTTTGTGGGATTCGATAATGGAGATGGCGAAGATCGGCCCCGGCGTTGCCGGCGGCAACAATCGCCAGACGTTGACCGACGCGGACGGCGAGGGGCGGCAGCTGTTCAAGCGCTGGTGCGAGGCGGCTGGACTTGAAATGGGCCTCGACGAGATGGGCACGATGTTTGCCCGCCGCGAGGGCACCGACCCCGATCTGCCGCCGGTCTATGTCGGCAGCCATCTCGACACCCAGCCGACCGGCGGCAAGTATGACGGCGTGCTCGGCGTTCTTGGCGGTCTTGAGACCGTACGCTCGCTCAACGAGCTCGGCATCAAGACAAAACATCCGATCGTCGTCACCAACTGGACCAACGAGGAAGGCGCGCGCTTTGCGCCGGCGATGATGGCATCCGGCGTGTTCGCCGGCGTCCTCGACCAAGCCGACGTCTACGAACATGTCGACAAGGACGGCAAAAAATTCGGCGAGGAGCTCGAACGCATCGGCTGGAAAGGCAGCGAGAAAGTCGGTGAGCGCAAGATCCACGCCTTCTTCGAGCTGCATATCGAGCAGGGCCCGATCCTCGAGGACGAGGGCATCGACATCGGCGTCGTCACCCATGGCCAGGGATTGAAATGGCTGCAGGTGACGCTGACCGGCAAGGAGGCGCATACCGGCTCGACGCCGATGCCGAAGCGCCGCAATGCCGGGCTCGGCATGGCGCGGGTGATCGAACTGGTGCACGAGATCGCCATGGACTACCAGCCCGACGCCGTCGGTGCGGTCGGCCACATGGAGGTCTATCCGAACTCGCGCAACATCATCGCCGGCCGCACTATGTTCACCATCGACATCCGCTCGCCGGAAAAGGAAGTGCTCGACGCCATGGACGGGCGCATCCGCGAAGGCATCGACACGATCTGCGAAGCGCTCGACATCCAATATCAAATCGACCAGGTCGGCCATTTCGATCCGGTGACTTTCGATCCGGGCTGCGTCAAGGCCGTGCGGGATGCGGCCGAGCGCCTGGGTTACACGCATCGCAACATCGTCTCCGGCGCCGGCCACGACGCCTGCTGGATCAACCGCGTCGCGCCGACGGCAATGGTGATGTGCCCCTGCGTCGACGGGCTCAGCCACAACGAGGCCGAGGAAATCACCAAGGAATGGGCGGCGGCCGGCGCCGATGTGCTGTTCCACGCGGTAGTGGAGACAGCTGTCATCGTGGGGTGAGCTAGAAACCAAGATTCCGAACGTCGCTCACCAAGAAGCGCGAAGAGAACAAGGGAACAAAAAAATGTCCAAAGTCATCAAGAACGGCACCATCGTCACCGCCGATCGAAGCTGGAAGGCCGACGTGCTGTTCAAGCACGGCAAGATCATCGCCATCGGGCCGGATCTGCATGGCGACCACGAGTTCGACGCTAGCGGCTGCTATGTGATGCCGGGCGGCATCGATCCGCACACCCATCTCGAAATGCCGTTCATGGGCACCTATTCGGCCGACGATTTCGAGAGCGGCACCCGCGCCGCGCTTGCCGGCGGCACCACCATGGTTGTCGATTTCTGTCTGCCGGCGCCGCAGCAGTCGCTGCTCGAGGCCTTGCAGATGTGGGACAACAAGACCTCGAAAGCCTCCTGCGACTATTCCTTCCACATGGCGATCACCTGGTGGGGCAAGCAGGTGTTCGACGAGATGGCCACCGTCGTCGACAAGGGCATCACCTCGTTCAAGCACTTCATGGCCTACAAGGGCGCGCTGATGGTCGACGACGACGAGATGTATTCGTCGTTCCGGCGCTGCGCCGACCTTGGCGCGCTGCCGCTGGTCCATGCCGAGAATGGCGACGTGGTGGCGGCGCTGTCGCAGAAGCTGCTGGCCGCCGGCAATAACGGCCCCGAAGGGCACGCTTATTCGCGGCCGCCGGAAGTGGAAGGTGAGGCGACCAACCGCGCCATCATGATCGCCGACATGGCCGGCGTGCCGCTCTATGTCGTGCATGTCTCCTGCGAGCAGGCGCACGAAGCCATTCGCCGGGCGCGGCAGAAGGGCATGCGGGTGTTCGGCGAGCCGCTGATCCAGCATCTGACGCTCGACGAGAGCGAATATTTCAACAAGGACTGGGACCATGCGGCGCGCCGCGTCATGAGCCCGCCGTTCCGCAACAAACTGCACCAGGATTCGCTGTGGGCCGGCCTGCAGGCCGGATCGCTGCAAGTGGTGGCGACCGACCATTGCGCCTTCACCACCAGCCAGAAGCGCAACGGTGTCGGCGATTTCACCAAGATCCCGAACGGCACCGGCGGGCTTGAGGACCGCTTGCCGGTGCTGTGGACGACGGGCGTCAACACCGGCCGGCTCACGATGAACGAATTCGTCGCGGTGACCTCGACCAACATCGCCAAAATCCTCAACATGTATCCGAAGAAGGGCGCCATCGTCGAAGGCGCCGACGCCGACATCCTCGTCTGGGACCCGAAGCGCAAGAAGACGATCACCTCCAAGAAGCAGCAGTCGGTGATCGACTACAACGTCTTCGAAGGTTTCGAGGTGACCGGCCTGCCGCGCTTCGTCTTTTCGCGCGGCGAATTGTCGATCCAGGAGAACGAGGTCAAGGCGAAGCCCGGCCATGGCGAGTTCGTCGCTCGCGAGCCGAATGCCGCGGTCAACCGGGCGCTGTCGACCTGGAAGGAAATTTCCGCGCCGCGCAAGGTGGAACGATCAGGCATTCCGGCGACCGGGGTGTGAGCTTGCGCGGGTTTGTCGAAGTCGGCGCCGCCCCTCAGGGGCAGCGCAAACCTGAAGCGATTGCACTGAAGCCGGCCTCAGGCGACCAGCCCATCCAGTTGCGGCAGCAGCACGACGCTTTCCTGTTCGTTGGGATCGGTGCGGGCGATGACCGCCGAGGCCGGGCTGTCGCTCAGATTGGCCGGCAGATGCGGCACGCCGGCGGGAATGTAGAAGAGGTCGCCGGCCTTGGCCACGGTCTGCTGCTCGAGCCGATCGCCATACCAGGTATGGACCTCGCCGGAGAGCACATAGATCGCCGTCTCATGGCTTTCGTGCATATGCGCCTTGGCGCGGGCACCGGGCGGCATGGTGAGCAGGTGCATGCAGATGCCGGTAGAGCCGACCGTCTCGGCGGCGATGCCGGTGAAATAACTCAATCCCTGCTTGCCTTCATAAGAGCCTTTGGGGCGGATAAGATGGCAGGTGGGTTTGGACGACATCGGGCAAACTCTCGATCGAGTGGGACAAGATAAGTGGAAAGCAGCATTTTGGCAAAAGCAACGGGAGTGCGGCCGGCGCGGCGGCGGTGCGAAAAGCCAGGCTGCGGCCTATGACCGGACAGTCGCCAGCCGTCGTTTCGGCAAGCAAGCTCGGCCTGACCTTCCAGACCAGCGACGGTCCGGTGCAGGCGCTGTCGGATGTCGACCTGACCATCGGCAAGGGCGAATTCGTCTCCTTCATCGGGCCGTCCGGTTGCGGCAAGACGACCTTGCTGCGGGTCATCGCCGATCTCGAGAAACCGACATCGGGAAGCATCTCCGTCAATGGCGTGACGCCGGAGCAGGCGCGCGAAAACCGCGCCTATGGCTATGTCTTCCAGGCGGCCGCACTTTATCCGTGGCGCACGATCGAGCGCAATGTGGCGCTGCCGCTGGAGATCATGGGCCTGTCGAAGGCAGAGCAGGCGGCGCGCATCAAGCGCACGCTCGATCTCGTCAACCTGGCCGGCTTCGAGCAGAAATACCCGTGGCAGCTTTCCGGCGGCATGCAGCAGCGTGCCTCGATCGCGCGGGCGCTGGCGTTCGATGCCGATCTTCTGTTGATGGACGAGCCGTTCGGCGCGCTGGACGAGATCGTGCGCGACCACCTCAACGAACAGCTGCTGGAGCTTTGGGATCGGACCAACAAGACCATTTGCTTCGTCACCCATTCCATTCCCGAGGCGGTCTACCTGTCGACGCGGATCATAGTCATGTCGCCGCGCCCGGGCCGCGTCAGCGATGTCATCGAATCGACGCTGCCGAAAAAGCGGCCGCTCGACATTCGCGAGACGCCGGAGTTTTTGGCGATCGCGGCGCGGGTGCGTGACGGGCTCAGGGCAGGGCACAGCTATGAGGATTGAGCGGGATGGGCTCTCTCCTCTCCCCGACGGTGCCAGCGGGCCCACCCATGGTTTCGTCGTCCTAGGGCGGAGCCGCCGCGAAGCGGCGTTCATCGAGAGCACGGCCAACCACGCCTTCGTCATCCTAGGGCGAAGCAAGGAGCGAAGCGACGCGGCGCAGACCCTAGGATCCATGCCGTTACCTCCCCGCTCCGCAACGGTGCGGAACATCGCTCCCTGTCTTGAGGGAACGTCGGCTGCGGTGGCTTGGTTGGCGGATATTCTGGACCGCTTGGGCCATTCGGCCGAAGTCACGGAATGGATCCTAGGGTCTACGCCCGCCGCTTCGCGGCGGCTTCGCCCTAGGATGACGAAAGCGCGTCACGCAGAGCGTGTGCCGTCTGGCGAGGGCCGCTAGATGGACTCCTTTCGCGACAAGATCGTTCCGGTGACCTCGATCCTCGCAGGCGTGGTGGTCGTCTGGTATGTTTTCGCCGTCATCCTCAACGCGCCGTTCCAGCGCGATCTCGACCGCCGTGCCGGCGAGACGCCGGGGATCGTGGAGTTCATCGGCAAGACGATGGCGCAGCCGAAGCCGACACTGCCGGCGCCGCATCAGGTGGCGGTGAATTTCTTCGAGAACACGTTTCTGCGCAAGGTCACCAGCAATCGCAGCCTTGTCTACAATGCCTGGGTGACGCTGTCCTCGACGCTGCTCGGCTTCGCTTTCGGCACGGCGCTCGGCATCCTGATTGCCGTCGGCATCGTCCATGTGGCGACGCTCGACCGCAGCCTGATGCCGTGGATCATCGCCTCGCAGACCATTCCGATCCTGGCGGTGGCGCCGATGATCATCGTCGTGCTGGCGGCGATCGGCGTTACCGGCCTGATCCCGAAGGCGCTGATCTCGACCTATCTGTCGTTCTTCCCGGTGGCGGTCGGCATGGTCAAGGGCCTGCGTTCGCCCGAACTCACCCATCTCGACCTGATGCACACCTACAATGCCAGCCCCTCGCAGACCTTCTGGAAGTTGCGGGTGCCGGCATCGGTGCCGTTCCTGTTCACCTCGATGAAGGTGGCGGTGGCCGCCAGCCTGGTCGGCGCCATCGTCGGTGAACTGCCGACCGGTGCCGTCGCCGGCATCGGCGCCAAGCTGCTCGCCGGCGCCTATTACAGCCAGACCATCGATATCTGGTCGGCGCTGGTGGCGGGCTCGGTGGTGGCGGCCCTTTTGGTGATGGTGGTCGGCATAGCCGGGCGCCTCGTCGACCGCGCCATGGGCGGGAGGCCGGCATGAGCGATCTCCTGAGCCTTTCGTCGATCACCCCCCGCTCGTGGCAAGGGTATGCCTCGCTTGTCCTTCTTGCCGGCGCGCTGCTTCTTTGGCCGCTTGTCGATGCGGCGCCCGGCTACGGTGTCGGTACTGCGGCTTTGATTTTCTTGTTGCTGCTCCTGGCAATTGGGGCCGATAATTTCCCGCCGGCAATTGGGGTGGTGTTGCTCTTCCTTGGCGCGCATGGCGCAGCGTGGCTGCTGCTCGCCGGCATAACCGGCAATGAGGGCACCGCCCGCGCGTCGTTCTATCTGCTGCTTGCCGCGGCATGGCTCCTGGCCTGGCGCTGCGTGACGGTGCTGTCCGCGCTTCGCCCGGCCTCGCGCTGGGCGGCGACCGCTTTGAGGCTGATCATTCCGGCGATCTTCGGCGCCTGGATCCTGATCATCTGGGAGGCGGTGACGCGCGGCGCCGGCATTCCCTTCATCCTGCTGCCGCCGCCAAGCGCCATCGGCGTGCGCATCGCCAATTCGCTGCCGGTGCTGGCGGCCGACGTGCGGCAGACCATCTTCAAGGCGGTGATCTTCGGCTACATCGTTGGCAGCGGTGCCGGCTTCCTTGCCGCCATCGCGGCCGACCGCGTGCCGTTCCTGCGCCGCGGGCTTTTGCCGATCGGCAATATGGTGTCGGCGCTGCCGATCATCGGCGTAGCGCCGATCATGGTCATGTGGTTCGGCTTCGACTGGCAGTCGAAGGCCGCCGTCGTCATCATCATGACCTTCTTCCCGATGCTGGTGAACACGGTCGCCGGGCTTGCTGCCTCCGGCCATATGGAACGCGACCTGATGCGCACCTATGCGTCGAGCTACTGGCAGACGCTGTTCAAGCTGCGGTTGCCGGCGGCAGCGCCCTTCATCTTCAACGCGCTGAAGATCAATTCGACGCTGGCGCTGATCGGCGCCATCGTCGCGGAGTTCTTCGGCACGCCGGTGGTCGGCATGGGATTCCGGATTTCGACCGAAGTCGGACGGATGAATATCGACATGGTCTGGGCCGAAATCGCAGTTGCAGCACTTGCGGGTTCAGTCTTTTATGGCGTGGTCGCTCTTTTCGAGAGAGCAGTCACGTTTTGGCATCCCTCCGTCCGTGGTGGATAGGGCGGTGGCGGGTTTGGAATCAGGGTTGGATTGAAGGTCCTGGTCCTAAAAGGGTGAACACTTAACTCCAGAGGGTAAAAGCATGAAAAGACTTGTTGTTTCGATGCTGGCCGGCGCGATGTCGCTTGCCGCGTTCCAGGCGATGGCCGCAGACAAGGTGACGCTGCAGCTGAAATGGGTCACACAGGCCCAGTTCGCCGGCTACTACGTCGCCAAGGACAAGGGTTTTTATGAGGCCGAGGGCCTCGACGTCGAGATCAAGCCGGGCGGTCCCGATATCGCGCCCGAGCAGGTGATCGCCGGTGGCGGCGCCGACGTCATCGTCGACTGGATGGGCGGCGCGCTGGCCGCACGCGAAAAGGGCGTGCCGCTGGTCAATATCGCCCAGCCGTTCAAGAAGGCCGGCATGCAGCTGGTCTGCCCGAAGGACGGCCCGGTCAAGACCGAGGCCGACTTCAAGGGCCATACGCTCGGCGTCTGGTTCTTCGGCAACGAGTATCCGTTCTACGCCTGGATGAACAAGCTCGGCCTGAAGACCGACGGCGGCCCGGATGGCGTCACCGTGCTGAAGCAGAGTTTCGACGTGCAGCCGCTGATCCAGAAGCAGGCGGATTGCATTTCGGTCATGACCTACAACGAATACTGGCAGCTCATCGATGCCGGCTACAAGCCGGAAGAGCTGATCGTGTTCAACTACTCGGCCATGGGCAACGACCTGCTTGAGGACGGTCTCTATGCCTTGGAGGACAAGCTCAAGGATCCGGCCTTCGAGGACAAGATGGTGCGTTTCGTGCGCGCCTCGATGAAGGGCTGGAAATACGCCGTCGACAATTCCGACGAGGCGGCCGGCATCGTCATGGACAATGGCGGCCAAGACGAGAACCACCAGAAGCGCATGATGGGCGAAGTCGCCAAGCTGATCGACAATGCCGACGGCAAGCTCGACCCGGCGACCTACGCGCGCACCGCCAAGGCGCTGCTCGACCAGAAGATCATCACCAAGGAGCCAACCGGCGCCTACACGACCGCCATCACCGACAAGGCCATCAAGTAAAGGGCCATCAACCGGGGCCTCTGGGGTCCGCAATTCGAAAAAAGGGGACGGGCGACCGCCCCTTTTTTGGCATGTAAAATAGCCGTTACCGGTGGAAACATCCGCTCGCCACAACCGTTGTTCCAGTGCATCCTGCTTCAGCGGATGTCATCGCCACAACGGAGAATTCCATGCGCATGCAATCCTTCTCGCCGATGCTTTCGGCGCTCGCCGTTTCGGCTTCCTTCCTGTGCGGTTCACCGGCCTTGGCCGACATGATGAAGATGAAGGCGACGCTCGATGGCGCTCAGCAGAATCCAGCCGTCACCACGGAGGGCAAAGGCGAGGCCACTCTCGGCTTCAACACCGACACGAAACAGCTCACCTGGAACGTGATGTATTCAGGTCTCAGTGGACCGGCGACGGCCGGACATATTCACGGTCCGGCAGCAAAGGGTGAAAATGCCGACGTCGTCGTCCCGTTCAAGGGCGCTCCGAAAAGCCCGTTCAAGGGGGGGCGATCCTGACCGACGCGCAGGCTGCCGACCTGATGGCCGGCAAATACTACATCAACATCCATACGGCGGCCCACAAGGACGGCGAGATCCGCGGGCAGATCGAGAAGGCGGCGACGATGTAGCGCAGGCCGCCCGCGGCGGCGATTATAGCACTGCATTAACCTGTTGAAGTCTGCGGGACAGCACCCCCCTCTGTCCTGCCGGACATCTCCCCCTCAAGGGGGAGATCGGATGTCACAACTGCTTTCGCCAATTTACAACGTTGAACAACAGGCGCCAAAGCCAAAGCTGCCGATCTCCCCCCTTGAGGGGGAGATGCCCGGCAGGGCAGAGGGGGGTGGGAGGGAACTCGGCCTGACTAACTATGCCCCTGCGCTCACGACCTGTCCCGTATCTGGGTCATCGTCCGGGTCGGCGTGATCGCCTCGGGGTCGAGCCTGATCTCGACGATCGACGGCTTGCCGCTGGCGCGGGCGCGTTCGAAGGCCGGCGCGAAGTCGGCCGTCTTCTCGACGGTTTCGCCATGGCCGCCATAGGCGCGGGCGAGCGCCGCGAAGTCGGGATTCTTCAGGTCGGTGGCGACGACGCGGCCGGGATATTCGCGTTCCTGGTGCATGCGGATGGTGCCGTAGATGCCATTGTTGACGACGACGACGATGATCGGCAGATCGTACTGCACGGCGGTGGCGAATTCCTGGCCGTTCATCAGGAAGCAGCCGTCGCCGGCGAAGGCGATCACGTCGCGCTCGGGAAACAATTCCTTGGCGGCGACCGCTGCCGGCGTGCCGTAGCCCATCGAGCCGGAGGTCGGTGCTGCCTGCGTGGCAAAGCGGCGGGAACGGTGGAAGCGGTGCACCCAGGTGGCGTAGTTGCCGGCGCCGTTGGTGAGGATGGCGTCGTCGGGCAGCATTTTTTCGAGATAGTTCATGATCGGCCCCATCTGGACGGCGCCGGGGCCGCTTTCGGGCGGTGTCGACCAGTCGAGATAGGCGGCGTGCAGCTTCGGTGTTTCATCCGCCCAGACTGGTGTGGCGGCCGGCTTGCGCCCAGCAAAGGCTTCGACGAAGGCGGACGGCGAGGCGTTGATCGCCAGCGTCGGCCGGTAGACACGGCCGAGCTCGCCGGCGTCGGCATGGACATGGACCAGCAACTGGTCGGGATAGGGGCTCTTGAGCAGCGTGTAGTCGGAGGACGGCATCTCGCCCATGCGGCCGCCGATCAGCAGCACGATGTCGGCCTGGTTGATGGCGGTCGCCAGCTTCGGGTTGATGCCGATGCCGACATCGCCGGCATAGTTCGGGTGGAGATGATCGAACAGCATCTGGCGGCGGAAGGAACAGCCGACCGGCAGGGACCAGGCTTCGGCGATCGTCCGCATCCGCGCGACGGCCTCCGCATCCCAGCGCGTGCCGCCGAGGATGACGAAGGGGCGCTTTGCCTTGTTGAGAAGCTTTTCCAGAGCATCGAGCTCGGCCTCGCCCGGCCGCGTTTCGACAGGCGTGTGGGGCAGGGCGGCCGGCGCTTCGGCCAGGCTGGTCAGCATGTCTTCCGGCAGCGAGATGACGACCGGGCCGGGACGGCCGGATGTCGCCACCGCGAAGGCGCGGGTGACGAATTCGGGAATGCGCGCGGCGTCGTCGATCTCGACGACCCATTTGGCGATGTCGCCGAAGAACCTGACGTAGTCGACCTCTTGAAAAGCCTCGCGCTGCTTGGCGTGGCTGGCGACCTGTCCGATGAACAGGATGACGGGCACCGAATCCTGCATGGCGATGTGGATGCCGGCCGAGGCGTTGGTGGCGCCGGGGCCGCGGGTGACGAAGCAGATGCCTGGCTTGCCGGTCAGGCGGCCATGGCAGTCGGCCATCATCGCAGCACCGCCCTCCTGGCGGCAGACGATGGTGCGGATCGGCGAGTCGTGCAGCGCGTCGAGCACCGCAAGGTAGGATTCGCCGGGCACGCAATAGATACGGTCCGTTCCGTTGGCTTCGAGCGCATCGACAATCAGTTGTCCGCCGGTCTTCATTTTCCTGACCTCTCCAGTTCGGCAAGGATTTCTTCGGTGTGTTCGCCGAGACGCGGCGAGGGCCGTTCATAGAACAGCGGCGTGCCCGACATGACCATCGGCGCGCGCACCGAGGGCAACAGATTGCCATGGCCGTCGTCGAGGTCGAGCCGCATGCCGCGCGCGATGGTCTGCGGGTCGGCGAACATCTCGCCGATCGTGTTGATCGGGCTGGCAGGCACGCCTGCCGCCTCCAGCCTGGCCAGCAGCGGATCGCGATCGAAGGTTTTCAGCGCCTCGATTATATGCCCGCGCAGCTTGGCCCGGCTGGCGACGCGGGCGGGATTGGTGGCGAAATCGGGGTTCGATGGCAGCTCGTCCAACCCGACGGCCGCGCAGAACTTGGCGAACTGGCCGTCATTGCCGATGGCAAGGATGATGTGGCCGTCCTTCACCGGCACCACTTCGTAGGGCGCGATGTTCATATGCGCGTTGCCCATCTGCACCGGCGATTTTCCCGAAACCAGATAGTTGAGGTTCTGGTTGCCGAGCGCCGAGATCTGGCTGTCGTAGAGCGCCATGTCGATATGCTGGCCCTCGCCGGTCTTCTCGGCATGGCGAAGTGCGGCCTGGATGGCGATCACCGAATAGAGGCCGGTGAAAATGTCCGAAATGGCGACACCGGCCTTTTGCGGCTCGCGGCCAGCCTCGCCGGTGATCGACATCATGCCGGCCATGCCCTGGATGATGAAGTCATAGCCGGCGCGTGGCGCATAGGGCCCGTCCTGGCCGAAGCCGGTGATGGAGCAATAGATCAGCCGCGGGTTGATATTGCGCAAGCTGTCATGGTCGAGCCCGTATTTCTTCAGCCCGCCGAGCTTGAAGTTCTCGATCAGCACGTCCGATGTCGCGGCCAGTCGGCGCACTGTCTCGGCGCCCTCGGGCGTCGAGAAATCGATGGCGATGGAGCGCTTGCCGCGATTGCAGGAATGGTAGTAGGCGGCCGAAAGGTTTTCGCCGTCATGGCTCATGACGAAGGGCGGACCCCATTTCCGGGTATCGTCGCCGCCATCAGGGCTCTCGACCTTGATCACGTCGGCGCCTAGATCGGCAAGCAATTGCCCCGCCCACGGCCCGGCCAGGATGCGGGCGAGTTCGATTACGCGGATGCCTTTCAGCGGAGGCTCGGTCATGGATCACCGTGATTGATCGAAAGCGCAGGCTCTGGTTTTCTTTTTATGCATGTCCTTATCCCAAAACCGCTGCGCACTTTTGGGCAACATGCACTATCAATCCCGCGTGCCGAAGTCACGGCTCTTGCAATGGGCCAACCGGACCTCTCGATCAGGCTTGTTTCAGCACGCTGTCGGCCCATGCGGCGAAATCGTCCATGATGATATTTCGATTCACCTCGTTCAGGCTTTCGTGGCGGGCCTCGGCGTAAACCTTTGAAACGAGATTCGAAAAGCCCATCCTGTGCAGGCGCCCAGCGAGATGGCTGACCGCCTTGCCACGATCGGTAGCAGGATCCTTTTCGCCGCCGACCAGGCAGATCGGCAGGGTCTTGCGGATGCCGGAAAAATTAGCGTCGTCGGCGCCGTCGAAGACAAAGCCGAACAGGTCGCGCCACATCGACACCGACGCATCCCAGCCGCACAGCGGATCGGCGATGTATTTGTCGACTTCCGCCGCGTCGCGCGACAGCCAGTCGAACGGAGTGCGGTGACCGGGGACGGCCTTGCCCCAGGCCTGGAAGGTCAGTCTCGGCAGCATGCGCGACGGCATGTCGGAGCCGAGCCGGAATTTTTCCCAGGCCAGGATGACTTGCGCTGCACGGCTGGCGAGCCCGGCGGAAAAATTGGCGTTCCAGATGGCGGCGGCGTGCAGCCGGTTGGAATGGTGAAGCATGAAATTCACCGCGACGAGGCCGCCCATGGAATGGCCGAAGACGATGACCGGCAGGCCGGGATGGTCGCCGGCGATCAGATCATGCACGGCGGCGACATCGGCGATGACCTTGGCGCCGCCATCCACATTAGCGAATCTGCCGAGCGGAGCGTCTGGCGCCTTGGTTGCGCCATGGCCGCGATGGTCATGGGCATAGACGTGGAAGCCGCACTCGCCCAGAAAGGTAGCGAAGCGGACATAGCGCGCGGCATGTTCGGCCAGTCCGTGATTGATCTGGACGACCGCACGCGGGCGGCCCTCGGCGCGTTTCACGTAAAGGTTGAGCTCGGCGCCGGTCGGCGATCGCAGCACGCGCTGCTGGCTGAATGACATTGTCGCTTCGTCTCCAACGCGTCTTTAGCGCCTGCGAACGTTTGTGTGCGCCGACGCCGGTTTTGCGTCAATCCGTTCGCGGTGTTTTGCAGCGCTGTTCTTGCGTCGCAACGCGGGTATCGCAATTCTGACATGGAGAACTTGCTACCGAGAGAGGGCGGCAGTCTGTTGCCCAGCATTATTCAACCGGAGAGTACCCATGCGTACGCTGACAGGTCTTGTTTTTGGATCGGCGCTTGCCGCCGCGTCGCTGACGGGTGCTGCGCGGGCCGAGGTCAAGATGAGCGGCTCTTTCGTCGCCGACGCCACCTGTCCAGCCACCCAGGCCATCAGGAGCGGCAGGAACCCCGGCAATATCGCGACCGATGCGGGACAGAGCTACGAGCTGCTGGCTGGCAACAAGGATGCTCCCACCCACTATCTGATCCGCGTGCCCGGGGCCGATCCGGAGCGCCGCTGGGTGAAGGTCAATTGCGGCCATGTTTCGGGCGGCAGCGCGTCCACGGAACCGGCAGCACCTGTGCCGGCCGACCGGGAGAAGCCTGCTGAGCCGGCTTCGCGAAAGCCCGAATATGTCCTCGCGCTGAGCTGGCAGCCGGCGTTTTGCGAGACCAGGCCCGGCAAGACCGAATGCAGGGCGCAGACCGCGGCCGGTTTTGAGGCGACGCATTTCACCTTGCACGGGCTGTGGCCGCAGCCGAACGGAAATTTCTATTGCCAAGTGGCAGCGGCCGACAAGGCGAACGACAATCCGGCGCACTGGCAGGACCTGCCGACGGTCAAGCTCGAGCCGAACACCCGGTCGGAGCTCGATCAGGTCATGCCAGGCACCGCATCCGCTCTCGACAGGCATGAGTGGATCAAGCATGGCACCTGTTACGGCAAGAGCCAGCAGGCGTATTTTTCCGATGCGCTGAACTTGACGCGCGCGGTGAATGCGTCATCGGTGCGTGATCTTTTCACGCAGAAAATTGGCCGGGATCTGACCTCCGACCAGATCCGCGCCGCCTTCGACGGTGCCTTTGGTCCCGGTGCCGGCGATCGGGTTCGCGTCTTCTGCGTGAACGATCCTTCGAGCGGCAGGCGGCTGATCGGCGAACTGACGCTCGGCCTGACCGGCCCAATCGGTCCGAACTCTTCGCTCAGTGAGCTGCTGCTGGCCTCAGTGCCGACGAACAATGCCGGCTGTCCGAAAGGCATCGTCGATCCGATCGAGTTCCAGTGACACGCCGAGCCCGTCTTGGCCCGAAGGCCGATCCGAAATGCCAAAACAGTTTGCCGTTCGGCGCGGCATCGCCTACATAGCGCGCAACTTCCATTCAATCCGACATTCCAGTCGACTTTTCAGGGAAAGCGCGCGTGGCACGCCAGTTCATCTATCACATGGCCGGCCTCAACAAGGCCTACGGCACCAAGAAGGTGCTCGAGAATATCCACCTCTCCTTCTACCCGGACGCCAAGATCGGCATCCTCGGGCCGAACGGCGCCGGCAAGTCGACCATCCTCAAGATCATGGCCGGCATCGACAAGGAGTGGAGCGGCGAGGCGTGGCTGGCCGAAGGCGCCACCGTCGGTTACCTGGCGCAGGAGCCGGCGCTCGATGCGAGCAAGACCGTGTTCGAGAACGTCATGGAAGGCGTCGCCGCCAAGACCGCGATCATCGAACGCTACAACGAATTGATGATGAACTATTCCGACGAGACGGCCGACGAGTCGGCCAAGCTCCAGGACGAGATGGACCGGCTCAACCTGTGGGATCTCGAACAGCAGGTCGAGATGGCGATGGAAGCGCTGGGCTGCCCGCCCAAGGAAGCCGACGTCACCAAGCTGTCGGGCGGCGAGCGCCGCCGCGTGGCACTGTGCCAACTGCTGCTGCGTCAGCCCGACCTTCTGCTGCTCGACGAGCCGACCAACCATCTCGACGCCGAGACGACGGCGTGGCTGGAAAAGCATCTGCGCGCCTACCCGGGCGCGGTGATGATCATCACCCACGATCGCTACTTCCTCGACAATGTCACCGGCTGGATCCTCGAGCTCGACCGCGGCCGCGGCATTCCCTATGAGGGCAACTACACCAAATATCTCGAAGCCAAGGCCAAGCGGCTCAAGCAGGAGGGCCGCGAGGACGATGCGCGCCAGCGGGCGATCGGCCGCGAGCGCGAGTGGATCCAGTCCAGCCCGAAGGCACGGCAGACCAAGTCGAAAGCGCGCATCCAGGCGTTCCAGGATCTGCTGGATGCGGCCGACAAGCGGCGTCCGAGCGACACCCAGATCGTCATTCCGCATGGCGAGCGGCTCGGCAATGTGGTGATCGAGGTCGAGGACCTGTCGAAGGGCTTTGGCGACACGCTGCTGATCGACGACCTCGAATTCAAGTTGCCGCCCGGCGGCATCGTCGGCGTCATCGGCCCGAACGGCGCCGGCAAGACGACGCTGTTCCGCATGATCACCGGCCAGGAAAAGCCGGATGCCGGCACGATCCGCGTCGGCGAGACGGTCAAGCTCGGTTACGTCGACCAGAGCCGCGATGCGCTCGACCCGACCAAGACCGTCTGGGAAGAAATCTCGGGCGGCGCCGAAGTGGTCAAGCTCGGCAAGTTCGAGGCCAACACCCGCGCCTATTGCGCGTCGTTCAATTTCCGCGGCGGCGATCAGCAGCAGAAGGTCGGCAATCTGTCCGGCGGCCAGCGCAACCGTGTCCACCTGGCCAAGATGCTGAAGACCGGCGGCAATGTGCTGCTGCTCGACGAACCGACCAACGATCTCGATACCGAAACGCTGGCGGCGCTCGAAGACGCGCTGGAAAACTTCGCCGGCTGCGCCGTCATCATCTCGCACGACCGCATGTTCCTCGACCGGCTGGCGACGCACATCCTTGCGTTCGAAGGCGACAGCCATGTCGAGTGGTTCGAGGGCAATTTCGAGGATTACGAGCAGGACAAGATCCGCCGGCTCGGCCCCGATGCCGTCAACCCGCACCGCATGACGTACAAGAGGTTGACGCGCTAGGGGTTTTTAGGGCGGCGAATTCTCAAATGATCTGAGGAACTGAAATGGCAGACTGGTCCGCCGCCCAATATCTCAAATTTGAGGACGAGCGCACGCGTCCGGCGCGCGATCTCGTCGCGCAGGTGCCGGTGCCGGCGCCACGCCGGGTGGTCGATATCGGCTGCGGGCCGGGCAACTCGACCGAATTGCTGGTTGAGCGCTGGCCGGGCGCGCAGGTCAGCGGTTTGGACACCTCGGCTGACATGATCGAGAAGGCGAGGGCGCGTCTGCCGGATGTGGCCTTCGAACTGGCGGATGCGGCAGCGTGGCAGCCCGAAGAGCCGGTCGACGTGATCTTCGCCAATGCGGTGTTCCAGTGGCTGCCCGAGCATCCGGCGATCTTCCAGCGGCTGATGGGATTTTTGGCGCCCGGCGGCGCGCTTGCCGTGCAGATGCCCGACAATATGGGCGAGCCCTCGCACCGGCTGATGCGCGAGACGGCGGCCGAAATGCCGTTTGCCGAAAAGCTCGAGTGTGCTGCGCGCGGGCCGCTGCCGCTAGTGTCGTTCTACTACGATCTTTTGTCGCCGTTCTCCGACCGGCTCGACATCTGGCACACCGCCTACAATCATCCGCTGGCCGATGCCGGGGCAATCGTCGAGTGGCTGAAGTCGACGGGGCTGAAGCCGTTCCTCGATCCGCTCGACGAGAACGAGCGACGGTTTTTTCTCACGCGCTACACCGCTGGGATAACCGAAGCCTATCCGAAGACGGCGAACGGCAAGGTGCTGCTGCGTTTCCCGCGCCTTTTCATCGTCGCGCGGCGCGCTGCCTAGAAACGATTGGCGACACCGAGACGCACTGCCTGGCTGCGCTTGATTCGCCACAACGCGTATTTCAGCCACGCAAGGTTGTGGTCTTGTGCCTCAGGCCCTTGATTTAAGCCGGCTTAAACTAGCTTGATGCGAATAATGTTGCGCCGAACTCTCGCGGCGCCCACATCAAGCCGTAGCGCCTGCGCATGGGGACGAACTGAAAATGCATCGCGTCATCATCAGCGGCATCGGCGTTGAAATCCCCGAGCCTTCGATCACCAATGAGGAATTGGTCGACAGCTTCAATGCCTGGGTCGAGATGGAGAATGTCCGCCGCCAGGCTTCGTGCGAGACGCTGCTGCAGAAGTCGGACAGCGCCTTCATCGTCCATGCTTCGGGCGTGCAGACGCGCCATGTGATCGAGCGGGAAGGCATTCTCGACCCGACCCGCATGGCGCCGCGCATTCCGGCGCGGCCGGACGACGCACTGTCGCTGGAAGCCGAGTTCGGCATCGCATCGGCCAGGAAAGCGCTCGACCATGCCGGCCTGGAGCCACCTGATATCGACCTGGTGATCTGCTCGGCCTCGCATCACCAGCGGCCCTATCCGGCGATCGCCATCGAGATGCAGCAGGCGATGGGCACGAGGGGCGCCGGCTTCGACATGGGCCTTGGCTGTTCGTCGGCGGCGGCGGCGTTGCATATCGCGGTCAATCTGGTGCGGGCGGGCGCACACAGGCGCGTGCTGGTGACGACGCCCGAAATCATCACCGGCCATCTCAACTTCCGCGACCGGCAGACGCATTTCATCTTCGGCGATGCTTCGGTCTCGATGGTCGTCGAGGGGCTTGCCCAGGGCGACAAGCGGCCGGGACGTTTCGAGGTGCTCGACACCCGGACCTGGACGCAGATGTCCAACAACATCCGCACCAATCTCGGCTATTACACGCGCACCGCCCAGGACGATCCGTATATGATCAACCTGGAAGGCAACCTGATCAATCAGGTCGGCAACAAGGTGTTCAAGGAAGTCACCGTCGCCGGGCACAAATTCATCGTCGAGTTCCTGGCCGAGCATGGGCTGACGCCGCAAGCGATCCGGCGCTTCTGGCTGCATCAGGCCAATGCACGTATGAACGCCATGATCCTGAAGCTGTCGTTCGGCCACGAGGTCGACCATGACCGCGCGCCGATGGTGCTGGAGCGCCTCGGCAACACCGCCGGCGCCGGTGCCGTCGTCGCCTTGTCGGAAAACCACGCCGACATGAACGCCGGCGACTATGGCCTGCTCTGCGCCTTCGGCGCCGGCTATTCGATCGGCGGGGCGCTGTTGCGCATGCTCTGATTGGCGCGAACGGCACCGGCATTGGAAGGCGCCGGTGTAATCGCATCAGCCTGCTTGACTGGAGCATCAGTGTTTTAGGCTGGACCTGATGAACTCACTGCGGCTAATTGCTTGGCATCACGCACGGAGCGAAGCCTATGCTGGACCTCTTCCCCGAGACGGTAAACCCGGTCGAAATCATCCCGGCGCGGAAACTTGTCGCGCGGGTGGCCGCGCTTTACGTCGCGCCATCGGATCATTTCGAGACACGCGCGGTGGATGAATTGCGGCTTGGCTTCGACGGCATCGACGGCGATTTCCACGCCGGCGCGACGCGGCGCTCCGGCGGGCGCGAGCCCTGGTATCCACGCGGCACCGAGATGCGCAACGAGCGGCAGCTGTCGATCGTGGCCGCGGACGAGCTGGCGATCGTGGCAGGGCGGATGGCCATCGCCGAGATCAAGCCGGAGTGGATCGGCGCCAATCTGTTGATCGAAGGCCTGCCGCATCTCTCGATGCTGCCGTCCGGCACGCTGCTGTTCTTCAAAGGCGGCGTCACCGTCAAGGTCGATGCGCAGAACGGACCTTGCCGCATCGCCGGGCGATCGGTTGCGGAAAATGCCGGAATGGCCGACCGTGAAGCCGGCGCGCTGTTGTTCCCGAAAGCGGCAAAACGGTTGCGCGGCCTTGTCGCCTGGGTGGAAAAACCAGGACGCATCACGGCCGGCGAGGAGATTTCGGTGCGTGTGCCCGAGCAGTGGATTTACCGGGCCTGAGGCCAGGGATGGTCAGGAATAGTGCACCGGGCTGCACCAGGTCGGATCTCGGTGCTTTTGCCAATAGATCGCCATGAGGCGCCTGGTAATCGCACCGACCTTGCGGTCCGCGACCGGAACACCGTCGATCACCGTTACCGGCATGATGCCGCCGGCGGTCGAGGTGATGAAGACCTCATCGGACTGACGCAGCGCAGCGACGCTGACATCGGCCGCGGCAACGGCAAGCCCTGCCTCCGCGCAGAGATCGAAGACGGTGCGGCGGGTGATGCCTGGCAGCACGCCGACAGCCGGCGTCGATAGTTTGCCGTCGTCCACGCAAAAGACGTTGGAGCCGGGGCCTTCCGCGACATTGCCGTTGAAATCGAGGAGCAGTGCGGTCTCGGCGCCGCGGTCATAGGCGTCGTAGAGGCCTCGCACAAGGTCGAGCCAGTGGTAGTTCTTGATTGTCGGGTCGATCGAGGCTGGTGGGATACGCACTTTGTCGCTGATCGCCACATGCAGGCCGCGCTGCAATTGCTCGGCATTGGCGACCGAGCCGAAGGGAACGGCGAACGCCATGAAGCGGTTGATCGCGTCGCGCGGGTCGCGGCTGAAGGTCGGCGAGGCGCCGCGCGTGCACAGCATCTCGACATAAGCGTCGCGATGACCCGACGGCGCCACGCAATTGTGGAGGATTTCGGCGACTCCATCGCGGTCGAACGGGATCGTCATGCGCAGCTTTTCCAGCCCGCCGAAGAAGCGATCGAGATGCAGGTCGAGGCGGAAGAAACGACCGTCCCAGACATGCACCGTGTCGTAGGTGGCGTCGGAATGCAGGAAGCCCCAATCCAGCACCGAGATCTTGGCTTGCGACATCGGCAGATACTGCCCGTCCAGGAAGGCAACACCATCGGGGTAGGAGTGCGGGTCTATATGATGGGCGGAGAGCGAGGGCAGTGGTTTGGCGTGCGGATCGATCAAGTTGCTCATCACGTCCTCCGTCAGGTCGTCTTCGTCGAACGCGATAGAGCGCTGCGGCGGTTGGCACAAGACACAGGCCGGGGTTGCGGATGAGCCATTGGGGGATCTGGTTATTCCTCGTCCTCATCCTGGAGCAGACGGGTGGCGCGCCAACGGGTCAGCACCCTGTTGGTCTGTTCCATGACGAAGAAACGCGCCGAGTCGCGATCGTAGCCTTCGGCCAGCAGTTTCTCGTAGTCGGTGTGCACATGACGGATATGGGCTATTGTCGCCAGCCATACGGCAATGCTCGGCGGCAAGCTCTTCATATGCACCGCGCCAGCGTCGGCGCGGATCTTCTCCATGTCGGCATAGGGCGCCAGCGGCAAAAGCGCTGTCAGCGCCTTAGCGATGGCGCGGCGGCGACCGGTCGGCGCGTTCATCGCCCGACCTGTCCGGGCCCGACCTGTCCGCGCTCGTCCCGTCCGGCAATTGTCGCGTCGGCAAAGGCATCGGTCGAAGCGAAATAAGGCTTGATGTCGATCACCGGCGTGCCGTCGAGCAGGTCGATGGCATCGAGATCGATACGGCCCGTTTCGATGTCGAGGGCGACGAGCCTGGCGATATGCAACCCGACCGGGTTCGGCCGGGCCGGGGAGCGCAGCGAAAAAACGCCCTTCGGTTCAGCCGCATGGCGGGGTTTCTGAACAATCAGGGTCCGCGGTGCGTGGTGCAGCCAGGACAGGATGATGACGTGGCTGGCGCGTTCAAGCCCGAGCAGGCCCTCGCGATAGGGCAGGTCGATGGTGAGAACTGCCGGCTTGCCCGTTTCCCGCGCGGCTTTCATGTTCTTGGGGCAAGTTTCCCGCGAGGTCCAGGGCGAGGCGATGCGACCGATGAAGACGACATGGCCATCCGGCGGCATATCGGCGGGATCAGTTTCCAGAAGCTTTTCGCCGCTGCGCGTTTCGAACATGGTTTTTGCCCCGATCCTGCTTCCGGCTGTGCGCGATCCGCCACGCATGCGCCATTTTCTTGTCCGGGAGCGACATAGCGCTTGCAAGCCTGTCAAAATCGACATAAACATATGTTTATATCTTTTCAAAGAGAATGCTCGCATGCATGTCGCGCTCGACACCATGGTAGATACATTGAAGGCGGCGGCCGAATCCAGCCGATTGCGCATCCTGGCGTTGCTGTCGCGCGGCGACCTCACCGTTTCCGATCTCACCGAAATCCTCGGCCAGTCGCAGCCGCGCGTCTCGCGCCACCTGAAGCTTTTACTGGAGGCGGGGCTGATCGGCCGCTATCAGGAGGGCTCCTGGGCCTTCTTCCGGCTGTCGGATTCGGATGCGGCGCGGGACTTCGTGCTCAGGCTGGTCTCCGGTATCCGGGGTGCCGATCCGCAGGTCGAGCGTGACCTCGAGCGGTTGGCGGCGGTCAAGCGCAAGCGGCAGGATCGCGCCGCCGAATATTTCTCCGCAAATGCCGCAAGCTGGGATCACATCCGCTCGCTGCATGTGCCGGACCGCGCCGTGGAGGCAGCGCTGGTCAAGCTCGTCGGCAAGCGGCCGTTCCAGTCGATGCTCGACCTTGGCACTGGGACCGGGCGGCTGCTCGAGATCTTTTCGCCGCTCTACCGGCGCGGCATCGGCATCGACATGTCGCGCGAGATGCTGACGGTGGCGCGCGCCAATCTCGACAAGGCCGGCATTTCGAATGCGCAGGTGCGCCAGGGCGACATTTTTGCGCCGCCGGTCGAGCGCGACGCCTTCGATCTCGTCACCATCCACCAGGTGCTGCACTATCTCGACGATCCCGCCCGCGCCATCCGCGAGGCAGCAAGGCTGCTGCGTCCGGCAGGCCGGCTGGTGATCGTGGATTTCGCTCCGCATTCGCTGGAATTCCTGCGCGACGCCCACGCGCATGTGCGGCTCGGCTTTGCCGACCGGCAGATCACCGAGTGGTTTTCCGAGGCCGGGCTCGACCTCGAAGAGAGCCAGGAATTCGAGCCGCGCGCCGGCAATGAACCCCGGCTCACCGTAAAACTGTGGCTCGGCCGTGACCAGCGCATGCTGATCGCCGATCCTTCCAACCATGCACAACCGGCCAATGCCTTTCCGATAGGGGAAACCGCCTGATGAACCAGTTCCGCCTTTCCCGCCGCCCCGACATTGGCGACAAGATTAGGGTTTCGTTCGAGTTCTTCCCGCCGAAGAGCGACGAGATGGAAGCAAGGCTGTGGGACACAGTTACCCGGCTGCAGCCGCTCAAGCCGAAATTCGTCTCCGTCACCTATGGCGCCGGCGGCTCGACCCGCGAGCGCACGGCGCGCACGGTCAAGCGCATCCTCAACGAAACGACGCTGACGCCGGCGGCGCACATGACGTGCGTCGATGCGGCGCGTCACGAGGTCGATGAAGTCATCCAGGAATTCGCCGACATGGGTGTCACCCGCTTCGTCGCCCTGCGCGGCGATCCGGCCGAGGGCGTCGGCGCCGCCTATCGTCCGCATCCGGACGGCTATGCCAATGGCGCCGAACTGGTGGGGGCGCTGAAAGGTGTCGGCGATTTCGACATCTCGGTCTCGGCCTATCCGGAAAAGCATCCGGAGAGCCCGGATTTCGCCACTGACATCGATATGCTGAAGCGCAAGGTCGACAATGGCGCGACGCGAGCGATCACCCAGTTCTTCTTCGACAACGACCTCTACGAGCGCTATGTCGAGCGGGCGCGGCGGGCCGGCATCTACATACCGATCGTGCCGGGCATATTGCCAGTCCACAATTTTACCCAGGTCGCCAATTTCTCGGCGCGCTGCGGCGCGCTGGTGCCGGCGTGGATGGCCGAGCGCTTCGACGGGCTGCAGACGGACCCGCAGACACATGCGCTGGTGGCGGCCGCGGTGGCGGCCGAGCAGGTGCTGGACCTTGTCGAGCGCGGCGTCGGCGATTTTCATTTCTACACCATGAACCGCGCCGATCTGGTCTTCGCCATCTGCCACATGATCGGCATCCGCTCGCACGAGGCTGAAGCCGCAGGGTCCGCCGCGGCGTAACTCCCCGTCAAATCCGGGATGCAAAAAGGCCGGGTAAAAAACCCGGCCTTTTCAATGACTTGGACTATTTTGTGCTGCTTCCGTTGCTTGGCGGGTCTACGGAAGAAAGCCCATAATCAGCGCCCCGATGAATGCAAATGCAGCACAAATCATCAATGCGTTGATTGGCCTGGTAAGCCCCATGTCATAGCCTCCTCTTAAAGAGCTATGGCCAGAGTCTAGGGGCATTTCTGCCACAGGCAAGCGGAAACTATGCTGCAATGCGACGACAATGTGGAATTTGCGACAGGCCATTTGCCGTTAGGCATTGAAACTCTTCGGCAAAATCCCGCTTCGGCCCTGTGTACAAAATGTGACGGAGCTGGGGCAAGAATGGGTATGGCAGCGCTACCGCCGCTGAAAGTCGGAATCGATTTTCGCGTCGGTACGAAGATTCGACAAGTTGAGTTGGAGCGTCGTTTGGGCGTCCGATTGGACCCTCAATCGTGTCAGGCCTGGGAAGCGACCCGCTTCAGCTTGTTGGTCATGCATGTCGTTATCGCAAACCGCTACGCACCCTCGGTTCAAGCCCGAGGGCGTGCTTTTGGGCGACATGCATCAGCGTCGGCCGAACAGGCGGCCGTCGATGGTGACGAGGCCGATCGCGATCAGCGCCATGCCGCCGAGCTCGAACAATTCGAGCCGTTCGCCCAGGAACAGAAAGCCGAGCAGGATCGCGCTGGCCGGCACGATGAGCGTGACCAGCGAGGCGTTGGTGGCGCCGGCCGAGGCGACGAGGTTGAAATAGAGGATGTAGGCGAAGGCGGTGGACAGCAGGGCCAGCGCCAACACCGCCGCCCAGACCGGCGGCGAGGCCGAAAACAGGTTGGCAGTGCCGTGGCCAAGCAGCACGATCGGGATCATGATGATGGTCGAAGCGGTCAATTGTCCAGTGGCGATGACCGGTGACGGCACACCCTTGAAGCGGCGGGCGATCATCAGGGCCACCGCATAGGACAGCGAGGCGCCGACCAGCGCAAATTTCGCCCAGACCGGACCGCCCAGCCCGGCAAGCAGGCCGGGACCGATCATCACCGCAGTGCCGACGATGCCGAGCGCGATCCCGGCAAGCTTGTTCCAGGAGAGCTTTTCGTCTGATGTCAGCGCGTTGGCGAGGATCAACGTCCAGAACGGCGTCGTCGAATTGAGCACCGAGGCGACACCGGCGCCAAGCTCGGTCTGGCCGGCGAAGATCAGCGAGAACGGTATGACGTTGTTGACGAGCGCCAGCAGAAAGAACAGGCCGGCATGCGGCAAGGCGATGCGGAAGGACGGACCGCGCAGGCCGAGATAGAGATGCAGCGCCAGCGCCGCGATGGCGACGCGAAACAGCACCAGCACCAGCGGCGGAATCTCGGCAACCGCAATGCGGGCAAAGAAGAACGAGCCACCCCAGATCGCACCGAGCAGCAGAAGCTGCGCCCAGTCTTTCAAGACCATGGGGCCGCGCATTGCCGTCGTGGTTGTGATCGCCATGGAGAATCCTCCCGGATGGTTCTGAATGCCAAGTCAATCAGGCGTCTGTTCAGGCCATATTCTGTTCGATGGCAAGGGCCACCCGAAACCAGATCAGTGGACTAGCATTGCATCATCTGCCGTAGCGCCGCAGCGTCAGGGGTGCGAGACACAGAATTGTTTTCATTCCCGCATAGGTTGGATTAATTGTGCGCAGTCTAACCCAAGGGATTCGTCCATGCAGCAATTCGAAAATGCGCGCGAAGCGGCGCTGGCGCTTCGCCCGGACGATCCGATCTATTGCTTCCGCCCGCAGGTGCTGAAGGCGGACGCCAGGCAGTTCATGGGCATGTTTCCCGGCAAGACCGCCTATGCGGTCAAGACCAACGGCGAGCAGATCGTGCTGAAGGCGCTGGTCGAGGCCGGCGTCGGCGCTTTCGACGTGGCCTCGCCCGGCGAATTCGCCGCCGTGCGCGCGGTCTCGCCGGACGCCGAGATGCTCTACATGCATCCGGTCAAGGCACAGTCGGACATCAAGCTGGCGCTGGAGAAATATGGCATCCGGGTCATCTCGCTCGACCACGAGGACGAGATCACCAAGCTGACCCGCGTGGTGCGGGCGCTCGACATCGATCCGGGTGCGATCACCGTGTTCGTGCGCATCCAGACGAAAGGATCGGCCGCCTACGAACTGTCGAAGAAGTTCGGCGCCGGACCGGCCAATGCGGTCGAACTGGCCGAACGGCTGAACAGGACGGGCTACAAGGTCGGCTTGTGCTTTCATGTCGGCAGCCAGATCGAGGATCCCGACACCTATGAGCGCGCGCTGGCCTCGGCCGACTGGGTGCGCAACCGCGTCAGCTTCGACATCGCCGGCCTCGACGTCGGTGGCGGTTTTCCCGCCGAATACGGCCATGATCCCAACCGCAAGCAGATCGAGATGCCGTCGCTCGGCCAGATCATGTCGCGGCTGTCGGGCGATCTCAAGGAATACCAGTTCGACCAGATGCCGCTGGTGGCGGAGCCGGGCCGGGTGATCGTGGCGCGCTGCCTGTCGCTGATCGTGCGCGTGCTGCTGCGCAAGGGCAAGCGGCTCTACATCAATGACGGCATCTGGGCGTCGCTGTCGGATTCATGGACCGGCAAGATCACGCTGCCGGCGCGCTTCATTCCAGACCCGGCGATCCGCTCGCGCAATGGCGAGGAGAAGACCATCGTGCCGTTCAAGGTCTGCGGGGCGACCTGCGATTCCGTCGACATCCTGTCGCGGCCGTTCTGGCTGCCGGAAACGGTCGATACCGGCGATTGGATCGAGATCGGCCATATCGGCGCCTATTCGCTGTCGCTGAGGACACGGTTCAACGGCTTCTATCCCGACACGTTTGTCGAGGTGACGACGCCGTTCGATGAGGGCGATGCGCCACAGGGGTTTGCTAGCCTGGAGACGATGGCGGATTAGTGAATGGTGAATGGTGAATGGTGAATGGTGAATGGTGAATGGTGAATGGTGAATGGTGCGTAGTCAGTAGTCAATAGTCATTAATCAGCGGTGACTGCCTAATTCCACTGCCACTACCATTCACTATTCACTACCCACTAAGCAACGCCGCCGCCGGCCTGGATGTTCTCGCCGGTCAGGCAACGGGCCTCGTCGGAGGCGAGGAAAACCGCGACATCGGCAACATCGCGCGGCGCTCCGATCCTGCCGAAGGGCGACATCCCGGCGGCGATCGCGCGATCCCGCTGCGGGAGCAGGTCGGTGTCGGTAAAGCCTGGCGAAAGCGCATTCACGGTGACGGAGCGCGGTCCGAGTTCGCGCGAGAGGACGCGGACGAACTGCTCGACGGCTCCTTTGCTGCCGAGATAAAGGGCGGTCTGGGTGAAGAACATCTTGGTTCCACCGGTGGAAACCGCGATGATACGGCCACCGTCGCGCACGCGCCGCGCCGCTTCCTGAAGCGTGAAGAAGGTGCCTTTGGCATTGGCGCCGAAGACGTGGTCGAAGTCGGCTTCGGTGGCCTCGACCAACGGCTTTATGACGGCGACGCCGACATTGGCGACGACGATATCAATCGCGCCCATCTGCTTCTCGGTTTCATCGAACAGCCGGCGAATGTCGGAAACAATGGAGATATCGGCCCGAATGGCGACGGCCTTGCCGCCATTCTCGCGGATGGCGGCAACGGCTTCCTGGACGGCTTTCTCGTTGCCGACATAATTGACGACCACGGCCGCGCCGTTTGCCGCGAGCCCCTCGGCGATGGCGCGGCCGATGCCGCGCGAACTGCCGGTCACGAGCGCGATTTTGCCTTCAAGCGAATGATACATAGCTGTCCCTTTCTCGTCTGGCTACGGCCGTTCCAAATCGAGCGGCGGCGTTCCATGTGGACGTTAGGGGCATGCTATTGATCAGATAATAGCCTATGATCGAACAGGCTTGTTAAGTCTGGGGTACATAATGCGAGGGACCGAGTTTTCCGAGCTGAGGGCGTTCGCGACGATCGTCGAGGAAGGCAGCTTTGTCCGCGCCGCGGCCAGGCTCAGAATTTCGCCGCCGGCGCTTAGCCAGACGATACGCGGGCTGGAGGAGCGTGTCGGTGTCCGGCTGCTCAACCGCACGACCCGCAGCGTGTCGCCGACCGCTGCAGGCGAAACGCTGTTTGCCCGCCTCGCTCCGGCATTCAGCGAACTCGAAGGGGCTGTCGCCGACGCGCATGCATCACGCGATCGACCGGCAGGCTCGCTGCGTATCAATGTTCCACGCATCGCCGCCATGCGTTTCATCGTGCCCATCCTCGGCGATTTCCGCCACGCCTATCCCGATATTGCCCTCACCATCATCGTCGACGACATGCTGACCGATATTGTCGAGGGACGATTCGATGCCGGAATCAGGCTTGGTGAGCGGCTGCATAAGGACATGGTGGCGGTGAAACTCAGCGGGGAGCTGGAGATGGCCGCAGTGGCGGCGCCCAGCTATCTCGAGGATCACCCCATGCCCCGTCATCCCGCCGACCTGCACCATCACCAATGCATCAATTTCCAGTGGCCCGGTGGCGGCAACGTCTATCGATGGGAGTTCGCGCGAGGCCAACACGCTTTGGAAATAGCCGTGAACGGCGGTCTGACGGTCAACGACACGGAACTGATGATCAGGGCGGCCCTGGATGGGATCGGCGTGGCTTACATGCTGGATTACCAGGTTCGGCCGTGGATCGAAACCGGCAAGCTCATCCGTTTTCTCGAAGCCTGGTCGCCGAGATTTCCGGGCTTTTACCTATATCATACAAGCTCCCGGCAGGTTCCGCCGGCCTTGCGTGTGTTTATCGACTTCCTGCTTGCCAGGCGATGACGGATTAGTGAATAGTGAATAGTGAATAGTGAATAGTGAATAGTGAATAGTGAATAGTGAATAGTGAATAGTGAATAGTGAATAAGTCAGTAGCCAGTAGCCAGTAGTCAGTAGTCAGTAGTCAGTAGTGAGTACCTAATTCCACTCACCACCATTCACCATTCACCATTCACTACTCATTACTATTCACTAACCTGCTACAGCTTCGCCAAAAGCTCTGGTGTCGGCCAGCCGTCGACCGGCAGGCCTAGCCGCATCTGCTCCTTGCGGATCGCTTCGCGGGTGTTGGTGCCCAGGATGCCGTCGACCGTTCCCACGTCATAGCCTCTG
This sequence comes from Mesorhizobium sp. WSM4817, assembly GCF_055811135.1. Lineage (NCBI taxonomy): Bacteria > Pseudomonadati > Pseudomonadota > Alphaproteobacteria > Hyphomicrobiales > Phyllobacteriaceae > Mesorhizobium > Mesorhizobium sp. WSM4817. The sequence continues at coordinate 195,046 of NZ_JBVVQQ010000005.1, read as the reverse complement.
GCCTCGAGCTTTGTCTGCAATGCCCTCATCTGGTCGCCGTTGAGGCCGGGTTCGGGATTGCGCGGGTCGAATTGCGGCGCACCCGCCAGCCGCGCGGCGAGATTTGCCGCGGTCAGCGCATAGGTGAAGGACTGGTTCCATTCGAGGTAGACGTCGAAATTGTCGTAGACCAGGAAGGCTGGCCCCTTGCGGCCCATAGGCAGTGCGAGGCCTGCCTTCAGGCCGTTGTCGACAAGCGGCGTGCTGTTCGGGTTGGTGACACCCCACTGAGCCCATTGCGCCAGCGGCAGCTTGTTGGTGCGGCCGGTCTGGTCCCATGGCAAGTCGTCCGGCACGCGGACTTCCTCGATCCAGGGCTGGTCTCGTTTCCAGCCGCGCGACGTGATCTTGTTGGCCGTGGTCATGATCACATCAGGCGCGCTGCCGCGCAGGTCGATCACTTCGTCGCCGTCGCCGTCGACGCCTCGGCCGAGATAGTCGGAAGGCAGCATCTGCGTCTGGCCGATTTCGCCCGCCCAGGCGCCGGTGACGTCGGCCGGGACCACGCCGCGATCGATCAGCGTCAACAATGGCACGATCTGGGGCCGGAAGAGCTGCGGGCGACGACAGTCGTGAGAGAGCGTGACCAACGCGTTCAGCGTTTGGAAATCGCCCTGCACGGCGCCGAAATCGGTTTCCAGCGCCCAGAAGGCGGCAATGACCGGGGCCTGAACGCCGAATTCGCGATCGGCGCGGGCAAACACGTCGGCATATTCCTTTAAGACGACCGCGCCCTGCTTCAGCCGATAGGCCGATATCATGCGGTTCGAAAACTCGATGAAGGTCTGGGTAAAGACGCCTTGGGCGCGATCTCGCGCCAGCACCTTTCCATCGAGAGCGGCGGTTTCCAGCGCCTCAAGTCCGGCAGTGCCGACGCCGGCGTTCTTCGCCTCGGCCACAACGCCCTGCTTCCAGGCCTGGAAATCGCCGCCGCATTGCTGTGCCACCGCCGGCGACGTGGCGGCCAGAAACAGCGCCGCGAGAATTTCCAAGCGCAATCGCATCGCCATCCTCCCGAGAAGATTACCGGCGGTTGCAGGCGTCCTTCATTGGCTGTGTCGAAAAGCAGGCTGCAGGCCCGCTGTCAACGGGTGTTCTGCCGCAGCCATTTGTTCCAGGTGGCTTCCGAGCCGTTGAACACGTTGATATCGGCCTTCCCTGAGATGCCCGGCACAATACCGGTTCCGGTGTACTGCCAGAAGGTGAACGGGTGGCTGCCGTATCTTTTGCGCGGATGGCCGGCCACCGAACGCAGCCAGTAGGGATAGCCGCGGAAGGCCGACAGGCCGTTGTCGTCGAAGAAATCGATCGAGGTGTAGATGATCGGCTTCTTGCCATAGTGCTTTTCGACGATTTCGAGGAAAGTGCTCATCTCGCTGCGCACCGTGGCCGCATTGGGGCGCAGCTTGCAGGTCGGCGATTGCGGGTTCCATTCCATGTCGAGAACCGGCGGCATTGCCGAGCGGTCTCTGGGCACGTTCTGGATGAACCAGCGCGCCTGCGTCGCGGCCGGTGTGCAGAAATAGTAGAAATGATAGGCGGCGCGCGGAATTCCGGCGGCTTTCGTGCGGCTCCAATGCTCGTTGAAATACGCGTCGAAGCGATCGCCACCTTCCGTCGCCTTGACGAAAACGAAGGAAATGCCGCTTGCCCTGGCCGCCGGCCAATCGACCGAGGTCTGGTATTTGGAGACGTCGGTGCCATGGACGGCATAGCTCCACGGCGCGCCGCTGTCCCACTCATGCGGGTCGGAGTCGTCAAAACGGGGTGCGCGCACCGCAACGCTCGGCGCGCCCGATGAGGGAGGCGCAAGATCGTCGACGGTCGAGCAGGCGCCCAGCAGCGTCAGCAAGATGAAAGCCGCGAAACGGCGCATCGCTACTCCTGAACCGGTTTCAGCCGGCCGCTGATGGGTTGTTGCTGCAGGTGGTCCCTCGACCGTGCCCCCAAGCGATCGCCCCACAGGACCGCTCTCCTATCCCTGGTGTATCGCTGATCATGGTTGATATTCCGTTGACAGCGCTCGACCAGAACCGCGATTTTGCCGAAGCAATGACGGCAAATCGATGGCATAGATGAGCTTCCGGGGGAATCGGAAAATGCAGATTGCTCTGAGGCTGGTGAAGTGGCTGCTCGGGCTGGCCGTATTGGCGGTCGCAGCACTCGCCGCCTGGCTTTACATCGCGCCGCCGGAACTGATCCGAGTCGGCTCGGGTTATACGGCCAAGATCGTCTGCTCGAATGTCTTCATCGCCGGACGCGATGCCGATGAGGTGCTCGCAGTCGACGTGCAGGCGCCGGGCCATCCACTGCTGCGGCTGATGAGGATGTCCGTCGACAAGGAACAGGGCACGGTTTCGGCCGGGCTGTTCGGCGTGTTCGGCAAGAGCGTCGCCGTCGTTCGAGACGGGCTTGGCTGCACCGCGGTTCCGGGCGGCGACATCGCCCGGGCCAAAGCAGTCGCCGGGCCGGCGCTGACACCGCCGCCGCCGCTCGACGCGCTCTGGCCGGAGGGCGACAAGGTCGACGCATCGCAAAACCCCGAGATCGCGAAAATCCTCGACGATCCTGCAATGACCGGCGCCGGTATGCGGGCGGTGGTGGTGGTCAAGAACGGCCGCATCGTCGCCGAGCGTTATGGCGCAGGCTTTACCCAAAAGACGCCGCTGCTTGGCTGGTCGATGACCAAGACGGTCAATGCCGCGATCGTCGGCACGCTGGTGAAGGACGGCAAGATGGTGATGACGAACCAGGGCCTGTTCGGGCCCTGGAAAGCGGACGGCCGCGCCGCCATCAGCCTCGCCGACATGATGGCGATGTCGAGCGGGCTGGAGTTCAACGAGGATTATGGCGACGTCACCGACGTGACGCGGATGCTCTACCTCGAGCCTGATATGGCGGGCTTTGCCGGATCCAAGCCGCTGACCGGCGAGGTGGGCAAGGTATTTTCCTATTCAAGCGGCACGGCAGCGATGCTGTCGCGGCTTTGGCAGGATGCGGTCGGCGACAAGGACAAGGCGCTGGCGTGGCCAAGGATTGCGCTGTTCGACCCGCTCGGCATGCAGAGCGCGGTGCTGGAGACCGACGAGCACGGCACCTTCGTCGGCTCGTCCTATCTCTACGCCACCGCCCTCGACTGGGCGCGCTTCGGCCAGTTCCTGCTGCAGGATGGTGTCTGGAACGGCCAGGAGGTCCTGCCTGCGGGCTTCGTCGCCTGGATGCGGGAAGCCGCAACCGCCTCGAAAGTCTACGGCAGGGGCCAGGTGTGGATCGAGGGTCCGGGCGACGAGGAGAGCCCCGGCGCCGGCATCGCTGCGGGCCTGCCAAGGGATAGCTATTGGATGGAAGGCCATGACGGGCAGACGGTCGCCATAATCCCCTCGGCGCAGCTTGTGGTGGTGCGGCTCGGCCTGACGCCGGCCAAGCTCGGCTACCGGCCGCAGATCATGCTGGCAGCACTGGTGAAGGCGCTGCATTAGAGGAATGCGGCGATCGCTCGCCGCAGGGTCTATGCAGCTGTCGCCAAAGGCCTTCCACGATCAACACGCGCCCGCCCGTCTGGCGAGGAGCGAAGCGACGCGACCGATCTTGGGATTCCGTGACCTTGGAGCGCTTCTGCGGTGCAGAACCTTCGATCGCGGAGCGAGGCGCCCCCCTCTGTCCTGCCGGACATCTCCCCCACAAGGAGGGAGGTTGGCAGCTCGCGCGCCTCACCCTTCTTTCAAACGTTGAAGATTGGCGAAGCCGGACGCGACATCTGATCTCCCCCCAAGTGGGGGAGATGTCCGGCAGGACAGAGGGGGCGCGACGGATCACTGCTGTTTTCGTTCTGAGCCGCTGCATTCTTCGGCTGATGTCACGGAATGGATCCCAGGTTCTGCGCCGTGTCGCTTCGCTCCTTGCTTGACCTAGGATGACGAAGGCGCGGGGGCTTATGGCTAATCGCAGACGTTGGAGATTGGCGGTTGCAGGCCGGTCGGCAGCGACCCTCCACAGGGCTCAGTCAAAGAGCAAATCCTCTGGGCTGCGGAACTAGCTGGCGATCTTGATCACGGCCAGCCAAGTGTAATCGCGGTAAAGCGTTCTAAACCGAAGGGTTGCGCCGCGTCTTGCAGATTCCGATTCCAGGACGTCCCGCAGGGCCTCACGCGGCTCGACGTGGAATTTTCTCAGCCAGCCGCGCAGCAGCGCGCGGATCCAGCGGGGCAGGGCCTCCTGCTGGCCGAAATCGACGACGTGCAGCGAACCGCCGGGTGACAGGGCTGCAAGTGCCGCGGAAATCGTCTTCTCCCAGCCGGGGATCATCGACAGCGAATAGGAGACAAAAATGCGGTCGAAGCTTTCGATGGAAAATAGCGCCTTCGCGTCGAAATCGGTGGCGTCGCCGCGCGCCAGCTTGACGCGGCCGGAAAGACCTTCGCGGGCAATGGCAGCAGTGGCCGTTTCCAGCATTTCGGCTGAAATATCGAGACCGAAGAAGCGGGCGTCGGGATAAAGGCGGGCGGCGAGGACGATGTTGCGGCCGGTGCCGCAGCCAAGCTCGAGCACGGTGCCGCCGGACGGCACATCCAGCCCTGATATCAACCGGTCGCGGCCGAGCAGGTAATATTTGCGGGTCAGGTTGTAGACGTGGCGCTGCCAGCGGTAGACGTCGTCCATCAGTTCGCCGTGCCCGGCCGGCTGTTCGCCGCGCCTGGCCGGCAGATCGGTCGCGCTCATGCGGCTTGCTTCACATAGAGGTGGAAGCCGCCATAGATGGCCGAACGGTCGCGGGCCGAGAATTCGCGCGAGGCCTCGTCCGCATAGCTCCACTCGTCGAGCAGCGACTTCGAGACCCGGCCGGGCAACAGGCTGGGTTCGGCCGCAGTGCGGAAGATGACGCGAGCGTCGGTCGACGCGGTACGGGTGATCTCGGCCCACAGCGCATTGAGCTGGTCGTCGGTCATCCAGTCCTGCGCGTCGAGCAGGACGAAGCGGTCGACCGAACCGGCATCCTTGCCGGCAAGGAACTCGATCAGATTGGCATGGTGGACGGCGACGCGGTCGACATTGTTGCGGATCGCTTGGTAGTTGCGTTTTTCGAGATAGGCAGGCAGCGCCGCCTCGCCGGGATTGGGATAGCGGCGGGCAAAAGCCTGCCAGGCGAAATAGTTGTTCTCCAGCGGAAAATCGCAGGCGAGCTTTTCCAGCCGGGCCTTCAGCACGCTGGCCATGGTGCCGTCGCCCGAGGTGATCAGCGAATCGTACTGCGCCGGCGGAATGCCGAGGCCGAACAGCGAGGCTTTTCGCGATGTTGCCCATTTCAGCAGCGGTTTTTCGAAGACCGGCGCCAGTTCCTCGTCGAAGAAGCGGCGCTGGTCGGCCATGCTTTTGGCTTCCATGATGCCGGCCGGATCGACGCCGAAGAATTTGGCGGTGCGGTGGCCCATGGCGATGAACAGGCCGAGCAGGCCGGTCTGGTAGAAATTGCGGTCGAAGACGGCGATGCGGCGACGCCGGCGCCAGTTGCGATGTTCCCAGTAATCGCGGCTGACCGGGTCGAGATGCGGCGCGATGAAACGGTCGTAGGCCTGCGAATTGTGACGGGTCTCGGCAGCGCCGAAGAAACGGAACAGGTCGCCCTGCGACGGCAGATGGCGCACCGCTTCGAGCTTCATGCGGTTCAGCGCGATATGGGCGGCGTTGAGATCGACGGCGTCGACCCTTTCGGGTGACCGGGTGAGATAGGCAAGGATGTTACAGCCGCCCGACGCGATGGTGACGACGCGGTGGCCCTGGCCAAGCTGCATCGCCTCCATGTCGACGTCGGGGTCTTCCCAGATCTGCGGATAGACGAGGCCGGAAAACAGCAAGGCGAAGAGCCGCTCGGAGAGGCCGGCCTTAGACAGCGGGCGGTTCTGGTAGACGGCCTTGCCAACTTGCTTGCCGCGGCGAAAAACCAGTTCTCCGGAAACATCCGTCATGACAAGGCGATTCCCCGTTTGCTCTGGCGCAAGCGGGTAGCGCAGGTGGATGACAGGCCGGTGACAGTCTGTTGAGGCGAGTTCAGGCGTTGCCAAATCCGCCCGGCGTCGGCGTCGTCACGATGACGGCTTCACCGGCCTCGAGCACCGTCTGGTCGCAAGCCTTCAGGACTTCGATGCTGCCATCCTTGCGGCGAACCTTGGTCGAGCCGACCTCGCCATCGCCGCCGCCGTCCAGGCCTTGCGGCGGGCGGTTGCGATGTGAAGACAGGATCGCGCATTCCATCTTTTCGAGGAAACGGATGGTGCGCTCGGTGCCGTCGCCGGCACTCCATTTGCCTTTGCCGCCGGAACCTTCGCGGATGTGGAAATCCTCGAGCAGGACGGGGAACCGCAACTCCAGCACTTCCGGGTCGGTCAGGCGCGAATTGGTCATGTGGGTGTGGACGCCGGAGGTGCCGGCAAAGCTGCGGCCGTTGTTCATCCGGCCTGCCGGCGAGCCGGAGCAGATCGTCTCGTAATACTGGTACTGCTTGTTGCCGAAGGTGAGGTTGTTCATCGTGCCTTGCGCATTGGCCATGGCGCCCATGGCGCCGAACAGCGCATTGGTGACATGCTGCGAGGTCTCGACATTGCCGGCGACGACCGCGGCCGGGTAGGTCGGCTTCAGCATGCAACCTTCGGGAATGATGATGTTGATCGGTCTCAGACACCCGGCATTCATCGGGATCATGTCCTCGACCATGACGCGGAAGGCATAGAGCACGGCTGCGCGGGCGACCGGCTCGGGGGCGTTGAAGTTGTTCTTCATGACCGGCGATGTGCCGGTGAAGTCGACGGTTGCCTCGCGCTTTTGCCGGTCGACCGATATCTTCACCTTGATGATTTGGCCGGTGTCGGTCGGATACTCGTATACGGAGCTGTCGGGCAGCCGCTCCAGCACGCGGCGCACGCTTTCGGCGGCATTGTCCTGGACATGGCCCATATAGGCCTCGACCACGCCAAGGCCGAAATGCGCGACCATCTCGCGCAACTCGGCAACGCCCTTTTCATTGGCGGCAATCTGCGCCTTGAGGTCGGCGATGTTCTGGTGCGGATTGCGCGCCGGGTAGGGGTGGTCGGTGAGCAGTGTCTCCAGCTCCTTCTCGCGGAACCGGCCGCGATCGACGATGCGGAAATTGTCGAACAGCACGCCTTCCTCGTCGACGGTGGTGGCGAGCGGCGTCATCGAGCCGGGCGCCGTGCCGCCAATGTCGGCATGATGGCCGCGCGAGGCGACGTAGAAGAGGATCTTTGGCGATTGGCCGATCTCCCCCCTTGTGGGGGAGATGCCCGGCAGGGCAGAGGGGGGCAACGTCGAGCGCTCAGCTTCGCGGTATGCCGGCTCGCCAATTGGAGGCGTTGGCGGGACAGCGCCCCCCTCTGTCGGCTTCGCCGACATCTCCCCCACATGGGGGGAGATTGGGCGCCCATCCTCAAAGACCGGCGTCACCACGGTGATGTCGGGCAGATGTGTGCCGCCATTATAAGGCGCATTCAGTGCAAAGACGTCGCCGGGGTGAATGTCGCCGGAGTTGAGCCGGATGATGGTTTCCACCGAACGGTCCATGGAGCCGAGATGCACCGGCATGTGCGGCGCATTGGCGACCAGCGCGCCATTGCGGTCGAAGACGGCACAGGAGAAATCCAGCCGTTCCTTGATGTTGACCGAATAGGCGGTGTTTTGCAGCGTCACGCCCATCTGTTCGGCGATCGACATGAACAGGTTGTTGAACACCTCCAGCATGACCGGATCGGCCTCGGTGCCGAGCGCCGCCAGCCGGCGCTTTTTCTCGATGCGACGCAGGAGCACGTGGTTCCTGGCGGTGATTTCGGCCTGCCAGCCCGGCTCGACGACGATGGTCTGGTTCGGTTCGATGACCAGGGCCGGGCCGCCTAGCTTGTGCCCCGGTTTGAGCGCCTCGCGGCGGAAAATGCCGGCGTCTCGCCAGGTGCCGTCGATGAAGATTTGCCGATTTTCCGAAGGGTTTGAGGCGATGTCCTCAAGGATTGAATCACTTTCCTCGCGGCCGGCGGCGCCGCTGTCGATACCTTCGACGCCGACCGATTCCACGATCATCGCCTTGTCGTCATAGACGAAGCCGAACTGCGCCTTGTGCGCTGATTCGAAATCCGCCTTGGCGCGTGCGATCGAACCGTGCTCGAAATTCACCGGCAGCGCGGTGTCGGTGCCGTCGTAGCGGATCTGCAGCACCGGTTTCGAGGCGACGGCGTTCTCGGCAATGCCTTGCGCGGCAAGTTCGTCGATGACGGCTTTGCGCAGCGTCGCGATGAGCTCGTCGATTGCCGGCCTGGACACTTCCGCCAGCGGTTTCAGCAGCGCCTGCTGGCGCGACGAAAAAATCGAGGACAATCCAATGCCATAGGCCGACAGCAGGCCGGAGAAGGGATGGATCAGCACCGCCTCCATGCCGAGTGCGTCGGCAACGAGGCAGGCGTGCTGGCCGCCGGCGCCGCCAAAACAGTTCAGGAGATACTCGGTGACGTCGTAGCCGCGCTGCACGGAAATCTTCTTGATGGCGTTGGCCATGTTTTCGACGGCGATGGTGACGAACCCTTCGGCGACCGCCTCCGGCGTGCGGCCGTCGCCGATTTCGGCGGCGAGTGCGGCGAATTTCTCGCGCACGGTTTGCACATCGAGCGGCTCGTCCTGGCCGGGTCCAAAAATGGCCGGGAAGAAGTCGGGCTGCAGCTTGCCCAGCATGACATTGGCGTCGGTGACGGCCAGCGGGCCGCCGCGCCGGTATGCGGCCGGGCCGGGATTGGCGCCGGCCGAATCCGGCCCGGCGCGAAAACGGCCGGCCTCGTAGTGCAGGATGGAGCCGCCGCCGGCGGCGACGGTGTGAATGCGCATCATCGGCGCGCGGATGCGCACGCCGGCAACCTCGGTGTCGAAGGCGCGCTCATAGTCGCCGTCATAATGAGCGACGTCGGTTGAGGTGCCGCCCATGTCGAAGCCGATGACCTTGTCGAAACCGGCGAGCTTTGCTGTCTCGACCATGCCGACGACGCCGCCGGCCGGACCGGACAGCAACGCGTCCTTGCCCTGGAACATATCGGCGGCGGTAAGGCCGCCGGATGACATCATGAACATCAGGCGAGGGGATTCCCTCCCCCTTGAGGGGAGGGTGGCGGCGAAGCCGCCGGGTGGGGTCGGCTCGACTGGGTTCGACGCTCTGGCGGTGCCTTCTGAGATGACCCCCTCTGTCGGCTTCGCCGACATCTCCCCCTCGAGGGGGGAGAGGACGCCCAGCTCTTGCGCCACCTTCTGCACATACCTTGCCAGAATCGGCGACAGATAGGCGTCGACCACGGTCGTGTCGCCGCGGCCGACCAGCTTGATGAGCGGCGAGACCTCATGACTGACCGAGACCTGCGAAAACCCCAGTTTCCTGCAGACTTTTGCAACCGCCTTTTCGTGGTCGGGATATTTCCAGGCATGCATGAACACGATCGCCACCGCGTCGATGCCGTCGGCCCTGGCTTGTTCGATGGCCGGGCGCATGGCGGCGATGTCGAGCAGCCTTTCGACGCGGCCGTCGGCGCGCACGCGCTCATCGACCTCGATGACGCGCTCGTTGAGCTGTTCGGGAAGGATGATCTGCTTGGCGAAGATATCGGGCCGCGCCTGATAAGCGATCCTCAGCGCGTCGCGAAATCCCCTGGTGATGAGCAGCAGCACACGGTCGCCCTTGCGCTCCAGAAGCGCGTTGGTGGCAACGGTGGTGCCCATCTTGATGTCGCCGATCAGGCCGGATGGGATCGGCGCGCCGGATTTTAGCCCGAGCAGATCGCGAATGCCCTGGATGGCGGCGTCGGCATAGGCTTCGGGATTTTCGGATAGCAGCTTGCGCGGGTGCAGCCCGCCTTGCGGGTCCCGGCCGATGACATCGGTGAAGGTGCCGCCGCGGTCGATCCAGAAATCCCATTTGGCGGTCACGGCAGCTCTCCCGGGCATTTTATTGATTCAAATGTGCTAATTCGCCATGGTCTGGTGTTAATTCGCCATGGCTTCGCCGGCAACGCAAAAGCAGATGATGTTACATACGGAAATGCAACGTTATGAAACCCATGGGGCATTTGGTGCATTCTGCCCTCGATCGTCACCGGTAGAGGGGGCGTGATTAGAGGAGAGATGTCATGAAGAAACTCATTCTTGCGTCGGTTTCGGCGCTTGCCCTGCTTGGCGTTGCGGCTTGCAGCGACAGCGGCACGGGCGGGGACGCCACCACCACGCAGAGCACCAATCCGCCGGCGAACGAACAGCCGATGCAGCCGGCTCCCGACGCGACCAAGCCGGCCGAGCCGGCTCCGGCACAGCCATCTGCGCCGGCGCAGTAATTCTTATGTGATGAACAGAAGGCCGGCATCGTGCCGGCCTTCTGACTTCAGGACAATCTTCTTGCGGTCGCCGCCGCAAGCTTGGTCGCCTGTCACTTTTTGGCCCAGCAGAAGGGGCCGAAATGGCGAGGTGACGAAGGCTTGCTACGCCCCTGCTGCCAGCTAATTTCCATGATCGACGGTTGCGCCGGCTGCTCAGGCGGCCGCGAAATCGGCTGGGCCGGCCCTGCGGCATTGGCTTCCAGCTTGATAGCGGTGGGCTTGATAGCGGCGGCCAGTTAGCCCTAATAGGTGCCCATGTCGATTTGGGATCGCCTCGGCGACTTCATCACCCGCGTTTCGTCCTCAACCTCGTCCGGCGTCGCCGACGTGGTCGAGGCTGTGCGCACGGTTTTCTCCGGCGACCCTGACCTGCGCCGGCGCGTCGCTTTCTCGGTGGCGATGATCGCGCTGTCGGCCAAGATGGCCAAGGCCGACGGCATCGTCACCCAGGACGAGGTGCGCGCCTTCCAGCAGATATTCGAAGTGCCGAAGGAGCAGACGCGCAATGTAGCGCGGCTCTACGATCTGGCCAAGCGCGACATCGCCGGCTTCGAGACCTATGCCGCGCGCATGGCGCAGCTTTGCGGCTCCGGCCATTCGAACTGCGCGATGCTGGAGGACATTCTCGACGGGCTTTTCCATATCGCCAAGGCCGACGGGCTGGTCCACGAGCGCGAAGGTCAGTTCCTGCATCGCATCGCCGAGATCTTCCGGATCGAGGAGGCGCATTACCAGAGCATTCTGGCCCGGCACGTCGATCTGGGTGCGGCCGATCCGTATGTCGTGCTCGGCATCGAGCGGGGAAAAACCTTCGAGGAGGTCAGGAAGCGTTACCGCAAGCTGGTTTCGGACAACCATCCCGACCGGCTGATCGCACGCGGCCTGCCGCAGGAATTCATCAAGATCGCAACCAGCAGGATAGCGGCGATCAACGCGGCCTATGAGATGATCGAACGGGGCCTGCGGCACGCATGAGCGGCTTCCTGCCCGACGAGCCGAGCGCCGAGGTCAGGGTATCGCCGAATTTCGGTCCACGACGCGAGACGGTCGACATGATCGTGCTGCACTACACCGGCATGGAGACCGGCGCCGGCGCCGAAGCATGGCTGTGCGATCCGGCCAGCGAGGTTTCGTCGCACTACCTCGTCCATGAGGACGGCCGCATCGTCCAGATGGTCAGGGAAAGCGACCGTGCCTGGCATGCCGGCAAGAGTTCCTGGTTCGGACGAAGCGACATCAACTCCTGTTCGGTCGGCATCGAGATCGTCAATCCGGGACATTCGCTGGGCTACCGGAATTTTCCGAAACGGCAGATCGATGCCCTGATCGGCCTGTGCAAGGGGATTGTTCAGCGCCATTCCATCCCGGCTCAACGGGTGCTCGCCCATTCCGACGTGGCGCCGGGACGCAAGATCGACCCGGGCGAGAGATTCCCCTGGAAGGCCCTGTTCGAGGCCGGTGTCGGCCATCTTGTCGAAGCGGCACCCGTCAGGCGCGGCGCGGTGCTGAAGGCCGGCGACGCGTCTGCCGAGGTCGAGGCGTTGCAGTCGATACTGGCGCTCTACGGTTATGGCGTGGAGATATCAGGCGCTTTCGATCGGCAAACTGAAATCGTGGTCGAGGCTTTCCAGAGGCATTTCCGGCAACGCAAAGTGGATGGCGTGGCCGACGGATCGACAATTCGCACGCTGGAACGGCTGCTTGGCTCGGTGAGGGCAGTTCCGTCCAAGTAGTCTTTTCCTGGCTGTAAGTTACAGCCTGTCATTTAAAGTGACTTGCCCCGCCTTTTTTGCCGCCAATTCGACCGTCAAAGGCGATCCGTGCAAGTTGTCGGACCTACAGCCCCAAATGTTCCGACGTTGATTGGCGTAGCTGCGTGAAGTTCTTCGCGCGGTTCAAACAGAACAGGATCCCATGCAGAAATTGACCGTTTTAACGGCAGCTGTTGCTGCCGGCGTAATGACTTTTGCCATCGGTGCGGCCAATGGCGCGCCTTTGAGCCAGCGGGCCGACCAGGGTTTCATGACCGCGTCCGATAAGACTGCCACGCCGAAAGCCGGGCAAGATGCCGGAGAAAAAAGGACAGCCTCGGCAAAGGCGAAAAAAGTTGCTGCGGTGAAAGCGAAAAAGCCAGCATCCGCAAAGGCGGAAAAGGTCTCTGCAAAGAAGGCAGTCGTTGCAAAGAAGCCAGTCCTTGCAAAGAAGGCAGTCTCCAAGCGGCATGTGAAGCGCAACAGGACCCGCATCGACCAGGCGACGACGGCGTCGATCGGCCGGCAAAGCCGGGCGGCGGCGCCGAAGCCGGCGGCCGCTGGCGATAGCGGCCAGTATTCGACGATCATCGAGCGTCATGCGGCCAGCAATGGTGTGCCGATCTCGCTCGCCAAGGCCGTCATCATGATCGAGAGCAGGTTTCAGCCGAACCAGGTCGGCCGCGCCGGTGAGATCGGCCTGATGCAGATCAAGCCGTCGACGGCGCGGATGATGGGTTACAGCGGCTCGATCAAGGATCTCCACGATCCCGAGACCAACATCAAATACGGCATGAAATACCTCGCCATGGCGCGCAACCTCGGCGACGGCACGACTTGCGGCACGATCCTGAAGTACAATGCCGGCCATGGCGCCAAGCGGATGAACCCGATTTCAGCGGCCTATTGCGGCAAGGTCAAAGTGCAACTGGCCGCGCTTGGAGCGCCGGCGTAATAGACCGGGACCTGCTTTTTTGTTTGCGTTTTCGAATGTGAATCCCTTTATACGCCTTGCCAGCTGGCCGGGCGGCCGCACCCGCGAAGCCGAAAGGCTGCGGGTGAGGAAAGTCCGGGCTCCATGGAGACACGGTGCCGGTTAATGGCCGGCGGGGGCGACCCTAGGGAAAGTGCCACAGAAAGCAAACCGCCACGATCCGTCGTGGTAAGGGTGAAAGGGTGGGGTAAGAGCCCACCGCGCGACTGGCAACAGGAGCGGCACGGTAAACCCCACCGGGAGCAAGACCGAATAGGGGCGGTGCGAGGGGAAACCCTCGAGGGCTGTTTCCGGCTCACCGCCCGGGTAGGTTGCGTGAGGCGCATGGCAACATGCGCCCAAGATGAATGGCCGCCACGTTCTCGCGCCGCAAGGGGCGAGGGCCATACAGAACCCGGCTTACAGGCCAGCTGGCAATTTTCGTCCAGATTCTACGTTTTCGTCCAGATTCTTGGGGGGAAACTCCCTGATATCAGCAGGTTGCGTCTTCGGGCGCGCTTGCTGGTTCAGGCGCTTCATTGACTGAATCAGCTTTTACTGGGCTGTGCATGGAGCAAGCGTTTCTTGAAACTGGTGCGATTAAATCGTACTTTTCTAAAGCGCGTCGCGTTCGACCGTCCTCTCGCGACGCGCTTTAGGTTGTTGTTTATGCATGTCGTTATCGCAGAACCGCTGCACACTTTTGCGCGACATGCATTAGTACGGGCGGTATCAGGAGCGCACCATGGGTCAGGTCGACAAACGCAGCATCACGCTTTCGCCGGAATTGGCGGCGGCGGTCGACGATGTGGTCGCCGCCGGCGAATATGCTTCGGCGAGCGAGGTGATCCGCGACGCACTCAGGCAATGGAAGGACCGCCGTGACTTGCACGGCTACACGGTCGAGGAGTTGCGCAAGCTGGTGCAGGAGGGGATCGACAGCGGACCGGCGCTGGACGGCCCGCCAATCATGGAACGACTGCGCGCCAAATATCTGAAAATGGCCGAGGCCAAAGGCCTTGAGGAGTGAAATACCGCCTGCTTCCTCAGGCATTAATCGACCTCGAACGTATCGGCGACTACATTGCCGAACACAACCCTGATGCGGCGATCCGCCTCGTGAATATCCTGGAGAGGCGTTGGGATTTGCTGACCCTGCATCCTTTCTCGGGCGCACCGCGGGAAGACATTGCGCCCGGCATCCGCCATTTGGTCGTCGGCGATCACCTCACCTTGTACCGTGTCGGCGCGGATGCAGTCGAGATCCTGCGTGTGCTGCATGGCCGGCGCAGTATCGAAGCCGACGATCTGGCTTCGAGATCGGTTCGCTCAACCGTCGACGCCGTCCAGTGACGCCTCGATCGCATGCCAAAGCGCTTCCACCGGCTCGCAGCCGACCGACAGGCGAACAAAGCCGGGCGGCACCGCATCACCCCAACGGGCGCGCCGCTCGGCCGAAGAGTGGACGCCGCCGAAGGAGGTCGCCGGCTGGATCAGGGCGCAGGCGCCGATGAACGCTTCGGCCCTGGCTTCACTCCCCAAGTCGAGGCCGACAAGGAAGCCGAAACGCTCCATCTGGGTGGTCGCCAGATTGTGTGAAGGGTCATCCTCCAGTCCAGGAAAGCGGACGGATTTCACGGCCCGATGATCTGTCAGGCGTCGGGCGATCAGTTCGGCCGATTTGCACATGCGGTCGAAGCGGACCTCCAGCGTCTCGAGGCCTCGATGGACCAGCCAGGCTTCGAATGGTCCGGGGATGGAGCCCGACAGTTTGCGCCACTCGCGGATGGCGGTGATGATGCCGGCGTCACGGCTGGCGACATGGCCGAACAGCGCGTCGGAATGGCCATTGGGCGCTTTTGTGTCAGCAGCAACGACGATATCGGCGCCGAGGTCGAGCGGGCGCTGACCGTAAGGCGTCATCGTGGTGTTGTCGGCGACGACCAGCGCGCCGGCCTCGTGCGCAAGGCGCGCCACGCCGGCCAGGTCGCAAATGTCCAGCCCGGGATTGGATGGGGTCTCGACGAACACCAGCCGGTAGCCGGAAAAACCGCCGTCCACAAAGGACTTGGTCGGTCGTGTGTCGAACGGGACGTCGAAAGGTTTGAGGAAGCGCTCGGCAAGCAGGCGCGGCGTGTAGTAACCGTCGGACGGCAACAGGATGCGATCGCCCGCCTTGAGCAGCGCGAAGAAGACCGCCGCGATCGCGGCCATGCCCGACGGGAACGCTACGGACGGCGCGTCCTCGAGGTGGCCGAGCATGTCTTCCACCGCTTCCCATGTCGGATTGTCGTAGCGCCCGTACTGGCTGACGCCGGCCGGATTGCCGGGCAGATGGAAAGTGGTCGTCATTGTCAGCGGCAGCGAGACCGGGTCGCCCTTGGCGAGCTTGACGCCACGCAAATGGGCAAGGGTGGCCGCGCGCGATTTGGCTGTTTCGGACATGCATTTTCAACCTTCTGACCGAGAAAAGAACCTGTTTCTGACCGAGAAAAGACAGGCCGACGCTATGCGTGGTGGCGCTCCGCGGCAAGCCGCCTCCGGTTAGGCCAAACCGCTCTAAACGCTTCGTTAGGCTTAATGGAGCATAAACACGGGAGTGCCGTCAAAGCTGCCCTCATCGGTTGTGGCGCGCGTTTTGTGAAGCCTATTCCCGTTGACGCCCATAGTACCCCATGATATCCCATTCAGATATTCAAGCCTTCGTTCCGCGTCAGGGTGAAGCGTACGCCAATCGGGCAGCCGCGGCGGCTGCGCGTTCGCCTGTTTTTGCCTTTTGGAACGAAGTGAGTTTTGGGCAGGGACCGCGCTGCGGCGGCGCGGGCGGGAAGATGCAGAGGGGTGCGGCGGTGCAAGCGGCCGTAACGCGTAATGGACCGGTTTCTGTCAAGCGCGGTGAACAGGATCGATGCGAAGGGGCGGGTGTCCGTTCCAGCGCATTTCCGTGCGGTTGTGCAGAAGCGCGGTTATTCGGAACTCTATGCGCTGCGCTGCCTGGACCGTCCGGCGATGGATGTCGGCGGGCTCGACCTGCTCGACCGCTACGAGCAGCGCATCGCACAGGAAGACCCCTTCCTGCAGACCTCGGACGACATGTCGTTCTTCTGCCATGGCGATGGAACCTTTCTCAAGCTCGATCAGGACGGCCGCATCTCGATGACCGATTTCATCCGCGAGCATACCGGCATTTCCGCGGAAGTGGCTTTTGTCGGCCGCGGCAATTTCTTTCAGATCTGGGAACCTGGACGGCTCACCGCCTATGGGGCGGAAGCACGCGCCCGGCTTTTGCAGCTTCGGCAGGGGACGAAGCCTGGGGAGCGGCCGGAATGATGGCGGGCTACGGCGATGACCCTCACGCCGTTGGCGGACCGGCCCGTCACATTCCGGTCCTCCTTGTCGAAGTGCTGGAGGCGCTTTCGCCCACGACGGGCGAGGTGGTCGTCGACGGCACATTCGGCGCCGGCGGCTACTCCAAAGCCATTCTGGCGAGAGGCGCCTCGGTTGTCGCGATCGACCGCGATCCGGATGCGATTGCTGCCGGTCGTGTTCTCGAGCAACAATCGGGCGGCAGGCTCCGGCTCGTCCAGGCGCCGTTCTCGACATTGGACGAGCATGTCGAAAGCGCTGACGGCGTCGTGCTCGACATCGGCATCTCCTCCATGCAGATCGATCAGGCGGAGCGCGGTTTTTCGTTCCGTGCCGACGGACCGCTCGATATGCGCATGGCGCAGGCTGGCCTCAGCGCCGCCGATGTCGTCAACTCTTTCAAGGTGGGCGATCTTGCCCGCATCTTCGGGTTTCTTGGCGAAGAGCGCCATGCCGGCCGCATCGCCCGCATGATTGAAAGCCGTCGCGAAAAACATCCGTTCGAGCGCACGCTCGACCTTGCAGACGCCATTGAGACGCATATCGGCCGCGCGCCGAAGGACAAGATCCATCCAGCGACCCGCGTCTTCCAGGCGCTGCGCATTTTCGTCAATGACGAACTCGGCGAACTGGCCAAAGCGCTGTTTGCGGCTGAACGCGTGCTGAAACCGGGCGGACGGCTGGCCGTGGTGACGTTCCATTCCCTGGAAGACCGCATCGTCAAGCGCTTCATCGCCGATCGCGCCGATGCGGCGACCGGATCGCGGCACCTGCCCGAGGCGCAGGCGCGCAGCGCCACCTTCAAAAAGGTGGGCAGCGGCGTGACGCCCGGTGAGGCCGAGATATCGGCCAATCCGCGGGCGCGCTCGGCAAGGCTGCGCGCGGCGATCCGCACCGACGCGCCGGCGCGCGCCGGCGATTTTTCGATTTTCGGGCTTCCAAAACTTCCTGATCCAAAACTTCCCGGTGGCGAGCGGCCGGGAGAGAGGTGAGCACGTGTTTCGTACCAGCGACATAGTCCTTATCGCCGTCATGGTTTCGGCCGCGGCCTTGACCTTCAAGACCAAGCGCGAGGCCGAGGAACAATTGGCGGCGGTGCACAAGATCCAGGCGCAGATCCGCTACGAGGAGGATACGATCGATCTCCTCAAGGCGGACTGGAGCCTGCTTACCCAACCGTCGCGCCTGCAAAAGCTGGCCGAGACCTATAAATCGCAACTCGAGCTCGAGCCGGTCAGCGCCCGCCAGATCATCGGGCTGGACGATCTGCCGGCAAAACCCCTCACCATCGAGGACCTTTCGTCCGAGCGGCTGGGCGGCATGGCCGACAGTTCCAGCAAGGAACCGATGGGCAACGACCCCGTGGTCACCGGAGGCATCGTCCAATGATCGCCAGACTTCCAGTGATCACCAGTCTGCTGACGCGCCGCGCCAAGTCCGGCGACGACGGATCGATTGTGGTCGAAGGCGCCCGCAAGGCGACCGGCGGCAAGGGCAGGACCCGCGTCGTGATGACGATGGCGGTGTTTTTCGGCATCTATCTGACCATCACCGGGCGGCTGGTCTATCTCGGTTTCCAGAACCCCGACCTGTCCGGCGGTCCGCAGAGCCGGGTGACGGCGTCGCGGCCCGACATCGTCGACCGCAACGGCGAAGTTCTGGCGACCGACATCAAGACGGCGTCGCTGTTTGCCGAACCGCGCCGCATTGTCGACGCCGACGAGGCGATCGAAAAACTGGCGACGGTGCTTCCCGAAATCGACTACGAGCAGACCTATCACAAGCTGAAGAGCGGCGCCGGCTTCGTCTGGCTGCAGCGGCAACTGACGCCCAAGCAACAATCGGAGATTCTGCAGCTCGGCATTCCGGGCATCGGCTTCCGCACCGAAAAGCGCCGCTTCTACCCGGCCGGCGAAACCTCGTCCTACATTGTCGGCCTCACCAACATCGACAATCAGGGCATCTCCGGCATGGAGAAATACATCGACGAACAGGGGCTGAGCGATCTTCAGGCGTCCGGCCTGGCGGTGGCCAAGGATCTGAAGCCGGTGCAGCTCTCGATCGACCTGCGCGTCCAGCATATCGTGCGTGACGAGGTCGCCACCGGCATGGAAAAATACCGTGCAATCGCGGCGGGCGCCGTCGTTCTCAATGTCAAGACCGGCGAAGTGGTCGCGATGGCCTCGGTTCCGGATTTCGATCCGAACAACCCCTATAATGCGCACGACAAGGACCGCTTGAACCGCATGTCGGCCGGGCTCTACGAGATGGGCTCGACCTTGAAGAGCTTTACCACCGCCATGGCGCTCGATTCCGGCAAAGTGACGCTGGAAAGCCGTTTCGACGCTACGCGCCCGATCAGGATCGGCCGCCAGACCATCCATGATTTTCATGGCAAGTCCCGGGTGCTGTCGGTGCCCGAAGTGTTCATCTATTCGTCCAACATCGGTTCGGCCAAGGAAGCTGAAGCGGTCGGCATCGAGGGGCACCGCGAATTCCTGCATCGCCTGGGCATCCTCGAGAGAATGCAGACGGAACTGCCTGAGGTCGCCCGCCCGACCGAGCCAAAAGTCTGGAAACAGGTCCATTCGATCACCATCGCCTTTGGTCACGGTGTGTCGACGACGCCGCTGCAGACGGCGGTCGGCTGTGCCGCGCTGATGAACGGCGGCTATCTGATCCAGCCGACATTCCTGAGACGGGCGCAGGAACAGGCGATGTCGGTGGCCAAGAAAGTCGTCAGCGACAAGACATCCGAGAACATGCGCTATCTCTATGCACTCAATGCCGAGAAAGGCTCAGGCAGGAACGCCAGGGTCCCAGGTTATCGCGTCGGCGGCAAGACGGGAACGGCCGAGAAGGTTGTCAACGGTCGCTACTCAAAGGACAAGAACTTCAACGCCTTCGTCGCGGCGTTCCCGATGGACGATCCGCAATACATCGTGCTTACCATCGCCGACGAACCGAAGCCGGAAAAACCCGGCATGGGTGCGACGGCCGCCTCGAATGCAGGCGCCATGGCTGCAAACATTATCCGACGTTCGGCTTCCATGCTTGGCGTGAAGCCAGATTTCAGCCATGAAAATGGCGCAACGCTGGTTTCCTATCAGTGATTCTGAGGGCGCGCCGGCAACTGCGCGCTATTTTGTTGCTATGAACGGGGTTCGATGAAGCTGAAAGACCTAGCCGGTATCCTGCCTGTCGAGGGGACAGCTTCCTTCGATACGGAGGTTACCGGGATTTCTTCGGATTCCCGCCAGGTAGGACCGGGCGTGGTCTTCTTCGCGCTCGCTGGCACCAAGACCGATGGCGCGGCCTATTCCGCCGATGCCGCCAAGCGCGGCGCCGCAGCGATCGTGACCGGCAAGGGCAGCGGCGCCGTCACCGGACTGCCGGTGCCGGTTTTCGCCGTCGACGATCCGCGCCTGGCGCTGGCGCTGAGTGCGGCCCGCTACTTCGGCAGGCAGCCGCAAACCATGGTCGCGGTGACCGGCACCAGCGGCAAGACATCGGTTGCGGCTTTCACCAGGCAGATCTGGGAGCAGTCAGGCTTTGCCGCTGCTTCGATCGGCACGACCGGCGTGGTGGCGCCGGGCCGCAACGAGTACGGCTCGCTGACCACCCCCGACCCGGTCGACCTGCACAGGCTGCTGCGCGAACTGGCGGATGCCGGCGTCACCCACGCATCGATGGAGGCCTCCAGCCATGGTCTCGATCAGCGCCGGCTTGACGGCGTGAAACTCGCAGCCGGCGGGTTCACCAATCTCGGCCGCGATCATATGGACTATCATCCGACAGTCGAGGACTATCATCGCGCCAAGCTGCGCCTGTTTTACTCGCTGCTGCCGAAGGGCGCGCCGGCCGTCATCTTTGCCGACGATCCCTGGTCGGAGCCGACGATCCAGGCGGCAAGGGCCGCGGGACTGGATGTGCTGACGGTCGGCCGCCACGGCGAGTTCCTGACACTGAAGCGGGTCGAGCACGAGCGCCACCGCCAGCGTGCCGAGGTGGAAGTCGATGGCGTTCTCCACGAGATCGACCTGCCGCTGGCCGGCGATTTCCAGATCGCCAATGCCCTGGTTTCGGCGGGCCTCGCCATTTCTACTGGAACCCCTGCCGCCAAAGCCCTGATGGCGTTGGAGAAATTGAAGGGCGCCCCGGGCCGGCTGGACCTTGTTGGCACCGCTGCCAACGGTGCGCCGGTCTATGTCGATTACGCGCACAAGCCGGACGCGCTGGAAAACGTGTTGGCTTCGGTGCGGCCGTTCACCACCGGCCGCGTCATCGTCGTGTTCGGCTGCGGCGGCGACCGCGACCGTGGCAAGCGTCCGATCATGGGCGAGATCGCCACGCGGCTCGCCGATGTCGTCATCGTCACCGACGACAATCCGCGCTCGGAAGTGCCCGAAACGATCCGTGCCGCGATTCTTGCCGCTGCACCCGGCGGCATCGAGATCGGTGACCGGCGCAAGGCGATCCACGAGGCAGTCGCCATGCTCCATGCCGGCGATACGCTGATCGTGGCCGGCAAGGGGCATGAGGAAGGCCAGACCGTCGGCGCCGAGACGCTGCATTTTTCAGACCATGAGGAAGTCCGCGCCGCGCTCCAGGAGCACGCCGCATGAGCTTCCTGTGGACGTCAGAGGATCTCGTCGCCGCCATGGGCGGACGACCGCTCGGTCCGATGCCGGAGGGTATCGGCGGCATCTCGATCGACAGCCGCAGCCTTGAGCCGGGCGATGCTTTCTTCGCGATCAAGGGCGAGGCGATGGACGGCCATGATTTCGCGACCGCCGCCATCAAGGCCGGCGCCGGCGTGCTGGTCGTCGCTGAGGGCAAGTTGCCGTCGCTCGGGCGGCTGACGGCGCCGATGATCGTCGTGCAGGACGTCTTGGCCGCGCTGGAAAAGCTGGGGCTGGCCGCGCGCGCGCGCTCGAATGCCAAGATCATCGCGGTGACCGGTTCGGCGGGCAAGACCACCACCAAGGAAGCGCTGCGCCATGTGCTGTCCGTAGTCGGCAAGGTGCACGCATCGGCGCAGTCTTTCAACAACCACTGGGGCGTGCCGCTGACGCTGGCGCGGCTGCCTGTGGATTGCGACTATGCCGTGTTCGAGATCGGCATGAACCATCCTGACGAGGTCCGGCCACTGGCCAGGATGGTCCGGCCGCATGTCGCCATCGTCACGCTGATCGCCGCGGCACATCTCGGCTTCTTCCGCAACCTGGACGAGATCGCCAGGGCCAAGGCCGAGATTTTCGAAGGACTGGAACCGGACGGCGCCGTCCTTCTCAACCGCGACGACCCGCGCTGGAAGCTTCTGGACAAGATGGCGAGAGCCGCCGGCGTCGAGCACATCTACGGCTTTGGCGAGAATGCCCGTGCGACCTTCAAGCTGCTGACATGCGCGCTGCATGCCGATCATTCCGTCATCACTGCCAAGATCGGCGGTCAGGAGATCACCGCCAGGGTCGGCGCGCCGGGCCGACACATGGTGCAGAATGTGCTGGCCGTGCTGGGCGCCGCGCACCTGGTCGGCGCCGACATCGCCAGGGTGGCGCCGGCGCTGGCCGATCTTTCGGCCGAACGCGGACGCGGCAAGCGCCATGTGCTGCGCCACCCGAAAGGTCCGATCACGCTGATCGACGAGAGCTACAACGCCAATCCGGCGTCGATGAGCGCAGCAATGGCGCTGCTCAACGCGACGCCGGTGTCGGGCGAAGGCAGGCGCATCGCGGTGCTCGGCGACATGCTCGAGCTCGGCGACCATTCGGCGAAGCTGCACGCCGCCCTTGCCGATCTCATCGTCGGCACCGACACGCGCACGGTGTTTCTTGCCGGCCCGCAAATGCGGGCGCTGGCCGATATCCTGCCTGATGAGATCGAGACAGAATATCGCGCCGGCGCAGAGGATCTGAAACTGGTGCTTCTGTCGGCACTGAAGCCGGGCGACGTGGTGATGATCAAATCGTCGAAAGGCATCGGGTTTTCCAAATTGGTCGACGCACTGCTCAGCAAATTTCCGGCGGCAGCCGCAACCGCCAAACAGACCTAGAGCCAGGTCCGGGGACCGAATCGCATGTTCACACTGCTCGTCGAATTCGCGGACAAGATCTCGGTCTTCAACGTCTTCCGCTACATAACCTTCCGCACCGGCGGCGCGCTGATCACCGCGGCGCTGATCGTCTTCATCTTCGGCCCGGCCATTATCAATTCGCTGAGGCTGCGGCAGGGCAAGGGCCAGCCGATCCGCGCCGACGGGCCACAGACGCATTTCAAGAAAGCCGGCACGCCGACCATGGGCGGGCTGATGATCCTGTGCGGCATCATCGGCTCGTCGCTGTTGTGGGCGAACCTGTCCAGCATCTATGTCTGGGTGGTGCTGCTGGTGACCCTGGGTTTCGGCTCGATCGGGTTCTACGACGATTATCTCAAGGTGACGAAGCAATCGCATCTCGGCTTCTCTGGCAAGGCGCGGCTGGGGCTTGAATTCGTCATCGCCGGCATCGCCGCCTGGGTGATCATGCACAATGGCCAGGCGCCGTTCTCATCGTCGCTGACCTTCCCCTTCGCCAAGGAGTTCCTCATCAATCTCGGCTGGTTCTTCATCCCGTTCTCGTGCTTCGTCATCGTCGGCGCCGGCAACGCGGTGAACCTGACCGATGGCCTCGACGGCCTTGCGATCGTGCCGATCATGATCGCGGCGGCGTCCTTCGGCGTCATCGCCTACCTGTCCGGCAATGCGGTGTTCGCCGAGTATTTGCAGATCCATTTCGTGCCCGGCACCGGTGAATTGGCGGTGGTCCTCGGCGCAGTGATCGGCGCCGGCCTCGGCTTCCTGTGGTTCAACGCACCGCCGGCGGCGATCTTCATGGGCGATACCGGCTCGCTGGCGCTTGGCGGCCTGATCGGCACGGTTGCGGTTGCCACCAAGCACGAGATCGTGCTGGTCATCGTCGGCGGCCTGTTCGTTGTCGAGATCCTGTCGGTCATCATCCAGGTCGGCTACTTCAAGATGACCGGCAAGCGGGTATTCCTGATGGCGCCGATCCACCATCATTTCGAAAAGCTCGGCTGGACCGAAAGCCAGGTGGTGATCCGCTTCTGGATCATCGCCGTCATCCTGGCTCTGGTCGGCCTGTCGACCCTCAAGCTGCGATAGGAGGCCGCTTGATCCCCGCCGCATCCTTCGCAGGCAAGCGCGTTTCACTCTTCGGGCTCGGCGGCTCGGGGATCGCCACTGCGCGCGCGTTGATCGAGGGCGGGGCGGAGGTGCTCGCCTGGGACGACAATCCCGGCAGTGTCGCCAATGCGGCGGCCCTCGGTATCGCGACCGGCGACCTGCGTGGCGCCGACTGGGCGAAATTCTCGGCCGTCGTGCTGTCGCCCGGCGTGCCGCTGACGCATCCGAAGCCGCACTGGACAGTGGAACTGGCGCGCGCTTCAGGCGTCGAGATCATTGGCGACATCGAGCTGTTCTGCCGGCAGCGGACCTTACTGGCGCCGGCTGCACCCTTCGTCGCCATAACCGGCACCAACGGCAAATCGACGACCACGGCGCTGACGGCGCATATCCTGAAATCGGCCGGACGCGACACGCAGATGGGCGGCAATATCGGCCGCGCGGTGATGACGCTCGATCCGCCGGAGCCGGGGCGGCATTATGTCGTGGAATGCTCGTCCTACCAGATAGACCTGGCGCCCTCGATCAATCCGACTGCCGGCGTCCTGCTCAACCTGACGCCCGATCATCTCGACCGTCATGGCACGATGCAGCACTACGCCGCGATCAAGGAGCGGCTGACGGCCGGCAGCGAAACGGCCATCGTCGGCGTCGACGATTCCTGGTGCGCCCAGCTCGCCGACCGGCTCGAGCGGGCAGGCCGGCACGTCATTCGCATTTCGAAGCGCCTGCCGCTGACCGACGGCTATTTCGCCGAGGGCACCGATCTGATGGAGGCGGTGCACGGCCGTTACAGCCGGGTCGCCTTTCTCGAAGGCATCGGCTCGCTGCGCGGCCAGCACAATGCGCAGAATGCGCTGGCCGCTCTCGCCGCCTGCCTCAAGGTCGGGCTCGATCTGGGCGAGATCCAGTCGGGGCTGGAGAGCTTTCCCGGGCTGGCGCACCGTATGGAGCAGGTCGGCCGCAAGGGCCATGTGCTGTTCATCAACGATTCCAAGGCGACCAATGCCGATGCGGCTGCGCCCGCATTGTCCTCCTTTTCGCGCATCTACTGGATCGCCGGCGGGTTGCCGAAAGAGGGTGGCATCGAGCCGTTGCGCGGCCTCTTTCCGCGCATCGCCAAGGCCTATCTGATCGGCGAGGCCGCACCAGCCTTCTCGGCGACGCTTGGCGAGGCGGTGCCCTACGAGATCTCCGGCACTCTGGCGGCAGCTGTCGAGCATGCGGCAAGCGACGCGGCCAGGGACGACTGCAACGGCGAGGTGGTGGTGCTGCTTTCACCGGCCTGCGCCAGTTTCGACCAGTTCAAGAATTTCGAAGTGCGCGGCGAAGCCTTCAGGCAAGCTGCGAGCACTATTGATGGCGTGAAGCTCATCGGAGGGGCACGATAATGCAAAGCCGTCTCGACAAAAGCCCGGTTGCAACTTGGTGGTGGACGATCGATCGCTGGTTCCTGGCTGCGTTCCTGTCGCTGATGGGGCTCGGCATCGTGCTGTCCTTCGCGGCAAGCCCGGCGGTGGCCCAGCGCATCGGCCTGGACAGTTTCCACTTCGCCACGAGGCAGATCATCTTCACCATTCCCGCACTTGGCGTGATGCTGGCCGTCTCCTTCCTGGAATCGCGGCAGATCAGGCGCATGGCCCTGGCGATGCTGTGCATCACGCTGGTGCTGATGTTGGCGGTGCTCTACATCGGCGTCGAGGTGAAGGGCGCGCGTCGCTGGGTGTCGCTCGCCGGGGTGTCGCTGCAGCCGTCGGAATTCCTGAAGCCTGCCTTCGTCGTCATCTGCGCCTGGCTGTTTGCCGAACACAAGCGCCAGCCCGACATTCCAGGCAATCTGTTCGCCATGCTGCTGCTGGCCCTCGTCATCTCGCTGCTGGTGGCGCAGCCCGATTTCGGCCAGACCATGCTGGTGCTCGGCACCTGGGGGGTGATGTTCTTCATGGCCGGGCTGCCATGGCTGTGGATCATCGCGCTGGGCGCTGTCGGCGTCGGCGGCGTGTTTGCCGCCTACACCGTGTTCCCGCATGTCGCCGGCCGCATCGATCGCTTCATGACCGGCGAGGGCGACACGTTCCAGGTCGACATGGGCCGCGATGCGCTGATCAATGGCGGCTGGTTCGGCGTCGGGCCGGGCGAGGGCACCGTCAAGCGGGTGATACCCGACAGCCATGCCGATTTCGTCTACTCGGTGGCCGGCGAGGAGTTCGGACTGATCATGTGCTTCTTCATCATGATCATCTTCGCCTTCATCGTGCTGCGCGGCCTCGGCACCGCGCTCAAGGAGCAGGACGATTTCACACGCTATGCGGTCGGCGGCCTGGTCACGGTCTTCGGTCTGCAGTCGGTCATCAACATGGCCGTCAATCTGCAGCTGATGCCGGCCAAGGGCATGACCTTGCCGTTCATCTCCTATGGCGGCTCTTCGCAGATCGCCATCGCCATCTCGATGGGCATGGTGCTGGCGCTGACGCGCAAGCGGCCGGAAAAGCGCAAGCAGTTGGGCTTCGCGCCATCGCAGCGCGCCATGCCGGCGGAGTGAAATGTCGAGGGGCGCGATCCTTTTGGCGGCCGGCGGCACGGGCGGGCATCTCTTCCCGGCCGAGGCGCTGGCGCACGAGCTGATCAGGCGCGGCTGGACGGTGCATCTGGCCGCCGATGATCGTGCCGAGCGTTTTGCCGGCCAGTTCCCGGCCGCGGGTATCCATCCGATCCAGTCGGCGACTATCGGCTCGAAAAATCCTTTCGCCGTGCTCGCCGCCTTCTGGAAGATCTGGGGCGGCGTGCGGCAGGCATCGGCCGTGATCGGCCGGGTCAAGCCAGCCGTGGTGGTCGGTTTCGGCGGCTATCCGACGCTGCCGCCGCTCTATGCGGCGACGCGGCGCAAGGTGCCGACGCTGATCCACGAGCAGAACGCGGTGATGGGGCGCGCCAACCGGGCGCTCGCCGGCCGTGTCGATGCCATCGCCGGCGGGTTTTTGCCAGAAGATTCAAGCGCTGCAGGCGCCAAGACGGTGACGACCGGCAATCCGGTCAGGCCGCAAGTGCTGGAGGCGGCAAAGACGCCCTATGCGGCGTCGACCGGGGAGCAGCGGTTCCGCTTCCTGGTGTTCGGCGGCAGCCAGGGCGCACAGTTCTTTTCCGATGCGGTGCCGGCGGCGGTTCGACAGCTTTCCGATGCACAACGCAAGCGGCTTGATATCACCCAGCAGGCGCGTGCCGACGATGTCGAGCGGGTGAAGGCGGCCTATGCCGTCCTTGGCGTCGAGGCTGAGGTGTCGCCCTTCTTCACCGACATGGCGGCGCGCATGGCTGCGGCGCACCTGGTGATGTCACGATCCGGCGCATCGACCGTATCGGAAATCGCGGTGATCGGCCGGCCGGCGCTGCTGGTGCCCTATCCGCATGCGCTCGACCACGACCAGGCCGCCAATGCTGCGGCATTGGCCGCGGCAGGCGGCGCCGAAGTGCATCCGCAATCGACGCTTTCCTCCGAGCGCATCGCCGCGCTGGTCGGAGCGCTGATGGACGATCCGGAGCGGCTGACCACAATGGCAGCGGCGGCGAAATCGGCCGGAAAACCGGACGCGGCACGGTTGCTCGCCGATCTGACAGAGGCTATTGCGTCGAAGAAAAGCGTATCGGAATTCAGGAAGGAGACGCACGCATGAAGATGCCGCAGACGATCGGCCTCGTGCATTTCATCGGCATCGGCGGTATCGGCATGAGCGGCATCGCCGAGGTGCTGCATAATCTCGGCTACCAGGTGCAGGGGTCCGACCAGGCCGACAGCGCCAATGTGCAGCGGCTGCGCGACAAGGGCATCGAGTGCTTTGTCGGTCATCATGCCGACAATATCGGCGATGCCGAAGTGGTCGTCGTCTCGACGGCGATCAAGAAATCCAATCCGGAGCTGAAGGCGGCACGCGAGAAACTGCTTCCCATCGTCCGTCGCGCCGAGATGCTGGCCGAACTGATGCGCTTCCGGCAGGCGGTGGCCATCGGCGGCACGCATGGCAAGACGACGACGACCTCGATGGTGGCGACGCTGCTCGAGGCCGGCGGGCTCGATCCGACCGTGATCAATGGCGGCATCATCAATGCCTACGGCACCAACGCCCGCATGGGCGATGGCGAATGGATGGTGGTGGAGGCCGACGAGAGCGACGGCACGTTCCTGAAGCTGCCGGCCGAGATTGCCGTCGTCACCAACATCGATCCCGAACATCTCGACCATTACGGCTCCTTCGACAAGGTGCGCGAGGCCTTTCGCCAGTTCGTCGAAAACGTGCCGTTCTACGGCTTCGGCGTCATGTGCACCGACCATCCGGAGGTGCAGGCGCTGGTCAGCCGCATCGAGGACCGGCGCGTCATCACCTATGGCGAGAACGCACAGGCCGACGTGCGTTTCATCAATCACCGCATGGATGGCCCGACCTCGGAATTCGACGTGGTGATCCGCGACCGCAAGACCGGCGGCCAGTCGACGATATCAGGCCTGCGCCTGCCGATGCCCGGCCGTCACAACGTCGCCAATGCGACGGCGGCGATCGCCGTCGCGCATGAGCTCGGCCTTTCGGCCGAGGCGATCAGGAAGGGCCTGTCGTCCTTCGCCGGCGTCAAGCGGCGCTTCACCCGTACCGGTTCGTGGAACGGCGTCGATGTGTTCGATGATTACGGCCACCATCCGGTCGAGATCACGGCGGTTCTCAAGGCGGCGCGCGATGCCACCAAGGGCCGCGTCATCGCGATTGCCCAGCCACACCGCTTCACCCGGCTTCACGACCTGTTCGACGAGTTTTCCGTCTGCTTCAACGATGCCGACACGGTGATGGTGGCGCCGGTCTATGCGGCAGGCGAAGAGCCGATCGACGGGGTGACGTCCGAGGCATTGGTGTCGCGCATCCGCTCCGGCGGCCATCGCGACGCGCGCTACATCGAAGGCCCCGCGGCGATTGCGCCGGTTATCCGCGACCTGGCCAAACCAGGCGATTTCATCGTCTTCCTCGGTGCCGGCAACATCACGCAATGGGCCTACGCGCTGCCCAGGGAACTCGGCGGTACTGCCTCATGATGCGTGGCCAGGCATTGATCGACAAGCTTGGCGGCCGGCTTGCCGGCCTGCGCGGCCGCATCACGCCCAATGCCGAGATGGACAAGATCACCTGGTTCCGCGCCGGCGGGCTGGCCGACGCGCTGTTCCAGCCGGCCGACGAAGACGATCTCGCTGCGTTCCTGGGGGCAGTGCCCGAAGAGATACCGCTGACCACCGTCGGTATCGGCTCGAACCTGCTTGTCCGTGACGGCGGTATTGCGGGCTTCGTCATCCGGCTTTCGGCCAAGGGCTTTGGCGAAGCCGAAGTGATTGCGCCGACCACGATCAAGGCGGGCGCGGCGACGCCCGACAAACGCCTTGCCGCTGTCGCCTATCAGGCTGGCATAGGCGGCTTTGAGTTTTACCACGGCATTCCGGGCGCCATCGGCGGTGCGCTGAGGATGAATGCCGGCGCCAATGGCGTCGAGACGCGCGAGCGCGTTGTCGAGGTGCGGGCGCTCGACCGCAAGGGCAATGTGCATACGCTGAGCAACGCCGATATGGGCTACGCCTATCGCCATTCGGCAGCACCTGCCGGGCTGATCTTCACATCAGCGGTGTTCGAAGGCGTTTTGGCAGACAAGGCCGCGATCAAGGCGGCAATGGACGCCGTCCAGCATCATCGCGAGACCGTGCAGCCGATCCGCGAAAAGACCGGCGGCTCGACCTTCAAGAATCCGGAGGGCACCTCGGCCTGGAAGGAGATCGACAGAGCGGGCTGTCGGGGGCTGATGATCGGCGGTGCGCAGATGTCGCCGATGCATTGCAACTTCATGATCAACACGGGAACCGCGACCGGCTACGACCTTGAATATCTTGGCGAGACGGTGCGCGCGCGCGTGCTAGAACGGTCGGGCATCCGGCTGCATTGGGAAATCAAGCGCATCGGCAAGTTCCGGCCAGGGCACGAGGTCCAGGAATTCCTCGGACAGTTGCTGTAAGGACTCAACACACAGTTTTCGCAGCCGTTTTTGCGGAAAGTGAATCTCGCGGAATCGTAAGGACTTGCCAGCGATTCAACTCTCTGATTCTCTGCCCTGAAGCGTTTCCTGATTTGAGTCGTTTCGACGCGTCACCAGCGTTTTTCCGTCAGGGGCTGCCTGCCGGGAGGCTTGGGACTCGATGTTGCAGAAATCGTCAGAGCAGGGGCTGCTCCGAGCGTTTGAGTGTATGCCCTTTCCGGGGCGTGTGAGATGCAGACCCGCCGTGAAAGGGCCCGCCGTGATAGGGAATGACGGGAAATGAAAAGCAAGCACGTGGCCGTCCTTCTGGGTGGATTCTCGTCCGAGCGGCCCGTGTCCTTGTCTTCGGGGAAAGCCTGTGCCGATGCGCTCGAGACGGAAGGTTACCAGGTCACTCGCGTCGACGTCTCGCGCGATGTTGGATCGGTGCTGGCCGAGCTCAAGCCTGATGTTGTCTTCAATGCGCTGCATGGTCCTTTCGGCGAGGACGGCACCATCCAGGGCATCCTCGAATATCTTGCCATCCCCTACACCCATTCCGGCGTGCTCGCCTCGGCGCTTGCCATGAACAAGGAGCAAGCCAAGAAGATCGCCAAGTCTGTCGGCATTCCGGTCGCCGAATCGAAGGTGGTCAATCGCTTCGCCATCCAGAACAAGCATCCGATGAAGCCGCCTTACGTCGTCAAGCCGGTCAATGAGGGGTCGAGCTTCGGCGTCGTCATCGTGCACGAAGGGCAGTCGCATCCGCCGCAGGTCATCGGTTCGTCCGACTGGAAGTATGGCGATACCGTCATGGCGGAGCGCTATGTGCACGGGCGGGAGTTGACCTGTGCGGTGATGGGCGATGTGGCGCTTGGCGTCTGCGAGATCATCCCGACCGGCCATTCCTTCTACGACTATGATTCAAAATACGTCGCGGGCGGATCAAAACACGAATGCCCTGCAAAAATTTCACCGAATATTTACCAAAAAATACAGACACTGACGCTCAGGGCTCACCAAGCCATCGGCTGCCGGGGCGTTTCCCGGTCGGACTTCCGTTATGATGATCGACACTCCGAGAACGGCGAAATTGTCTGGCTCGAGGTCAACACTCAGCCCGGCATGACGCCGACATCCTTGGTGCCAGAGATCGCCGCGCAGGCGGGACACTCGTTCGGCGATTTGTTGAGTTGGGTGGTGGAGGACGCTTCGTGTCTGCGTTGAGGTGGGGACAGGGCAAGGGGAAGGGCGCGGCCGGGCCGACGCTGTTCAGCGTGGCGTTGTCGTTCGACCATTTCGTGCTGCCGCGCCTGCTTCGCCGGCCGGCGCGCATGCTGGCGCGTCTGGGCGAGGACGACTTCGAGGTGCCGCCGTTTTCCGCAGCCGTGCTGTCGGCGGCGCTGCTCGTATCGGGCAGTGCCTATGGCGCCTATCTCGGCGGGCATGTCGACGCTATCGTCCAGGGCATCACCGCGCGCACGGGCTTTGCCGTCGACCAGATCAAGGTCGTCGGCAACCGCGCAACCTCCGAGATCGATATTCTCGACAGGATGCAGCTCGATGGCTGGACGTCGCTGATCGGCTTCGATGCCGAAGCCGCGCGGGAACGCATCGCCACGCTGCCCTGGGTCGAGGTTGCGGCGGTACGCAAGGTCTATCCGCACACGCTGGAGGTGCGCATCGAGGAGCGTGAGCCCTTCGCGCTCTGGCAGCAGGGCAGCGAGCTTTCGGTCATCGAGCGCTCCGGCGCCGTGATCGCGCCATTCTCCGGCGGCAAGCAGTCGCTGCTGCCGCTGATCGTCGGCACCGGCGCCCCGGCCAAGGCGCCGGATTTCCTGGCCAGGATCAAGAAATACCCAGAGCTTGCCGCACGGATCAAAGGCTACATCCGCATCGGCGAACGACGTTGGGACCTGAAGCTGGAAAACGGCATCACGGTCAAGCTCCCCGAGGATGGCGAGGACCAGGCGATCGCCGATCTGCTCAGGATGGACCGAGAGAACGGGCTTTTGACGCGCGATATCGCCGCCGTTGACATGCGCCTTTCCGATCGCCTCGTCGTCCAGTTGACGCCGGAGGCGGCGACGCAGCGTCAGGCCGCGCTCAATGAAAAGCCGAAAATGCCGAAGCGCAAGCCGGAGACGAAGATATGAGCTGGCTTGGCGGCAGCAGCGATGCCTCGTCGCGCCGATCCGGCATCATGACGGTGCTGGATGTCGGCTCGAGCAAGGTCTGCTGCGTGGTGGCCAAGCTCAAGCCGCGCGAGGACGGCATGCTGCTGCGCGGGCGCTCGCATCGCATACAGGTTATCGGCATCGGCCACCAGAAATCGCAAGGCGTGAAATCGGGTGTCGTCATCGATCTCGACAGGGCCGAGCACGCCATCCGCCTTGCCGTCGATGCCGCCGAGCGCATGGCCGGGCTGACCGTCGATTCGCTGATCGTCAACATGACGGCCGGCCGGCTGAAGAGCGAAAGCTTCTCGGCAACCATCAACCTTGGCGGCCATGAGGCGGACGAGGCCGACATCAAGCGCGTGCTTGCCGCCGGCGCCAAGCAGGCGCTGCGGGCCGAGCGCGAAGTGATCCATTCGCTTCCCGTCGGCTTTTCGCTGGACGCCGAGCGCGGCGTGCGTGATCCGCGCGGCATGGTCGGCGTCCAGCTCGGCGTCGACATGCACGTGCTGACGGGTGACGCGGCACCGTTGCGCAATCTGGAGCTTTGCATCAACCGTTCGCACCTGTCGGTCGAGCGCATGGTGGCGACGCCCTATGCCAGCGGTCTTGCCGCACTGGTCGACGACGAACTCGAGATGGGCGCAGCCTGCATCGACATGGGCGGCGGCACCACGACGATCTCGATGTTTTCGGAAGGCAAGTTCGTTCATGGCGACGCCATCGCCATCGGCGGCAACCACGTCACGCTGGACATGGCCAAGGGCCTGTCAACCTCGCTCGATGCCGCCGAGAGGCTGAAAGTGATGCATGGCTCGGCGCTGCCCGGCAGTGCCGACGACCGCGACCTGGTCTCGATACAGCCGATCGGCGAGGACGGCGAGGTGCCGCTTCAGATCCCGCGTTCGGTGATGACGCGCATCATCCGGGCGCGCATCGACGAGACGCTCGAACTGTTGCGCGACCGGCTGAACAGGTCCGGCTACGGCAACGCGGCCGGCAAGCGCGTCGTGCTGACCGGCGGCGCCAGCCAGCTTTCCGGCCTGCCCGAGGCAGCGCGCCGCATTCTCGGACGCAATGTGCGCATCGGCCGTCCGCTCGGTGTAGCGGGCCTGCCGGAGGCGGCCAAGGGGCCGGCTTTCTCGACGCCAGTCGGGCTTCTGATCTACCCGCAGATGGCGAATTTCGAGAGCCATCCTGCGAAGGGAATTTCTGGTCTCAGGATGACCGGAACAGGCGGAAAACTGCATCGAATGAGTCAGTGGTTGAGAGACAGTTTTTAAATTGACGGGGACAGCCCCATAGGCGGCCGCAGCGGCGAAGCGGCGGGAAAGGCAAAGGACGGAGACAATGACCATCAATCTGCAAAAGCCGGACATCACCGAGCTGAAGCCGCGTATCACCGTGTTCGGTGTCGGCGGCGGCGGCGGCAATGCCGTCAACAACATGATCACCGCCGGCTTGCGCGGCGTCGAGTTCGTGGTGGCCAATACCGATGCGCAGGCGCTGACCATGTCCAAGGCGGATCGCCTGATCCAGCTCGGCGCGCATGTCACCGAGGGCCTGGGTGCGGGGTCGCAGCCGGAAGTCGGACGCGCCGCGGCGGAGGAATGCATTGACGAGATCGTCGATCATCTCTCCAACACCCATATGTGCTTCGTCACTGCCGGCATGGGCGGCGGCACCGGCACGGGGGCCGCGCCGGTCGTTGCACGTGCGGCGCGCGAGAAGGGGATTCTCACCGTCGGCGTCGTCACCAAGCCGTTCCATTTCGAAGGCCAGCGCCGCATGAAGACGGCGGATCTGGGCATCGAGGAATTGCAGAAATGCGTCGATACCCTCATCGTCATCCCCAACCAGAACCTGTTCCGGCTGGCCAATGACAAGACGACCTTTGCCGACGCTTTCGCCATGGCCGACCAGGTGCTCTATTCCGGCGTCGCCTGCATCACCGACCTGATGGTCAAGGAAGGGCTGATCAACCTCGACTTCGCCGACGTCCGCTCGGTCATGCGCGAGATGGGCAAGGCGATGATGGGGACGGGCGAAGCTTCCGGCGAGGGGCGCGCCATGGCCGCCGCCGAAGCCGCGATCGCCAATCCGCTGCTCGACGAGACCTCGATGAAGGGCGCCAAGGGGTTGTTGATCTCGATCACCGGCGGCCGCGACCTGACCCTGTTCGAAGTCGACGAGGCGGCGACCCGAATTCGCGAGGAGGTCGACCAGGAAGCCAACATCATCCTGGGTGCGACCTTCGACGAGGATCTCGAAGGCGTCATCCGCGTCTCGGTGGTTGCTACCGGCATCGACAAATCGGCGGCAGAAATTGCTGCCGCGCCGATCGCCATCCGCACGGCTCCGCCAAAGCCGGTCAGCCGTCCGGCCGCTCCGGTCACGGAAAGCCGTCCGGCGCCTGTCCAGCAGGGAGGCTACGAGCCGCGCGCCGCCGATCCGGTCGCCGAGGCAATCCAGCTCGCCGAGGCGAATGCGGCGGCGATGGCGCGTCCCGCGCCGGCCTCCCAGGCGGAAGATTTCCGCCCGCAGAGCAAGATCTTCCAGGCGCCGCCGGCCCAGCCGCAGCCGATGCTGCAGCCAATGGTTCAGCAAACGATGCAGCCCGCGCCGCAGCGTGAAGTGCTTCAGCCGGCAGCGCCCCAGCGCATGCCGCGCGTCGAGGACTTTCCGCCGGTGGTGAAAGCCGAGGTGGAAGCCAAAAGCCGTCCGGCCGACCACGAGAACAGCGGACCGATGGGACTGCTCAAGCGCCTGACCAACGGCCTTACCCGTCGCGAAGAAGAGCCTGCACGGCTGCAGCCGGCGCAGCCGCGCGAGCCGAAACTGCGCCAGGCGGCACCCGAAGTGCGCCGCCTTGCCAGCCAGGATCCGCAGCTTTACGCGCCACGCCGCGGCCAGTTGGACGACCAGGGCCGGCTGACGCCGCAGAGCAGGGCTGTCCAGGAAGACGATCAGCTGGAGATTCCGGCATTCCTGCGCCGCCAGGCCAACTAACCTGTTAACGGACCGTAACAGTTATTAACAGGCAGACAAGAAATTGTTTGCCTGTTAACGCTAAAAGTGCCTGTAAAACAAGGAGTTATGAGACCGTATCCGGTTCGGATCGCGGTTACAGAAAGTAAGAAACCGTGATTTGGAGACTTTCTGCTAGACCACTATCTTCGCCGCGAT
The DNA here is from genome assembly GCF_055811135.1 of Mesorhizobium sp. WSM4817. Classification (NCBI taxonomy): domain Bacteria; kingdom Pseudomonadati; phylum Pseudomonadota; class Alphaproteobacteria; order Hyphomicrobiales; family Phyllobacteriaceae; genus Mesorhizobium; species Mesorhizobium sp. WSM4817. Next base: position 159,929 of record NZ_JBVVQQ010000005.1, on the reverse strand, counting down.
CAATTTCGGTTTGCTGGGATTCGGGGAAGTGGCCCTGCCTGCCGATCAAAGAGCCGCGCCCTTGGGCTTATGAAGCGGACGTAGGCAGTATGGGCTATGGGGTTTGTTTTGCACGACTATCAGACGACACTTAGATCGCGTGCGACGCTGACCGGCACCGGTGTTCACAGCGGCAATTCCGTTACCGTTCATTTCCTGCCGGCAGACGCTGATACGGGTGTCGTGTTCCAGCTTTCGAATGGAAGCGAAGTCCGGGAGTTCCGCGCGCTGGTTTCCGAGGTCGGCGCCACCGATCTGTGCACCATGCTCGGCGATCCGGCAGGCGAGCACATCGCCACAGTCGAACATCTGATGGCCACGGTTTTCGGGCTCGGCATCGACAATGTCGTCATCGAGATCGACGGCCGTGAGGTTCCGATCCTCGACGGCAGCGCCATGGCGTTCGTCGAGGCCATCGACCAGGCGGGTATCGATACGCTGCCGGTCAAGCGCCGCTACATCAGGGTGGTGAAGCCGGTTCGCATCGAGAACGGTGCCTCCTGGGCGGAGTTCAGGCCCTATGACGGCACGCGCTTCGAAATCGAGATCGATTTCGAAAGCCCGGCGATCGGCCGTCAGCTGTTTGCATCCGACATGAACGCCGACATTTTTCGCCGCGATATCGCGCGGGCGCGCACCTTTGGTTTCATGAAGGACGTCGAGCGGCTGTGGGCAGCCGGCTATGCGCTCGGCTCCTCGCTGGAAAACTCCCTGGTGATCGGTGACGACAACCGCGTCATCAACATCGGAGGCTTGCGCTATCCCAACGAATTCGTGCGCCACAAGACGATGGATGCCATGGGCGATCTGGCGCTGGCCGGCGCCCGGTTCATTGGCTGCTTCCGTTCCTATCGCGGCGGCCACAGGCTGAATGCGGCAGCGCTGCGCCGCCTTTTGTCGGACCGTTCGGCGTTCGAGATCGTCGAGACGACACGCCGCGAGCGCGGTCGCACCGTCGAAAAGAGCGCCGTCTATGCACCTGTCTACGCGCCCTGGATGATCTGATTCTTAACGTTTTTCGGGTTTTATGGCCGCCGGCCTGTGTTGCATGAATGCACCATCGGCCGGCGAAATCACGCAAGTGTGCGGGTTGCGCCAGGCTGCCACAAAAATGTGCGAATGGCCGGAGATAGCGTTGCCGGGCACGGCGATTATGGTTATGCCTGCTGCCCCAGGGCGAGATGTCGACTGAAATGACGCCGAAAGGGCGGAATCCAATCATGTTCTTCAAGCGAATTGGTCAATCGAAAGCGCCGCATCGGGCTGTTTTCCTGGCGCTTTCGGTGGTTGTTCCATCGCTGTTCCTGTCGGCCTGCATGTCGTCCGAAAAGGATGTCGACCTGTCGACCTATGTCGAGCAGACCGAGCCGGCAGACGTTCTCTACAATCAGGGCCTCGCCAATCTGAATGCCGGGCGCCTGCAGGAGGCGAGCCGCAAATTCAGTGCGGTCGACCGCCAGCATCCCTATTCCGAATACGCCCGCAAATCGATGGTGATGGGCGCCTTTGCCGACTATCGCCAAGGCAACTATACCGAGGCGATCGGTTCGGCCAAGCGCTATCTCACGCTCTATCCGTCGACCGACGACGCTGCCTATGCCCAGTATATCATCGGGCTGAGCTATTACCGGCAAATCAGGGATGTCACCCAGGATCAGAAGGAAGCGCGTCAGACCGTGCAGACGATGCAGGATCTGGTGACGCGCTGGCCCGATTCCGAATATGTCGACGACGCCAAGGAAAAGATCCGCTTCGCCAACGACCAGCTCGCCGGCAAGGAGATGCAGATCGGCCGCTATTATCTCGAGCGCCGTGAATACATCGCCGCCGTCAAGCGGTTCCGCGTCGTGGTGGAGACCTATTCCAACACGCGCCATGTCGAGGAAGCGCTCGCGCGTCTTACCGAAACCTACTACGCGATGGGGCTGACATCGGAAGCGCAGACTGCCGCTGCTGTGCTCGGCACCAACTATCCCGACAGCGTGTGGTACAAGGATTCCTACAAGCTCCTGCAGACTGGTGGGCTCGAGCCGCGCGAGAATGCGGGCTCGTGGATCGCCAAGGCCGGGAAGCTGATCACCGGCGCCTGAGCGGCGCGTCACCATGCTTTCCAGACTGTCGATCCGCGATATCGTTCTGATCGAGAAGCTGGACATCGACTTCTCGTCCGGTCTTTCGGTGCTGACCGGCGAAACCGGTGCTGGAAAATCCATCCTGCTCGACGCGCTGTCGCTGGCGCTTGGCGCCCGCGGTGACGCCTCGTTGGTGCGGCATGGCGCGGCACAGGGCCAAGTCATCGCCGTGTTCGACGTGCCGCGCAACCATCCTGCCCGCATGCTGCTTGCCGACAACGCTATCGAGGACGATGGCGACATCATCCTGCGCCGCGTGCAGACGGCGGATGGCCGTACCCGCGTCTTCGTCAACGACCAGCCTTCCAGCGTGACACTGATGCGCGATGTCGGTCACGCGCTGGTCGAGATCCACGGCCAGCATGACGAGCGTGCCTTGGTCGATCCCGGTGCCCATCGCGAATTGCTCGACAGTTTTGGCGGTCATCTCGGCGCTGTGCGGGCGACCGGCGAGGCATGGCGGTACTGGCGGGCCTGCGAACTGGAACTTTCGCGGCATCGTGCCAAGGTGGAAGCGGCGGCCCGCGAGGCCGACTATCTGCGCGCCGCGGTCGCCGAATTGACGAAGCTCGATCCCCAGCCAGGCGAGGAAGCCGACCTCGCCGAGTTGCGCGCCTCGATGATGCGGGCGGAAAAGATCGCCTCGGAAATCCACGATGCGCAAGATGTGCTCTCGGGCCCGTCTTCGCCCCTGCCGCAACTCGCCAGCCTGTTGCGACGGCTGCAGCGCAAGGTGACCGAGGCGCCCGGCCTGCTCGACGACGTGGTCAAATCGCTCGATGAGGCGATGCTGTCGCTCGACGCAGCGCAATCGGGCGTGGAAGCGGCACTTCGCGCCACCGAGTACGATCCGCGGCGGCTGGAACAGCCCGAGGAGCGGCTGTTTTCGCTGCGCGCCGCCTCACGCAAGCACAGTGTGGCGGTCGACGATCTGGCGCAATTGCGCGATACGATGGCCGCCGATCTCGCCGATCTCGACGCCGGCGAGGAGCGCCTGCACGGGCTGCAGAAGCAGGCCGCCGCCGCGTGCGAGACCTATGACATTTCCGCTGCCCGGCTTTCGTCGCTTCGCCATGCGGCGGCGGTCGGGTTGACCAGGGCGGTGATGGCCGAACTGCCGGCGCTGAAGCTCGAACGGGCAGCCTTCATCGTCGAGATGGCAAGCGAGGCCGAGAGCCGCATGGAAGACGGCATCGATCAGGTCGAGTTCTGGGTGCGCACCAATCCCGGCACAAGACCAGGCCCGATGATGAAAGTCGCCTCCGGAGGCGAACTTTCGCGGTTCCTGCTGGCGCTGAAGGTGGCGCTGGCCGACCGCGGCTCGGCGCCGACCTTGGTCTTCGATGAAATCGACACCGGCGTTGGCGGCGCGGTGGCGGACGCCATCGGCCAAAGGCTGGCACGGCTGTCGAAGCGCGTGCAGGTGCTTTCGGTCACGCACGCGCCGCAAGTGGCGGCACGCGCGGCGACGCATTTCCTGATCTCCAAATCCGGCGGCGCCGATCGCGTCGCCACCGGCATCGCCGAGATGGACCGGGCGGCGCGCCAGGAAGAGATCGCGCGGATGCTTGCTGGGGCGACCATCACCGACGAGGCGCGCGCAGCGGCCGAGCGGCTGCTGCGAGAGAACACCGCGGCCTAAAGCTCGTCGCATTTGAACGGATTCATGCGACGCGCTTTAGGTTCTTGTTTTTATGCATGTCGTTATCGCAAAACCGCTGCGCACGCTCGGTTCAAGCCCGAGGGCATGCTTTTGCGCGACATGCATTAGCGGCCTCATGCTCGGCGTTGTGGATCGAGTCAGGATGTGGCTCCATCCTGCTGTTCAGCAATGATTTTCTCAAAATCCTGATCTATTGTGGCGCGCCGCGCGTCCTTCGAACGCGCAAGGACGCTGTAGCAATTTGATTTCGCGCATGGCCCAGGAAATCGTTCCGGGTCAGCGTCGAGGAGCCGTGCATGCCCGAAAAACCAGTCGATTCACTCAGCGAAAGTGAAGCAGCCAGCGAGCTGAAGCGGTTGGCCGAGGAAATCGCCGCCCACGACCAGCGTTACCATGCCGAGGACGCGCCGACGATTTCGGACGCGGCCTACGATGCGCTGCGGCGGCGCAACCTTGCCATCGAGCAGCGGTTTGCTGCCCTTGTGCGCGAGGATTCGCCGTCACGCAAAGTCGGCGCGGCGGTGTCGGAGAAATTCCGCAAGATCGTCCATGCCATTCCGATGCTGTCGCTCGACAACGCTTTCGCCGATGCGGACGTGATCGATTTCGTCGGCCGCATCCGCCGTTTCCTCAGGCTCAGCGCCGACGCGCCGCTGGCGATGACTGCCGAGCCTAAGATCGACGGCCTGTCGCTGTCGCTGCGCTACGAGGCCGGACGGCTGGTAACGGCGGCAACGCGTGGCAACGGCCAGGTCGGCGAGGATGTGACGGCCAACGCCCGCACCATCGCCGAGATTCCCAACGTGCTCTCAGGCGATTTTCCCGATGTGCTGGAAGTGCGGGGCGAGGTCTATATGCGCCTCACCGACTTTGCCGAGCTCAATCGCCGCAATGCCGAGGCCGGAAAGCAGGTTTTTGCCAATCCGCGCAACTCGGCGGCAGGCTCCTTGCGCCAACTCGACACCTCGATCACAGCCAGCCGGCCGCTGCGGTTTTTCGCCTATACCTGGGGTGAGGTGAGCGCCATGCCCGCCGACACGCAGATGGGCATGGTGGCGGCGTTCGAGCGCTTTGGCTTCAGGGTCAATCCGCTGATGAAGCTGTTCGACAGCGTCGAGGGACTGCTCGAGCAATACCGGCTGATCGAATCCAACCGGGCGACGCTCGGCTACGACATCGACGGTGTCGTCTACAAGGTGAACAGCCTCGAGCTGCAGCAGCGGCTGGGCTTCGTCTCGCGTTCGCCGCGCTGGGCGATCGCTCACAAATTCCCGGCCGAGAAGGCGACGACGATCCTGACCGGCATCGACATCCAGGTCGGCCGCACCGGCGCGCTGACGCCGGTGGCGCGGCTGGTGCCGGTGACGGTCGGCGGCGTCGTGGTGACCAACGCGACACTGCACAATGAGGACTACATCAAGGGCATCGGCAACAACGGCCAGCCGATCCGCGAAGGCCGCGACATTCGCATCGGCGACACGGTGAGCATCCAGCGTGCTGGCGATGTCATTCCGCAGGTCATCGACGTGGTCATGGAAAAGCGGCCGCCCGACAGTGTGCAATATGCTTTCCCAGTGCTTTGCCCGGCCTGCGGCAGCCACGCCGTGCGCGAGGAGGGGGAAGCAGTCAGGCGCTGCACCGGCGGATTGATCTGCCCCGCGCAGGCGGTGGAGCGTCTGCGCCATTTCGTCTCTCGGGGTGCTTTCGATATCGAGGGGCTCGGTGAGAAGCAGATCGAGTTCTTCTTCCACGCCGAGGATCCGTCACTACGCATCTATTCACCGGCCGACATTTTTACGCTGAAGAAGCGGCAGGCAGCATCGCTGACCAAGCTCGAGAACGTTGACGGTTTCGGCGCGACCTCGGTACGCAAGCTGTTCGCGGCAATCGACGATCGGCGGCAGGTCGAGTTCTCGCGCTTCCTCTATGCGCTCGGCATCCGCCACATCGGCGAGACCAATGCCAAGCGGCTGGCCCGCCATTTCCTTTCCTTTGCCGCTTTCCGCGAAACCGGGCAAAGCGCCGTCATGCCGGCCGGCAAGGGTGACCCTGGCAACGCTGCCTGGCAGGAGTTGAACGGCATCAACGGCATCGGCTCGATCGTTGCCGAGGCGGTGGTCGATTTCTTCGCTGAAGACCATAACCGGCAGGCGCTCGATGCATTGCTGGCGGAAGTAACAGTGCTCGACGAGGAGCCGGTCGGTGGCGTGTCGTCGCCGGTCTCCGGCAAGACGGTGGTCTTCACCGGCGCGCTGGAAAAGATGTCGCGCGACGAGGCCAAGGCGATGGCCGAAAAGCTCGGCGCCAAGGTCGCCGGCTCGGTGTCGAAGAAGACCGATCTCGTCGTTGCCGGGCCAGGTGCCGGCTCCAAGCTCAAGCTCGCCACCGAATTCGGCATCGAAGTGATCGACGAGGATGCGTGGTTGGCGCGGATCGGCAAGGCGTGACGGTGGCGTTCAGCGGTTTCGGCCAAAAGGCCATTCCCTTCCTCAAGGCGCTCGATTTTCACCAGAGCCGGGAGTGGTTTCTGGAAAGCCGCGACCTCTTCGAAAGCGAGCTGCGCGACCCCTTCGGCGATCTGGTCGAAACGCTCTCCGAGCGCTTCGCGGCAGCGGGGCTGGGCTTGCGCGGCGATCGCAAGAAGTCGCTGTTCCGGATCAATCGCGACGTGCGCTTCGCCAAGGACAAGCGGCCCTACAACCGGCACCTGTCGGCAATCCTCTCGCCTGACGGCACCAAGATGGAACAGGGTGTGTTCTTCATCCATATCGGGCTTGAGCGCTGCTTTGCCGGCGTTGCCTGGTGGCAGCCGGGGCCGGCGCTGCTGCTGGCGATGCGCCAGGCCATCGCGGCGCGGCCGGGTGAATTCCGGGCGCTGATCGAGGCGCTGAAGCAAAACCGCCTGGAACTCGATGCGGAAGGCTGCATGAAGCGCGCGCCACGCGGCTTCGAGCATGTCACGGCGGCCGATCTCGCGGCGGCCATCCGCAACCGGCATTTCGCCGTCCGGCACGAAGTCGACCCTGCGGGAATCCACGGGCCGGCGCTGGTCGACGAGCTGGTCGATTTCGCCTTGCGGGCCAAGCCGCTGCTCGACTGGGGCAGGGCGATCGAAGCCAAGGTCCCGGTGGACTGAGCACTGGCCGAAACGCGCACGCCTGAACCTGCGACGAGGATCACTTCCGCTGATTGTTGGCTCAAGCGAATTGGTGTGACAAGGCTGACAGCGCTCCCTACATACCAGCTTTCCCCCCGCATCGGCCCGAAAATCGGGATCGATTTTCGGATGGCCCGACGCGTGGATTCAAAGTGTTAGAGCGTCCTTTGATCGTCCAAAAGGACGAGCGGTGCTCCGAGGAGTGGCTGATGTCGGCGGAAGCAATCTCCGAAAACCGCGCAAAAAGCGATTTCTGGCAAGGCGTGCGGCTCAGCATGCCCGTCGTGGTGGCGGCGGCGCCGTTTGGACTGCTGTTCGGGGCGCTCGCCGTAGACAACGGATTTTCGGTGCTTGAAGCCTTGCTGATGAGCGCCATGGTTTTCGGCGGCGCCAGCCAGATGGTCGGCATCGAATTGTTCGGGCAGCATGTCGCGCCATGGCTGATCGTGCTGTCGATCTTCGCCGTGAATTTCCGCCATGTGCTTTACTCCGCGGGCATCGGCCGGCGCATCGCGCACTGGCCGCCGGTGCAGCAGGCGGTCGGCTATTTCCTGCTCACCGATCCGCAGTTCGCCGTGGCCGAGCGCAAGGCGGAGGCTGGCGAGACGGTCGGCTTCGCCTGGTATATGGGGCTTGGCCTGCCGGTCTATGTGTTCTGGGTGACCGAAAGCGCGCTTGGCGCGGTATTCGGCAGGCTTATTCCCGATACCCATGCGCTGGGCATCGATTTTCTGCTGCCGATCTATTTCCTCGGACTGGTCATGGGCTTTCGCAAACGGCCACTGTGGCTGCCGGTGGTCGTCGCCAGTGCTGCTGCCTCCATCATCGCCTACAAGACGGTGGGCTCGCCCTGGCACGTCTCGATTGGCGCCGTGGCCGGCGTGCTGCTCGCGGTCATCCTGCCGCCGCGCCACAGCGGCGTGGAGGCGCGGCCATGAGCACGACCTTGTGGATCATCATCGCCGGCGCGATCGCGACCTATCTGACCCGCATCGGCGGCCATCTGGTGATCTCGCGCTTCGAAAACATCCATCCGCGCGTCGAGGCCGGGCTGAACGCTGTGCCTGCCGCAGTGCTGACGACGCTGGTGGCGCCGGCAGCACTTGGCGGCGGGCCGGCGGAATGGGCTGCATTGATCGTCGCCGGGCTGGTCTCGCTGCGCAGCGGGCTTATGGCGATGTTTTTGGCCGGCGCCGTCGTGCTGGTGCTGGCCCGGCAGTTCGTCGGATAACCGGACCGGCTGAGTACGCCAGTCCTATTTGCGCACGATGTTGGAGATCGCGGGATCGAATCGACCTCCTGCAAAGAGCCTGCGCATCGTCTCTTGCGGATCGAGACCAAACGTTTCGGCTGATGTCACCGCAATCAGCGCGTCGAGGTCGAGCGTCGGGGCGAGGTCGCGTCCTTGGTAGAGTGCACCGGTAGACAGTCCCGGCCAGTCGGCCAGCACCCGCCCGCCATTCACCGCTCCGCCAGCGATCATCGCAGCCGATGCCGTACCGTGGTCGGTGCCGCCAGTGCCGTTGACGGCGACAGTGCGGCCGAACTCGGTGGCGACCAGCACGGTCGTATCCTTCCAGATATCGCTGAGGCCAACGTGCAACCCATCGATGAGCGCGTCGAGCGCTCTGAGCTGGTTGGCCAGCCTGGCTTGCTGGCCGCTATGGGTGTCCCAGCCGCTGGTTTCGATCATGGCAACGCGCGGTCCGCCGGCCTTGGCGAGGAAGCCCGCGGCGGTGCGGCCGACGCTCGCTGCGTCCTTGCGCTGCGCGTTCACCGCGCCCAACGCCCGTGTCTCCATCGCGCTGCTCCACAGCGCATGCAGCTGTTCGTCGGCGTCATAGAGCTTGCCGACGCGTGTCATCAGGTCGTCCGGCGCCTCCGGCAGGGCGGACGGCGCATAGGAGGTGACGTCTGCCTCGCCTCGCAGCGCCAGCGGGATGGTCGGTGCAAAAGCGATTGCTTCGCCGCGAGACTTCGGCAGCATGCCGACCAGCCGGTTCAGCCAACCGTCCTTGCGCTCGTAGGGCGAGCTGCCGCCGCTTTCGAGCACATTTTGACCGTCGAAATGCGAGCGCTCGCGATAGGGCGAAGCGACCGCGTGGACGAACAGCGCCTGCTTTTCCTGATGCAGCTTGCGGAGACCGGTGAGCGAAGGATGCAGGCCAAACGTGCCGTCAAGCTTTATCGGATCGTCGATGGCCAATGGGCCGCGCAGTGCGCGGTAGGCGGAGTCGGCATAGGGAACGATGGTGTCCAGCCCGTCCGCGGCGCCGCGCTGGATGATGAAAACGAAGCGGCGATCGGTTTCCACATTGGCGAAGACGATGCGCGGCGCGATCAGCATCGAGCCGAGGCCGGCGCCGGCGAGAGTAAGGAATTGACGGCGTTCCATCTTGGTCATCTCCTCTGGAAATCATCTTCGCTGAAAGTCATCTTCGTTGGAATTCGGGCGACACGAGCAGCAGCGCGATGCCGGTGCGCCGGCTCTCGGCGCGCTCGATCCCGGCCATCGTCAGGTCGCTGAGTGAGCCGGCAAAGAGTTTTCGCGCGAGATCTCGCGGATCGATATCGCCAACTTGCGCGGCGAGGCGCTGCGCCACCTCGACCCGGCGGACCAGTGCGTCGGGTGCTGCCCAGCTCCCGGCAACATCGTCATAGCCGGCCGGCGAACGCGGCCGCCATACCGGTTGGCCGAGTTGGTTGAGCAGTTGCGCCAGACGCGGCTTGCCGAGTTCGCTGCGGCCCAGGCCGCGCAGCGCCGAGATCGTCCATTCCCACGGCGTCTTGAACTTCGCCGCTGCTGGTTGCCAGGCTTCTGGACTGTCGAGGAGCGCGCGGTAGACCGCGACGAGATCGCCCTTTGACCGGCGAAAGGCTTCGGCGAGCCGCGTCACGACCGCGGCCGGCGGCTCGTCGGCGATGAAGTGGCGCGCCAGCTTGGTTGCGATGTGCGTTGCGGTTGCCTCGGCCGCCGCGAGGTCGCCGAGCACGGCGAGCGCCTGTTTGTCGCCGCGCTGGTCGTAGGTCTGGCCGATGATCGTGCGTTGGCCCGGTTCGTGCAGCCCGGGTCGAAAGGTGAAAGCGCCGGCCTGGCCTCGCCCTTTAGCGCGTCCGGTGCTGAAACCGGTCAGCGCCAGTGCGAATTCGGTCACGTCGGCCTGGCTGTAGCCGGAGCGTGCACCGAGTGTGTGCAGTTCCATGATTTCGCGGGCCAGGTTCTCGTTGATGCCGGGTTTGCGCTTGGCGTTGCGTTTTGCGGCGCGTTTGGCAACTTTCGAATTGGGACCGATCGAGCGCACCTGGTCGAGATAGAACAGCATCGCCGGGTGGCGCTCGGCGGCGAGCAGCATATCTTCGAAGCGGCCGAGCACATGTGGGCGGATCGCCTCGCGCTCGACGGCGCCGGCGATCAGGGTCACCTGCGGTTTCTCCGCCGAGATGGCGAAATGGTTCGACCAGAAATGCACGAGCCGTTCGACGAAGGGGGTCGATGTTTCGAGCGCTGCGCGTGCTCGCATGTCGACCTCGTCGCGATAAAGCGCTTGAGCCTCCTGGCGTGCCGCCTTGCGGGCGGCCATCTTTGCGGCCGCGTCGGCGTCTTTGGCCTCGAGCATCGCTTCGGCATAGCCGGCGCCGAGTGTGGCCGAGTCCTGCGCGCCGGAAAAGACCGCCGGGTTTGCGTCGTAACTTTCGAACTGCGCTATCAGCCAGGATTTCGGGTCGGCCGGCGCCTCGTCGTCGGGCCGGGCGCCCAGGCCGAATCGGTTGAGCGCAACCGCGACATCGCTCGGACTTGCCAATGGTGCCTCCGTCAGCATTGCTTTTGGAGGCTTCAACGCGGCAGCGACTGGAATCCGTCGCTGTTTCAGCTCTATTTTTCGCCCGCTCGGCGCAGCATGTTGCTGCGGCCGCGCAGGCCGTCGACAAGTCGCGCCCTGTCGGCTGGCGTCAGTCCCGTCGCGAAGGTCACGATTGCCTGTTCGAGCCGGCCGCGCAGCGCCATATCGGCTTGCCGGACCGAGGCGAGCGTCTCATTGACCGCCGCTGCGTCGATCGGCTCAGCCTCGATCAGGCGCGCCACCGCCTCGCGGCCGACCCGAGCCGCTTCGATGTCGGCAGCCGACTGGCGCCGCGCCTCTGCGAGCGCCTGGCGGAACGCCTTGCGCTGGTCGGGCGACAGGCCGGCCGCGGCGAAGCGCAGGCCGCGCTGGTCGCCCGCTCTGTCGCGCTGCCCCTGCTGCGCCTGCCATATATAGCCAGCGCCGGCGGCGGCGCCGAGCACGAAGACGTTCAGTGCCAACGAGACGGCAAGCAGGATTCTGATGCTGCGTTCGCTCATTGCACGTCCCCCTGCATGTCGCCGAATGCGGTCAGCGCATAGGTGTCGCCATCGTCAGGGGTGCTGTTGGGTGGCAGCAGCACGGCGACTGTCAGCGCCCCGGCCAGCGCGCCCGCCAGTCCGATGCCGGCCAATCCGGCACAGCGCCAGACGAGCTGGGTGCGGCGCCACAGCGCCGCCGGCGCCGTGGCGATGATCCTTCGCGCGAGCGCGTCGTCCGGAGCTGCGACGCGATGGCGCGACAGCAGATCGTCGAGCTCCACCGCCGGTGCAAGCGCGGCTTCGGCTTGAGCCGGATTGGCGGCGATGAAGTCCAGCGCTGCCGTGCGCTCGTTTTCAGGCCAGCGCTGCGGCGACCCGCCATAGGCGGCAACGAGCTCGGAAAACCTCTCTGGAGTCATGTCATTTCGTCCCTGTCTCGTCCGAGCCTGGAGCGCAGCTGCCGCCGCGCCCGCGACAACAGGCTTTCCAATGCCTCGATGCTGATGCCCATGACCTCTGCCGCATCGCCGTTCGAAAGCTCCTGATAATACTGCAGCACGATCGCCTCGCGCTGGCGCTCCGGCAGCTCGGCCAGCGCGCGCCGCACCTGGTGCTGATCGTCGGCCGCGAGCATATCCGCTTCCACGCCCGGGCGTTCGTCGGGGCGATCGGGAAGTTCCGCCACCGGCGTCTCCCGCCGCCTGCGCAGCCGGTCGTAGCAGAGATTGAGTGCGACGCGATGCAGCCAGGTGTCGAACTTCGCCTCGCCGGCGCGCCAGCCGGAGCCGCCCGCCAGATGCGCAAGAACGTCTCCTGCGCGACATCCTCGGCCTCGCCGCGGTCGCCCAGCATTCGCGTGGCGAGACGGATCAGCCGCGGCAGCTTGCGCTCGACCATGGCTTCCACCGCAGCCGCATTGTTCTGAGCGATCAGCGCCAGCAGCCGCTCGTCGGTTTCGCCCACGCTCTGCCTTCTCGTTCCACCACGCCAGACCTTGTGCCGACACGACCGTCATCCTGCACCCGCCATGTGTCTTCAACGAGTTTCGCTGCGAAATCCGTCGGCGACCCTTGGAGGTTAGAAGGCAGCGATAAGGCCGCAGGCCATTGCCTGCGGACCGGCATCCTGGGTCCCTAGCTGACCCACCGCCTTTCCGAAAAATCAGGACTTCTGGTCGTGCGGCAGCGGTGCGGTTGCCTTTTCCAGCCAGGCCAGCGTCTCGCCATCGAGCATCGGTCCGATCTCGGCCAGCACGCGCTGGTGGTATGTGTCGAGCCAATGCAGCTCGTCGCGCGTCAACAGGTCGGATCGCACCAGCCTGGTGTCGATCGGCGCCAGCGTCAGCGTCTCGAAGCCATGCACGGCGATGTCGCCGCCCTCTATCGGCTCGGCCGGCGTCACCAGTATGAGATTCTCGATGCGAATGCCGTAAGAACCCTCCTTGTAGTAGCCCGGCTCGTTGGAGACGATCATGCCTGCCAGCAGCTTTTCGGTGCCGGTCCTGGCGATGCGCTGCGGGCCCTCGTGCACGGCCAGATAGGAGCCGACGCCATGGCCCGTGCCATGGGCGAAATCGCAACCGTGTTTCCACAGGGCAAGGCGCGCCACGGCGTCGATCTCGGAGCCACGCGTGCCCGGGGAAAAGCGCAGCATGGAAATGCCGATCATGCCCTTCAGCACCAGCGTGAAGCGTTCGCGCATTTCCTCGGTCGGTGTGCCGATCGGCACGGTGCGGGTAATGTCGGTGGTGCCGTCCTGATACTGCCCGCCCGAATCGAGCAGGAACAATTCGCCAGACTGAAGCTTTCGGCTGGTGGCGCGGGAAACGCGGTAGTGCATGATGGCGCCGTTCGGGCCGGCGCCGGCGATGGTGTCGAAGGACACGTCGCGCAGCGGCATTTGCGTTTCCTCGCCGGTGCTGCGGCGGCACTCCTCAAGCTTGGTGACGACGGCGATCTCGTCGAGCTTGCCCGGTTCCTGGCGGTCGAGCCAGCAAAGCAGCTTGGCGACCGCGGCGCCATCGCGGCGGTGCGCGGCACGGGCGCCGTTGATCTCGGCCTGGTTTTTCGTCGCGCGCGGAATGCGGGCAGGGTCGGGTGCGGTGATGACGGTGCCGCCATTGTCCTCGACCAGCATCCTGAGCTTCTCCGCCGCCAGCACCGGATCCAGCGCGATCTTCGCGCCGCGCTTGGCCAGGACTGCGATAACAGCTTCGAATTCACCGGGTCCGTGCAATTCAGCGAGCTGCGTCAGATAGGCCGCGACGGTGCGTGAAAACTTACGCTGGTCCATGAAAAGCAGGTGCGATCGATCGGCGGCGAGCACGGCGAAGCCGAGCGCCAGCGGCGTGTGCGGCACATCGCCGCCGCGGATGTCGAAGGCCCAGGCGATGGAGGACGGGTCGGTCAGCACGGCATGGGTGGCGCCATCCTTGCCGATCGACTCGGCCAGCCGCGCCAGCTTGTCCTTGGCCAATTCGCCGGCAAAGCCGATAGGATGAAGCTCGACCGGCGCCAGCGGCGGTTCGGGCTGGTTCTCCCAAATGGCGTCGATCGGATTCCTCTCGAGCGGCACCAATGTCGCTCCCGATTTTTCGGCCGACGCTTTCAGCGCTTTCACGTCGCCGATCGTCTGCAGCCACGGGTCGAAGCCAAGCCGCACGCCCTTGCCGAGATTGTCCTTGATCCAGGTGGCGGGCGGATTGTCGACCAGGCTCTCGATCGAAAAGATGTCGAGATCGACCTCGTGGCGCACCTGCAGCGTGTAGCGGCCGTCGACGAACATGATGGCACGTTCGCCGAGCACGATGGCGACGCCGGCCGAGCCGCTGAAGCCGGTCAGCCATTTCAGCCGCGCCGAGCGGTCGGCGACATATTCGCCCTGATGCTCGTCGGCACGAGGCACGATGAAGCCGTCCAGCCCGTTGGCCGCCAGCCATTGACGCAGCAACGCCACACGTGGCTTGCCGACGGCGGGGTCGCCTGCGGAATCAAAGGTCTGGAACATCATGGTCTCTCCTCGGATGCTGGATGTGGGCGGCGGACTTTCAAGTCGAACCGTGCCGCCGCTCACATCTAGCCTTTTGTTTGAGCATCGGGTTTTCCCAAACCGGTTTCCACTTTTTGGGCCCGATGCTTTGGCGCGACCGTAGCGCATGACCCCGGAAATCGGAATCGACTTTTGCTACGCCAGGCGCCGGCCGAATTCGGTCCAGCAGGGCAATCGCTTCAGGTCTGCGCTGCCCCTCATCTGCCTGCCGGCATCTTCTCCCCGTATAGTGACGGGGAGAAGGGGCTGACCGCAACCTCGGCATCCTTTCCGCAACGCTGGAGATTGGCGAAATCGTTCGCGAAGGCGTTTTTCTCCCCGTCACTATACGGGGAGAAATGCCCGGCAGGGCAATGAGGGCAGCGCCGACATCGACGCTGATCATTCTACGTGAGCTGGGAGGCCCTCTTTTGCCTGCAGTGATTGCCCTGTTCGGTCCAGCATCGCTTTTGCGCATGGATGCCATGCAGAATCAGCGATTTAAAAAAAGGTCAGCAGAGCTTACCTTTTTGGCGTGGAGGAACGAGTCTTACTGCCCTGCAAAGGAGACCATCATGTCCACGATTTCAGCCAGACGCGGATTTTTCAGAAGCGCCGTGAACGCTCTCATCGAAGCGCGCCAGCGCGAAGCGAGCCGCTATGTGAGCGGGGTTCTGCTTGGCTTTGACGACGAAACGCTGAAAGCGAACGGCTACGATCGCGAAGAACTGAAGAAGGCGGCAAGGTCGCGCTATGTCTGAGCGAATTTGCGGCGTGCGATTGAAGGCGCTGCGCGTCACCGCTTGAGGTGGATCGTCACCCAGCCTTCGCGATGCAACGTCCTGACATGGCGGAACTGCTGGCCGACATAGGCGGAGATCACCGCGTCGCGCTGCCGGTCGAGGATGCCCGACAGCACGATCGAGCCGCCCAAACCGACATGCCTGGCCATTTCGGGCGCCAGCCGCATCAGCGGCCGCGCCAGTATATTGGCGACGATGAGGCCAAAAGGGCCGCGCGCGGCAAAAATCGGATGGTGGAAGCCCGGCGCCGCCACCGTCTCCACCAGCGCCTTGACGTGATTGAGCCGCGCGTTGGCGGCGGCGACTTTTGTGGCGACCGGATCCATGTCGGTCGCCAGCACCGGAATATGGGCGAGCTTGGCCAGCGCGATGGCCAGCACCGCGCTGCCGGTGCCGAGGTCGAGCGCGTTGCGCGGGCGTTCGCGCCGCACGACCTGTTCCAGCATTTCGAGGCAGCCGGCGGTGGTGCCGTGATGGCCGGTTCCAAAGGCGAGGCCCGCTTCGATCTCGATGGCGAGTTCGCCGCTGTGGCGCTTCCTGCGGTCATGCGCGCCGTGGACGAAGAAACGGCCGGCGCGCACCGGCTTCAGTCCCTCCAGCGAACGCGTCACCCAGTCGATATCAGGCACGGGCTCGCGCGCAATCGGCCTCGACAGGGCCAGCCCGGCAAGGATCTCCTTCAAGCGCGCCTCGACGGCATCGACATCGCCGTCGGCATAGAGTGACACTTCGTGGATGTCGCGGTCCTCGTCGACTTCGACCAAGCCAATCGGCAGGCCCTCATCTTCGAATGCCGCTTCGAACGCCGCGAAGATACGGTCGGCCTCGATCTTTCCAGTGCTGAAATAAAGCCGCGTTTGGGTCATCAACGATTTTCTTCGTGAGCATGATCTTGTCCGAAATCCGGTTCCCACTTTTCGCTGGCGCGGACCGTCGGTTCGGGACCATGCACTAACCTGCCGCCAGCCGCTTGAGCTTGGCGATGGCGGCGTCCGGGCTTTCGCCATAGGCGATGGTGCCGGCGAAATCGCCCCTGGCGTTGAGCAGCAGCACCGAAGCAGTGTGGTCCATCGTGTAGTCGCCGTTGCCGGTATCGACCTTTTTCGAATAGATGCCGAAGGATTTGGCCATGGCGCGGACCTTGTCCGGGTCGCCGGTGATGCCGAGGATGCGATCGGAGAAGTTGCTGATATAGGCGTTCATGATTTCGGGCGTGTCGCGCTCCGGGTCGACCGTCACGAAATAGGCGCGCAGGTTCTTGCCATCGTCGCCCATCGTCTTCAGCCAGCCGGCCAGTTCGAACAGCGTGGTCGGGCAGACTTCCGGGCAGTGGGTGAAGCCGAAGAAGACGACGCTGGGCTGGCCGCGAAAGGCAGCCTCGGTGATTGGAGCGCCCTTCTGGTCGACCAGCGTGAACGGCGCGCCGAACGGCTCGCCGCCATAATGCCCGCGGTACCATTCAAAGGTGAGCCAGCCGATGCCCGCCGCCATCAGGACGAGAATGCCGACCAGTATTGAACGCATCATCAATTGGCTGTCCGTCGCTATTTTCATCGGGGCCGTGTCGGCGCCTTTGGAGCTTGTTGGGCGAACACTCTTAACGGTTTGATCTCGCTCGCGCAAAGATGTCGCGTTGCCGCAACCGGCTTTCTCTTAAAAAATGATCCGCTTGCAAAGTGCTGCCGCCCGTCCCACCTGAGGTCGGCAAAACTCGAACGGCAGGAGGCTTTCTTGCAAGGACTGATTGGGCAAGGACTGATTGGGCGAAAACTGATCGGCGGCGCTTTGGCCGCGTGCCTTGTCGTCGGTGCTGGTGCGGCTGTCGCCCAGGAGGTCGGCAAGGTCGGCGTCGACTGGCTCGGCAACGACATCATCGTCGAGGCGATCAAGGACCCGAAGGTTGAAGGCGTGACCTGCCATGTCTCTTATTTCGACCGTGGCGTGATCGATCGCCTGCAAAAGGGCAACTGGTTCGAGGACCCATCCGATTCCTCGATCGCCTGCCGCCAAACCGGGCCGATCACCATCGGCGACATCGACATGAGCGAGACCGGCGAGGAGGTGTTCAAGCAAGGCATCAGCCTGATCTGGAAGAAACAGGTGGTGAACCGCATCTACGATAATGCCAACGAGACCCTGATCTATCTGTCGCATTCGCGCCAGGTGCAGGACGGTTCAGCGAAAATGTCGGTCACCACGGTGCCGCTCTATGGCCAGAACGTGATGTGGACCAACGGCAAGCCGAAATAGGCTCTGGAAACAGGTGACGGACGATGCTCCCGCTTGCGGGACTAACCGCTCGGGCGTAAAGCCGCCGGGATGGACCGTCCCGAAAACCTCGTCCTGAAAGACCCCGAGCCGCGGATCCACCCGACCGCGGAGTTGAAGGCATGCAAGCTTGGGCGCTACGCCTCGATCGGCGAGCGGGTCATCTTGCGCGAAGTCATAGTCGGTGACTTCTCCTATTTCGAGCGCCACGCCGAGGCGATCTACACGACAACAGGCAAGTTCTGTTCGATCGCCGCCAACAGCCGTATCAACGCGCTCGAGCATCCGATCGAACGGTTGACCCAGCACAAGATCAGCTACCGGCCAAACGAGTATTTCCGCTGGCTCGGCGTCGACGCCGGATTTCGGGAGCGACGGCGGGCGACGCCCGTCACCATCGGCCACGACGTCTGGATCGGTCATGGTGCGGTGATCATGCCTGATGTGAGCATCGGCAATGGCGCGATCGTCGGCGCCAATGCGGTGGTGACGCGCGATGTACCTGCCTATGCGATCGTCGCCGGGGTTCCGGCCAAGCCGCTGCGCCAGCGTTTTGCCGAGAAAACCGCTGCGCGGATTGAAAGCCTCGGCTGGTGGGACTGGTCGGTCGAAAAACTCGCCAGGGCCATTCCTGACATGCAGGCGCTTTCCATCGAGGCCTTCCTCGACCGCTGGGAGCACGAAATCCCCTGATCCTTGCGGCTCTCTGAACGGCTACGTCCGTGAAAGGAGGGAACCTCAGCGGATGCTGGTTGTTTCTCCTGCCATGATAGAGAAGCTTTTCACCAGGATCGCCAACTATGTTGCGCATCTAGCCGGTCTGCCGTCAACATTCGCTGTCTGTTTCCTGATCATTGTTGCGTGGGGGGCAAGCGGACCGATGTTCGGGTTTTCCGATACGTGGCAGCTCATCATCAACACCGGCACGACGATCGTCACCTTCCTGATGGTGTTCCTCATCCAAAACACCCAGAACCGCGATGGCACGGCGATTCAGACGAAACTCGACGAGTTGATCCGGGTCGGCAAAGCTCACAATACCTTTATCGGCATCGAGCACCTGACCGAATCCGAGGTCGAGGAGATCCGTAGAAAATGTGAACAGGCGGCGAAACGGCATGATACGGCGGTCATGAAAGCCACTGCACAAAAGCGCGGCTCGAAGACGCATGCGGCGTGAGCGTCAGCTTTCCATGAACGCCGCGAAAGCGTCCTTGTGGTCCGGGTGCCAGCGCGACAGAGCAGGGCGATTTTCGATGATGTCGCCGATCGCCCAGGCCATGCGCTTTTCGTCCATGGTCCGCGTGGCCTCGTTGTCGGGGCACAGGATGTAGAAGTCGCCACGCACCAGCGCGGCCAGCATGAAGTCGATCACCTGCTCGCCGGTCCAGGCGCCGGCGGGCTTTTCGGTTGCACCCTCGGTCAGGCCGGTAAAAGTGAACCCCGGAATGAGCAGATGCGCGGCGATGTTGGCGCCGGGCTCGTTACGCAGCGCATGCGCCAGGCCTTCGGTAAAGCTCTTCACGCCAGATTTGGAGACGTTGTAGGCAAGGTTGCCGGGCGGCGTCGTGATGCCTTGCTTGGAGCCGGTGTTGACGATCAGGCCCGGTTTTCCTGCAGCCAGCATGCGCGGCACGAAGGCCTCGACGCCATGGACGACGCCCCAGAAATTGATGTCCAGCAGCCGTTTCCAGGCGTCGCGGTTCTCCCAGGGCTTGCCGGGATTGTTGCCGACGCCGGCATTGTTCATCAACAGCGACACGCCGCCGAAGGCTTCGAATGCCCTTTCGGCCAGCCTGTCGACTTCGTCGGGCTGCGAGACGTCGGTCGCGACAGCGAGCACGCCACTGTCGCCGGCAATCGTGGCAACGGCGCCGGCAGCCTCATCGAGCCGCGCGCCGCCGATGTCGGCAAGCACGATTTTCAGGCCCATTTCCGCCAGCCGCCTGGCCGCGGCAAGGCCGATGCCGCTGGCGCCGCCGGTGATGACGGCAACGTTGCCGGAGCCAAGGGCAGGCAAAGCGCTCTGGATTTCGGCGTCGGTGGTCATCGATCGTGTCCTCGTTCAGGTTGCGCCGAACTTAACGCGACGACAGGCTCGCGCAAGCCCGTTTGGGCGTCCTTGGGTTGACCACATCGGCAGGCGCTGCGCATGCTGTCCGCGTAAGAAGGAGATTACCGATTGACCGACTGGATCGAGATCCTGAAAGAACAGACCGCCACCGGCGACCAGATGAGCCGTGAGGTGCCGCAAATGCTTGCCAATCCCGACATCAGCGAAGCGCAAGTGAGAACGCTGTTTTCGGCGCTCGAAAAGCAGGCGGAGTTCGTCGAGAAGCTGCGCATGGCGCTGGAAAAATTCGGCCATGATTTTTCGGTGATCAAGGCGGCCGAGCGGCTGGAGGAGCGCTATGCCGACCTTGCGGCCTCGGTGGCGGAAAAGCTGAAGGCGATGCGGGGATAGGGCGGACCTATTTTTCGATCTGCCTTTCGAAACGCTTGTCCGGCACGAACCAGATCATGGCAACCAGCACATAGAGCGCGACGCTGATCCATTGATTGACGAAGGTCAGCGGAATGGCGGCCATGTAGAGGACCACCGAGATCTTTTCCTTGCGATCGGTGCCTGCCGCTCTGGCGAAGGCAGTGTCGCTGCCATGCAGCCGGTGCAGGATGACGACCAGAATGAAGTACGCGGCCGCGCAAAGCGCCAGGACAACACCGTAAACGGCGACAGGCACCGGCGCGAAATGGTTTTCACCCATGAAGGCGGTGGTCACGGGCATCAGCGACAGCCAGAACAGCAGATGCAAATTCGCCCACAGCACGCGGCCATCGACCCGCTGCACCGTGTGGAACATGTTGTGCAGATTGTTCCAGTAGATGCCGACATAGATGAAGGACAGCACGTAGCTGAGAAAGGTGGGCCATAGCGGTGCCAGCGCGGAAAAATCCGCGCTATGCGGCACCTTCAATTCCAGCACCATGATGGTGATGATGATGGCCATGACGCCATCGGAAAATGCCTCGACCCGTCCCTTGCCCATGGATTCTCCCCTGCTGCGCCTGACTCATCCTAGGCGATCGACGTGGCTGGAGGGAAGGCCGGCCATCATCAATCGCTGTCGCGCGCGATCAGTTCCAGCGGCCAGACCTCACGGATGATCCGCGCGCCTTCGGGGCCGGCGAAGGCCGGGATCGACGCCAGCAACATTTCGGCAAGCCGCCGTCCCATCGGCTCCAGGCGAGGGCGGAAGCCGGTCAGTGCCGGTGAAAAATAGCGGCAGAGCGGCGTGTCGACGATGACGATCACCGCAATGTCGTGGCCCGGCTTGATGCCCATCTCGGCCAGCGCTTTGCAGCCGCCGAGTGCCATCGCGTCATTGTTGAAGATGATGGCGGTCGGCGGGTCTTTGGAGCGCATGACCTGCGGCGTCACCGCGTCGCCGCCGGCTTCATTGATGAAGCCTTTCGCGATCAGCCCGGGGTCGACCTCGATGCCGTGCCGCCGCAAGGCCTTGCGATAGCCGGCCAGGAACAGGTAGCCGAAATTGAGGTTGAGGGACGGGCGGATGGCGGCGATGCGGCGATGGCCGCGCGCCACCAGGCGGTCGACCGCGTCGGCCCCGGCTTTTTCGAAATCGAGGTCGAGCGAGGGGTAGGTCTTGCCGCCGGAGCGGCTGCGGCCGAGCGTCGCGAACGGGAATCCGACCCTGGTCAGGTAATCGATGCGCTCGTCCTCGCGACGCGTATAGGCCAGCACCACGGCGTCGGCCCGACGCGTCTCGACCACCCGGCGCAGGCGCTCCTGCTGGTAGTCGCCCGGCGCGCCCATCACCACGATCAGGTCGAGCCCGCTTTCGGCGAGTTTCGCCTGCAGCCCGGTCAGGAACGGAATGAAGAACGGCTCGCCATATTGCTGGTCGCCCGGGTGCGGCTGCAGCATGAAGGCGATCGAGTGGGTGGCGCCGCGGCGCAGGCTGCGGCCGGACTGGTTCGGCGAATAGTTCAGCTTTGCCGCCGCATCGAGCACGCGCTGGCGGGTGTCGGCATTGACGTCGGCACGGCCGTTGAGCGCGCGCGACACGGTGCCGATCGAAATGTTCAGGTGACGCGCAAGGTCGTGAATGCTGGACGCCAAAGGACAGTTCTCCCCCTTGCCTGGCTATCATCGACCGCTCTTCAGGCCAAGGTGATCTAGGTGATTTTCGCGAGCGGCCAATTGACATTCTACGCCTTCCGGTGTGTTCTCGTAAACGTTTACGGAAAAACGTTTACGGTCATGCCGTGAATGCGTGACGACCGGTCTGGAGGGGCCGAGCGGAGGAGGAGCGCTGGATGATGAATGTCGTCCTGATCGGCTGCGGAGCGATGAGCAAGCACTGGCTCGATGCGGCGAGGCAGATCGACGGGTTGGCTATTGTCGGCCTTGTCGATCTCGACGCCGACAGGGCGACGGCAAGGGCGCGCGAATACGAGCTTGCCGGCGCCATTGTCGGGACCAATCTTGACGCCGTGCTCGACCAGACCAGGCCCGACGCTGTGTTCGACGTCGTGGTTCCCGCGGCCCGGCGCGATGTCGCGCTTTCGGCCTTTGCCCATCATTGCCATCTCCTGACGGAGAAGCCGCTGGCTGACAGCCCGGAGAACGCGCGCGCCATCGTCGAGGCTGCCCGACGCGCCAGGCGCGTGCACGCCGTCGTCCAGAACCGCCGCTATGTCGCCAACGTCAGGCGCATCAGGCGTTTTCTCGATTCCGGCGCCATCGGTGCGCCAACCAGCATCCACGCCGAATTCTTCGTCGCGCCGCATTTCGGCGGGTTTCGCGAGGAGATGCGCCATGTCCTGCTGCTCGACATGGCGATCCATACTTTCGACGCCGCCCGCTACATGGTCGGCGGCGCGCCGGCCAGCGTCTACTGCCAGGAATGGGAGCCGGTCAATTCCTGGTACCGGCAGGGATCGTCGGCCACCGCAATCTTCGAGCTCGGCGGCGGCAAGCTGTTCACCTATGCCGGCTCCTGGTGCGCCGACGGGTTCCGCACCAGTTGGGAGAGCACATGGCGCATCGTCGCCGAGCACGGCAGCCTGGTCTGGGACGGTGAGGACGGACTGATGGCGGAAGTCGCGCGGCCTATCCGTGAAGGCCTGTTCGATCGCACAGAGCCGCTCGCCGTGCCGCCGCTCGATCCCAATGACCGCATCGGCGGCCATCTCGGCATCATCCAGGATTTTGTGCGCGCCGTCGAAACCGGCAGCGAGCCGGAGACGCGCGGCGCCGACAACATCAAGAGCCTGGCCATGGTCTTTGCCGCGATCGAAAGCGCCGAAACCGGGCGCCGGGTCGCGATCGCACAGGAAGGGTGACGATGCCAAACCCGCTTCTCGACATCAGGATCGGCACCATGGTGCGGGCCAATCTCGATGACCCGGCCGCTTATATCAAGGCGATCCTGCCGCTCGGCTTCGAAAGCATCCAGCCCTTCTTCTGGCAGACGCTGGGCGGCAAGGATATTCCACGGCTGGCCGGCCAGATCCGCGAGGCGATCGGCGACGCCGACGTCGTCGTCTCCTCGCTCGGCGTCTTCGGCAATCCGCTGGAGAGCGGCGATGTCAATCGCGGCGTGCTTGATGCCTGGGAAACGGTCATCGACCATGCGCATCTGTTCGGCACCGCGATGGTCAGCGGCTTCACCGGCCGCCTCCGCGGCAAGCCGCTGCCCGACAGCCTGCCGCGCTTCCGCGAGGTCTGGGGACCACTGGCCCGGCGCGCCGCCGACAAGGGCGTGCGCATCGCCTTCGAGAATTGCGCGATGGACGGCAACTGGGCTGATGGAGACTGGAACATCGCCCACAATCCGGACGCCTGGGAGCTGATGTTCAACGAATTGCCAGATGACAATCTCGGCCTGGAATGGGAGCCCTGCCACCAGCTCGTCTACCTGATCGATCCAATCCCGCAGATCCGCAAATGGGCGCCGCGCATTTTTCATGTCCACGGCAAGGACGCGACGGTGCGCTGGGACGTGATCCGCGAGCATGGCGTGTTCGGCCGGCTGCCGTTCGTGCAAATGCGCACGCCTGGCTTCGGCGACAGCGACTGGACGCGGGTGATCAGCGAATTACGGCTGGCCGGATACAGGGGCGCCATCGACATCGAAGGCTGGCACGACCCGGTCTATCGCGGGGACCTTGAGATTACCGGGCAAGTTCGGGCGCTGGACTACCTCAAGCAATGCCGGGGAGGTGCGACGTATCTGCCGAACCCGGCGTGAGGCTAATGCATGTCGCGCAAAAGCATGCCCTCGGGCCTGACCCAAGTGCAGCGGTTTTGCGACAACGACATGCATCAAAAAGGGAGCCGGCCAGCGAAGCATTTGCGGCGAGAAGCCGAAGCATTCGTCGAAGACGCCTCGGCTTGCGAGGGAACAAAGGGAGGAACGTGCATGAGCATCATGATGAGAAGGACAGTTCTGCGCTCGACCGTCATGGCGGCCGCCACGGCGCTCGCCGCCGCAATCTCCACCTTGCCTGCCCAGGCGCTCGATGCCCAGTGGTGCAAGGACGTCCACATCCGCTTCTTCGTCGGCGGCGCCGAGGGCGACGCCTTCGGCACCATCGTCTACAATGGCGCCAAGCAGGCCGAGGCCGATCTTGGGCCGAAGGTCGACTACATCTTCTCCCAGTGGGATGTCGAGAAGATGGTGCAGCAATTGCGCGAGGCCGTCGCGGTCAAGCCCGGCGGCATCGCCATGATGGGCCACCCGGGCGATGCTTCGATCATGCCGCTGGCCGAACAGGCGCACAAGGACGGCATCAGGATGATGTACCAGAACGTGCCGGTGCCGAAGGTCACGGCAGCGTTCGGCGGCGGCTATGTCGGCGCCCAGCAGGAAGAGCAGGGCCGCGCGCTCGGCGCCGAGGCGTTCAAGCTGGCCGGGCTCAAGGCCGGCGACAAGGCGATCATGATCGGCCCGTTCGAGAACGAGAGCCGCGGCGCGCGCGAGCGCGGCACGGTCGCCGCCCTGAAAGAGGCGGGCGTCGAGGTCATCCAGCTCTCCTCGCCGCCGAGCGGCGAATGGGCTTCCGACCCTAATCTGGCCATTCCGGTGATTACCGCAGCACTCCTCAACAATCCCGATGTCAAGGCGGTTGGCTATCCCGGCGGACAGATGCTGGGCAACGTCCCGACCTACATGCAGGCGGCGGGCAGGAAGGCTGGCGATATCTTCAATTTCGGCTTCGACACCAGCCCGCAGATCGTCGAGGGCTTCAAGGGCGGCTGGGTCCAGCTGACGGCCGACCAGCAGCCGTTCCTGCAGGGTTATCTGCCGATCCTCAGCCTCTGCCAGCAGGTGGTGCTGGGCCTGGCGCCAATGAATGTCGACACCGGCGCCGGCTTCGTCACGCCTGACAATTACGAGATCGTCGCCGAACTCGCCAAGCAGGCACTGCGCTGACCTTTTGACACGGCTGCCGGTCTTCCGACCGCAGCCGGAACCAAGTGAGGATCGCCATGGCAGAACGCCTTATAGAGCTGCGCGACATCAGCAAGTCCTACGGTCAGGTCTATGCGCTGGGTGGGGTCAATCTCAGCGTCGACCGCGGCGAGGTGGTCGGCCTGATCGGCGACAACGGCGCCGGCAAGTCGACGCTGATCAAGATCCTCTCCGGCGTGGTCAAACCGACCAGCGGCGAGATCCTCATCCGCGGCCAGCCGGTGACCGGCTGGAGCGCCGCGCGCTCGCGCGACGCCGGCATCGAGACGGTATTCCAGGACCGGGCGCTGGCCGTGCAGCAGACGATCGTGCGCAACATCTTCATGGGCCGCGAACTCACCGACTTTCTCGGCTGGCTGAAGGTCAACAAGGAAATCGAGGAGGCGAGCCGGCTGATGCGCGAGATCGGCTTCACCTCGAAAGTGTTCACGCCGCAATCGATCGTCGGCCAGCTTTCCGGCGGCGAACGCCAGGGCGTGGCGATCGCCCGGGCAATCTACAAGCAGGCCGACCTGATCATCCTCGACGAGCCGACGACGGCGCTGTCGCTGACCGAGACCGCCAAGGTCTTCCATTTCGTGCGCCAGGTGCGGGCGAGCGGACGGTCGATCCTGTTCATCGGCCACAACATCCACCACGTCTTCGACATCGCCGATCGTTTCGTCGTGCTGGACCGCGGCAAGGTGGCGCTCACCGCCGACCGCAGCCAGGTCAAGTCGGCCGAAGACCTCATCAACTTCATGGAAGACGTCGCGCATCCGGGTGGATTGCCGGGACTGCACGACGCCGGCGACCCGGAGCAGAGAGCACGATGAGCAAGACGATGGAGCCCGATCTGCAAGAGCCGTCCGCAGGCATCTCCCGTCCCGGCAATCCCCGGAAAGAGTGGAAACACCCATCCGATCACTGGATGCGCGGCTTCATCCTCGACAACCGCGCCGCACTTGGCACGCTTGCCGTGTTCGTGGTGATGATGACGGTGTTCATGATCGCCAACCCGACCGTCTTCACCACCTGGTATCTGTACAGTTCCGTGCTCACCACGCTGCCGGTTGCGCTGTTCGTGGTGGTGCCGCTGGTCTTCGTCGTCACCTGCGGCGAGATCGACCTGTCGTTTCCGGCGACGATGGGTTTTGCCTCATGGGTGTTCGCGCTGGTCGTGCAGGCCGGCTACGACCCGTTTCTCGGTATTGCCGCCGCCATTGCAACGGGCACGTTGCTCGGCTTCCTTGTCGGGTCGCTGGTCGTCTATGGCGGGCTGTCGTCGCTGATCGCCACGCTCGGCATGAACTTCCTGCTGCGCGGCCTGATCCAGATCATCAACGAAGGCAGGTCGACGGCGCTGACCAGCCTTGCCGACAGCTGGGCCTACAAGATCTTCTCCAGCCAGCTTTACGGCATCCCGGTGCAGATCTTCTGGGCCATCGGCTTTGTCGTGCTGTCGGCGCTGCTCTACAACAGGCATCGTTTCGGCGCGCAGGTGAAGGTGGTCGGCGACAATCCCGACAGCGCCCAGCAGATGGGCATCGACGTCAAGCGCGTGCGGGTGAAAGTATTCGTCTTCGTCGGCATCGGGGCGGCGATCGCCGGCACCTTCTCGGTGATGATCAACTTCACCTGGTGGCCGACGGCTGGCGACGGCTATTTGCTGCCGGTGCTGGCATCGGTGTTCGTTGGCGGCACGCCGACCTGGGGCGGCGTCGGCACCGTGGTCGGCGGCGCCATCGGCGCCGTCACCGTGTCATTCATCCAGACCGGCGTCGTCGCGGCAGGCCTGAGCGGCTTCTATGTCCAGTTCTTCAACGGGCTGATCATCATCCTGTCGCTGCTCGGCCACAAATGGAACCAGGCGCGGTATCGGTGAGGGGGACGCTCACACCCCGGTGACAAACCCGTCCAGCACGCGCTTCTGGCCGGCCTTGTCGAAGTCGATGGTCAGCTTGTTGCCGTCGATGGCGGCAATGTTGCCGTTGCCGAATTTCTGGTGGAAGACGCGGTCGCCGACATTGAAGGGGGATGGCGTGTCGGCGACGGATTTGGCGACCAGTTCGCCGTCGATGGTGCGGCCCTTGATCGAGGTGCGGCCGGCGCCATAGCCACTGTCGGTCTCGCCAAAGCCGATGCGCTCGACCTGGTGGCCGGAGCGCGAGCCCCAGTTGCGGTCGGTCGCCTCGGTGCGGTTCTGCTGCGCGCGCTGCCAGCCCGGCGTTGCATAGGTGCTAGAGAAGGCGCCGGATTTTTCTGCGCCGACATTGTCGAAGCGCGAAGCGCCGTAAGGATTCTGCCGTCCTGCCGCCTGGCCGCCTCGTCCGGAGGCGAAGGAGCCGCCGCCATAGGCATTGCCGTAGCCGCCATAGGAGTTGCCGCTCTCGGCGACCTCGACATGGGCTTCCGGCAATTCATCGAGGAAGCGCGACGGGATCGTCGATTGCCACAGGCCGTGGATGCGGCGGTTGGAGACGAACCACAAATGCAGGTTCTTCTTGGCGCGGGTCAGCCCGACATAGGCCAGCCGCCGCTCTTCCTCGAGCCCGGAGCGGCCGCCCTCGTCGAGCGCGCGCTGATGCGGGAACAGTCCTTCCTCCCAGCCGGGCAGAAAAACCGTCTCGAATTCGAGGCCCTTGGCCGAATGCAGCGTCATGATGTTGACGGCGTCGAGCTCGGCGTTCTGCTCGGCGTCCATCACCAGCGCGACATGTTCGAGGAAGGAGCGCAGCGATTCGTACTCCTCCATGGAGCGGATCAGTTCTTTGAGGTTTTCCAGCCGGCCGGGCGCTTCTACCGAGCGGTCGTTCTTCCACATGTCGGTGTAGCCGCTCTCCTCCAGGATGGTCTCGGCCAGCTCGGTGTGCGGCGTGGTCTCCAGCGCCTTCTGCCAGCGCTCGAAATTGGCGGCGACCTCACGCAGCGCCGCGCGCGGCTTCGGCTTCAGTTCGTCGCTCTCAGCGAGTTTTTCCGCAGCCTCCAGCATCGGGATGCGCAGCCCCCTGGCGGTGTCGTGGATCTGGCGGATGGTGGCTTCGCCCAGCCCGCGCTTCGGCACGTTGACGATGCGCTCGAAAGCGAGGTCGTCTGCGCCTTGCGCGACGACGCGGAAGAAGGCCAGGGCGTCGCGGATTTCGAGGCGCTCGTAAAAGCGCGGGCCGCCGATGACGCGGTAGTTGAGGCCGAGGGTGACGAAGCGGTCCTCGAACTCGCGCATCTGGAAGGACGCGCGGACAAGAATGGCCATGTTGTTGAGATTGTGCTTCTGCCGCTGGTAGGCCTCGATGGTTTCGCCAACGGCGCGGGCCTCTTCCTCGGAATCCCAGGCGGCATGGACATGCACCTTCTCGTCGTCCTCGGCGATCTTTTCGGTGAACAGCGTCTTGCCGAAGCGGCTTTCATTGTGGGCGATGAGGTGGGAGGCGGTGCCGAGGATGTGCGCGGTGGAGCGGTAGTTGCGTTCCAGCCGGATGATCGTGGCGCCGGGGAAATCCTTGTCGAAGCGCAGGATGTTGTCGACTTCGGCCCCGCGCCAGCCATAGATCGACTGGTCGTCGTCGCCGACGCAGCAGATGTTGACTTTGCTTTCGCTCACGGGCTGTTCCGCGCCTGCCGGCGCGGGCCCGACCCCCCTTTTTTGCGCGCCTTCGGCGTCGCGGGAGGGGCCTCGCAAGGGCTCGGACGCCCGGTCGGGCTTGCGGCCTTCGGCCGTTCGCAAACCTGTCGACGTAGAAGTGCGTCCGGCGTCCGGCCGCTGGGCCAGCAGGCGCAGCCACATGTATTGGGCGGTGTTGGTGTCCTGATACTCGTCGACGAGGATGTAGCGGAAGCGCTTGTGATATTCCTTCAGCACGTCCGGATTGGCGCGGAAGATGCGGATCGGGTGGCACAGAAGATCGCCGAAGTCGCAGGCGTTCAGCGTCTTCAGCCGCTCCTGATAGGCCTTGTAGAGCTCGCGGCCCTTGCCGTTGGCGAAGGCGCGGGCGTCGCCCTCGGCAATCTCGGCGGGGCCAAGCCCCTTGTTCTTCCAGCCGTCGATCATCTGGGCGAACTGCTTGGCCGGCCAGCGTTTGTCGTCCAGTCCTTCGGCCTGGATGAGCTGCTTGATCAGGCGCACGACGTCGTCGGTGTCGAGAATGGTGAAGTCGGATCTGAGCCCGGCAAGTTCGGCGTGGCGGCGCAGCAGCTTCACTCCAATCGAGTGGAAGGTGCCGAGCCACGGCATGCCTTCGACATTGCCTTCGCCGATCAGCAGGCCGATGCGCTGCTTCATCTCGCGCGCCGCCTTGTTGGTGAAGGTGACGGCGAGGATCTGCGACGGGAAGGCCTTGCCGGTGGCGAGGATGTGAGCGATGCGGGTGGTCAGCACGCGCGTCTTGCCTGTGCCGGCGCCGGCCAGCACCAGCACCGGACCCTCGGTGGTCTCCACCGCCAGCCGCTGCTCGGGGTTGAGACCGTTCAGATAATCAGGCGCATTGGCATGGCCGCTGCGGGCAGCCATGGCGCGCGCAGCAATGCCCGACGGGGCCACGGGCCGCGCGTTCGGTTCATCAAAAAAAGGCATATCTTCCGAAAAGCCGGACATCTCCCCCGAATGTAGTGATTCGGCAGCGAAAGGCCAGAAGTGTCTCCGTTTTGTTCTCTGTCCAGCCGGGGGAGTTGCAAATCCTATGGCACGCCAGCCATAGCGCCGGCCTGCTCGACAGGCACGGCGGGTCGGAGAAGTGGGACGCAAATGCGCGGTTGCCCATGGGCGCGCCGCGGAGCGCACCTGTCGGAAGGAGTATCATCCTGGACCAGCCGCCGGTCTGGCGGACCTGCGCTTGCGTCAGCAGCGCCTCACTGATCCGTGACTGGACCGTGCGGGCTTCTACCCTATCTTGCGCGGCGGACATGTTCCCGAAGCCGAGGAGAGCGCCATGACAAAACCGAGCCCTGCCAACCCCGCCGTCAACAGACCCGCCATTACCCAGGCTATGATCGACGCGTATGACGAATACACGCATCTGACGCTCGACCGGCGGCGCTTCATGGAACAATTGACCAGGCTTGCCGGATCAGGTGCGGCGGCCGCAGCAATCGCGCCGCTGCTGGCGGCGAATTCAGCCCGGGCGGCGATAGTTGCCGAGGACGATTCACGCGTGACGGGCGAGGACATCAGCTATCCCGGCAGCGGTGGCGAGATGAAAGGCTATCTGGTCAAGCCGGCTGGCCAGTCCGGCAAGCTCGGCACCGTCATCGTCGTGCATGAGAACAGGGGGCTCAACCCGCATATACGCGATGTGGCGCGGCGCGTGGCGCTGGAAGGCTTCGTGGCGCTGGCCCCGGATTTCCTGTCGCCGCTCGGCGGCACGCCGGCCGACGAAGACAAGGCGCGCGAGCAGTTTTCCAAGCTCGATCCGGCGCAAACCACTGCCAATGCGGTCGCAACGGTCGCTTTCCTTAGGGGCAGCGAGGATGGCAACGGCAAGGTCGGCGCGGTCGGCTTCTGCTGGGGCGGCGCCACGGTGAACACACTGGCTGCCAACGCGCCGGATCTGGCTGCCGCTGTCGCCTATTACGGCATGCAGCCGAAGGCCGAGGATGTGCCGAAGATCAAGGCGGCGCTGCTGCTGCATTATGCCGGGCTCGACACCCGCATCAATGCCGGTATCGACGCCTTCAGGAAGGAGCTCGATGCAGCCGAAGTCGAGTACACGATCCATGTCTATGAAGGCGCCAATCATGCCTTCAACAATGACACGTCGGCGGCTCGCTACGACAAGAACGCGGCGGACCTCGCCTGGGGCCGGACGATCGCCTTTCTCAAGGAGAAGCTTGCCTGATCAGGCATTTGCCGGTTTGTGAAAAGCGACGCCGGCCACTACCAGCGCGATGCCGATGCAATCGGTTGGGCTGGGTATCTGGCGGAGCACAATGACGCCGATCAGAGTGGCGGTGACCGGCAGCAACGACAGCATCAGCGCGAAGCTCGATCGCGGCAGCCGCGACATGGCAAGCTGGTCGCAGATATAGGGGATGACCGAGGAGCAGATGCCGACGCCGATGGCGGCGATGAGCAGTGGCGGCGCCGAGAAAGCCGGCAGCGCATCGGTGAAGCCGATCGGCAGCACGATGAGAAAGGCGACCGCCATGGCGGCACCCAGGCCGGCGATGCCGTCGCCAGCGCCGGCGCGGGCAACGCGATGGCCAAGCATGATGTAGCCGACGAACAGCGCGCCGTTGAGGAAGGCCCAGAACAGGCCAATCGGGTCGCTTGACCATTTGACGTCGATCAGCAGCAAGGTGCCGATAACGGCAACGGCAAGCGCTGCGAAATTGCGCGGGCTTCTGACGCCGACCAGCGCAACGCCGATGGTGCCGACGAATTCGATCGCCGCGACCAGCGAGATCGGCAAGCGGTAGAGTGCCAGGTAAAAGGAGCAATTCATCACGCCGAGGCAAGCGCCGAAACCGAGAAGCAGCAGCCGTGTCGGCCGGTCGGCGCGGGCGAAGGCCGTCCACGGCCGGGTCAGCGGCGCGAAGACAAGGGCGGCCGTAACGATGCGCAGCCAGGCCATGCCGAGCACGCCGACATGCGGGAAAAGCAGCACGGCGAAAGCCGGCCCGAGATAATGAAACACAGCGCTGACACCGAACCAGACATGCGGCGGCAGCGATGTCGCCAGCCGGCCAAAGACAGGGCCGGCGAGGGCAGGGATAGCAGCTGGGGCTTGCGCTTGATCATCCATAAGATCATTATCGCAGGCAGATTTACCTGTTTACATGGGCAATGGCCAACCAAAGAGATCATTTATTTTCCAGAAACAAGGAGTTTTTCCTGAAACGTATTCGAAACGAAAATGTTGATCTGGATGCGGCGGATCTGAAAATCCTGCGCCTGCTGGAAAAGGATGCGCGCACCAGCACCGCCGAACTGGCGCGCTCGGTCGGCCTGTCAGCGCCGAGCGTGTCCGAGCGCATCAAGCGGCTGCAGGAGAGCGGCGTGATCGAGGCCTATACTGTGCGGATCAACCCGGCAGCGCTCGGCATGAAGCTGTCGGCATGGCTGCGGATCAGGCCGGTGCCCGGGCAGTTGGCTGCGGTCGCCGAGATCATCCGCGACTTGCCGGAAATCGCCCAGTGCGATCGGGTGACCGGCGAGGACTGTTTCATCGCGCTGGCGCATGTCGGCTCGGTGGCCGAGCTCGAACGGGTGATCGACCGCATCATTCCGTTTGCGATGACCAACACCGCAATCATCCAGTCGTCGCCGGTGCTGGCGCGTTCGCCGCTTGCGGCAGTGTTCGTCAATACATCTGCTTAACTGGAAAAAGTCGCGCCGCCCCTCATCGCCCTGCCGGGCACTTCTCCCCGTATAGTGACGGGGAGAAGGACGCTGTCATCAATGGTTTCGCCAAATTGCGGGCATTGCTGAAAGAACGCCGAGGCTGCGGCAAGCTCACCTTCTCCCCGTCACTATACGGGGAGAAGGTGGCGGCAGCCGGATGAGGGGCGGCGCAAACGCCCCAGAAAAAGCAATCGAACAACGAACCTACTTGTTCCCGCACCGATCAGGCGTGGCCGCGCTTCATCCGCGCCTGCTTCAGGATGGCGCGCCAGCGGATCATGGCGAAAGGGATCGGCTCGTTGTTGTTGGCGATGGTAAAAATTTCGTAGTTGAGGTTCTTCAGCGATCGCCAGAAATCATAGTCGCTGATGCGTGGGTCGGCCGCCAGCCTGTCCGCCTCGACCTTGATATCGGTTTTCATGCAATTTCCCCGAACCGCTTCAGCCCCCGCCGCCAGTATCGCAATGCGGACGGTTTTCGAACACCCGGCTGAGTCGTTCAACGCCTCAATTCGGCTTGTTCACGTTAAAACCTTGGTAAGGTTAACGGCGGTCTGACTGCGGCTCAAGCGTCTTGCGACGAATACCGATCGAACGGCCGGCGCGCTCAGGCATCGGCAGCGCCGCATGGGCGGCGCGCATGACTTCGACCTTGGCCAGGACATCGGCCGGGAAGGGCGCCACCTTCGGTCCGGACATGTCGACATGCAGCGACAATGATTCGGACGTGGCAGCGAGCCAGCCGTCGACATGGCGGATTTCCTGGTAGGCTCTCAGCCGCTTGTCGTCATGGTCGAGCAGCTGGAACGAGACATCGACCTTGTGGTCGAGATGTAGCTCCCTGATATAGCAGACATGGACTTCCGCCGTGTAGATGGTCAGCCGGCGCTGCTTCGCATAGTCCGGCCCCATCCCCATCATTTCGAACGCTTCGTCGGAACAGCGGTCGAACAGCACGTTGTAATAGGCCATGTTGAGATGGCCGTTATAGTCGATCCAGTCTTTTTCGATGGCCATGGGAGCAGAGGCGAAGGGGGCGGCGGTGGACATCGAAAACTTCCTTCTGGCTGGACAGGACGTGGTCGGGAGACTAGAGCGACGTGCGTCCAATTGGACGCACAAAGTACGCTCTAGCACATTGAATCTTCGCATCGTGCTTTCCGAAAATCGATTTCGATTTTCGGGCCGATGCGATAGGCATCCATAAGTCCATAACAAGGGTGGACGCTGGTCCATTCGCGGAGGAATAGATGGCTCTGAGCGACCTCAATCCGGTCGAGCGCAACGAAGAAGGCATCGCCGCGGTGCTCGGCATCCTCAAGCAGCGGCTCGGCGAACGGTTCCAGACCGGCCAGGCGATCCGCACCCAGCACGCGCATACCACCACCTACATTCCAACCCAGGCGCCGGATGGCGTGGCGTTTCCAGAGACGACACCGGAGGTGCAGGAGATCGTGTCGGCCTGCGCCGCGCACCGCGTGCCGGTGATCGCCTTCGGCGTCGGCTCTTCGCTGGAGGGCCACACCAACGCGCCGGGTGGCGGCATTTCTGTCGATACGTCGCGGATGAACCGCATCCTCGCGGTCAACCCGCAGGATCTCGATTGCACGGTTGAGCCCGGTGTTACGCGCGAGGATCTCAACCGGCACCTGCGCGACACCGGCCTGTTCTTTCCGATCGATCCGGGCGCCAATGCATCGCTCGGCGGCATGGCGGCGACGCGGGCGTCGGGCACCAATGCGGTGCGTTATGGCACGATGCGCGAGAATGTATTGTCGCTGACGGCGGTGATGGCCGACGGCGAGACGGTGACGACCGGCAAGCGCGCAAAAAAGAGCTCGGCCGGCTACGATCTGACGCGGCTCCTGATCGGCTCCGAAGGCACGCTCGGCATCATCACCCAGCTGACGCTTAAGCTGCAGGGCATTCCGCAGGCGATTTCCGGCGGCGTCTGTCCGTTTCCCAGCGTCGAGGCGGCCTGCAATGCGGTGATCGCGACGATCCAGATGGGCATTCCGGTGGCGCGCATCGAACTGGTCAATGCGCTGCAGATGCGGGCGATGAAGAGCTATTCGAAACTTGACTATCCCGAAAGCCCGTGCCTGTTCGTCGAATTCCATGGCAGCGACGCCGGCGTTGACGAGCAGGCCGAAACCTTCGGCACGATCGCCGAAGACTATGGCGGCGGACCATTCCTGTGGACCAGCGTCGCCGAGGAACGGACGAAGCTGTGGAAGGCAAGGCACGACGCCTATTGGTCGTCGCTGACGCTGCGGCCGGGCGCCAAGGGGCTGTCGACCGATGTCTGCGTGCCGATCTCGCGCTTTGCCGAATGCGTCACGCGAACCGAGGCCGACATCGCCGAGATGGGGCTGATCGCGCCGATTGTCGGCCATGCCGGTGATGGCAATTTCCATGTGCTGGTGCTGATGGACGCCGACGATCCGAAGGAAATCAAGCAGACGGAAGAGTTTGTCGCGCGGCTGAACATGCGGGCGATCGGCATGGATGGAACCTGCACCGGCGAGCACGGCATCGGACAAGGCAAGATCGGCTTCCTGCGCCATGAACTCGGCCACAGCGTCGACATCATGCGCACGATCAAGCAGGCGCTCGATCCGCAGAACATTATGAACCCTGGAAAGATACTGCCGGCCGACTAAAGTCTTTTGCTTTTGGGGCGATCGATTTGCCTCTTTATCGACACGCTGATGCGGGTAGAGTGCTGCTGATTTTCAATCGACTGCTTGGGGGTTGATGCTCGCACGTTTGTTCGTGATCTTCGGTGGCTTTTTCGTGCTGGTGCTGTGTGCGGCGCTGGTGGTGCCGTATTTTATCGACTGGACGGGCTACCGGGCCGATTTCGAGCGCGAGGCGAGCGCCATTCTGGGCCGCAAGGTCACCGTTCAGGGCGATGCAACGGCGAAATTGCTGCCGTTTCCCTCGGTGACCTTCTCGAATGTCACTGTCGCCGGCGGCCCCGGCGGCCGACCGGCAATGACCGTCGAGACCTTTTCGATGGATGCCGAACTGGCGCCCTTCCTGAGCGGCGAGGTGCTGATCTTCGACATGCGGCTGGTGCGGCCGAAGGCGACGATCGACATTGCCGCCGACGGCACGGTCGACTGGGCGATACGCCCGTCCTCGCCCTACGATCCCAGCCAGATCTCGATCGAGAAGCTGACGGTGACCGACGGAGAGATCGCGCTGCGCCATGCCGCCGGCGGCCGCAGCCATCGTCTTTCCGAGATCAATTCGACAATCTCTGCCAGATCGCTGGCCGGACCCTGGCGGATGGATGGTTCGCTGCGGCTCGACGGCCTGCGCAGCACGGTCGTCGTCTCCACCGGCAAGGCCAGTGGCGACGGACAGTTGCGGCTCAGGCTCAAGGCCGATCCAGACGCCTATCCGCTGGTCATCGAAGCGGATGGCAATGCCGGCATTGTCGATGGGGCCGCGATCTATTCGGGCCAGTTCAAGGTCACGAGTTCTGACAGGAATGGCGCCGACAAGCGTTTGGCGCAGCTTGACGGCACCGACGGTGAGAAGGCCAGCGCCGGCAAGCCGGAACCGGGGTTCAGACTGAACGGCAAGTTCTCGCTAGACCACCGGAAGCTTGGCGTCGACGAATTCCGCTTCGAGACCGGGCCACTCGACAATCCCTACACCGCCGACGGCAAGGCTGCCGTCGACCTTGGGCCGAACCCTCGCTTTTCAATCGAGGCCGATGGCGCTCAGGTGCAGTTCGATGAAGCCGTCGGCGCCGCGACCGGACTGACGCTGTCCGAGCGCGTCGCGGCGTTGGAGCAGGCGCTGCTCGCCCTGCCCAAGCCGACCATACCGGGCACCGTCGAGGTGAAGCTGCCGGCGGTGGTGGCCGGCGACACGACGGTTCGTGACGTGCGCCTTTCCGCCGAGCCGGCCGATGCCGGCTGGTCGGTGAAGTCGCTGGGCGCGACGCTCCCGGGCCGCGCCAGGCTGGAAGCAAACGGCATGCTCAGTCTCGAGGATCAGATCGGCTTCAGCGGTTCGCTGCTTCTGGCCGTGGGGCAGCCTTCCGGCTTCGCCGCCTGGCTGTCGAAGGATGTCGACGAGGCGATCCGCCGGCTTCCGGCCGCCGGCTTCAAGGCCAAGGTCGACCTGTCCGGGAACCGCCAGGCCTTCAGCGACCTCGAACTCGTTCTCGGCAAGGCGAAATTTTCCGGCCGCATCGATTCCAGCCAGGGCGAAGACGCCAGGCCGTCGGTGCTGATGCGGCTCGACGGCGGCGAGCTCGACGTCGACGGGCTCGCCGCCTTCGCCTCGATCTTCATCAGCGACAAGGGCGCCAACCGATTTTCCGACCGCGACCTCGATTTCCAGATCAAGGCCGGGCCGGTCAGCGCCGGCGGACTGACCGCCGATACGGTCGATACGGCGCTCAGGCTGCGCGACGGGCTGCTTGAAATCGACCGGCTCTCGGTCGGCGGACTTGCCGGCGCCTCGATCAGCGCCACCGGCCGGATCAAGGATTTCCCAGCGAGCCCGACCGGCAAGCTCGATGCCTCGGTGGTCGCCGTCGATCTCAAGCCGTTGGTCGATGTCGCGGCGAAGCACTATCCCGACAATGCCGTGCTGAAAGGGCTGGCGGGGCGTGTCGCCGCCTATCCCGAGCTGTTGCAGAATGCGCGCATCGATCTGGTGACAAGTGCCGCCGCCAATGGCGACGGCACGACGGGACTGGCGGTCAGCGCGCAAGGCAGGGCAGGCGGCTCGGCGTTTTCAGCATCGCTGTCCGGCAAAGGACTGGCAGATCGGCTTCTCGAGGCGCCGGTGTCGTTGACCTTCAACGCCAGGAATACCGACGCCACCGCGCTTCTGGCGCTTTACGGCCTGCCGGCGCTGCCGCTCGGCATGCTTGGCGAGGCGACCACTGATGTTTCGGCGAAAGGCACGCTTGGCGGCGGCATGGCGACGAGCTTCAACCTGACCGGCGACGATTTCAAAGCCGGTTTCGACGGGACGATCGCCAGCGCGCCGCAAGGCGCCACCGCCAAGGGCAAGATCGGCCTGGAAGCCGCCGATATCGAGCCGTGGCTGATGACGACAGGCGTCGGGCTGCCGGGCCTGGGGACAGGCATGTCGACTTGGCTGGCGGCCGACGCCGACTTCGGCAACGGCCGTCTGGTGCTGTCCAGCCTCAGCGGCGCAGTCAACGAGGCTGCGGTTTCCGGCGACCTCAATGTCGGCGTCGCCGACGGGCTGCCGCATCTTGCCGGCGCGCTGGCGCTCGATGAGCTGGATCTCGACCCGATGGCGGTGGCAGTGTTTGGCGACCAGGCCTTTCTGGGCTCCGGCAAGGCTTGGCCGGCCGCCCCGTTCAGCCAGAAACCCATCCTGCCGTTCACCGCCGAACTCGAGTTGACCACGGCGTCGCTGGTCGCCGGCCCGTTGGCCACGACCTATGACGCGGCGCTTTCGCTGAAGCTCGACCACGAAGGCATCCGCGTTTCGGACCTCAAGGCAAAGTTCGCCGGCGGCGCGCTTTCCGGACTGTTCGAGCTGAAGAACAATGACGGCACCGGGTTTTTCTCCGGCCAGCTGAAACTTGCCGGCGCCGATCTGGCCACCGTGCTGCCAGAGACCGGCATCAGCGGAACCGGCGATTTCTCGGCGGCGCTCTCGACCAGTGGCAAATCGGTCGATGCGATGGTTGCGGCGCTGTCCGGTTCCGGCACGGCGGCGCTGAAAGGCTTGACCATTGCCGGCGTCAATCCCGACGCCTTTGGCGCCGTCATCGCCAAGGCCGACGCCATTGGGCGCGATATCGACGCGGCCAAGACCGCCGGCTTCGCGCCGCAGATCGCCGCGGATGGCAGTTTTCCGGCTGGGGATGCCGACATCGCCTTCACAATCGCCGGTGGCACGCTGAGGGCGCCGCCGGTCAATCTTGAAAATCCGGCGGCGACGCTGTCGGCCGACATCACGGCGGACCTGAAGGCCAGCATGGTCGCTGCCATTGGTTCGATCACTTATCGGCCGGGCGACGAAGCGCTGGTCGGCTCCGATCCGACCGTGAATTTCAGCGTTGACGGGCCGTTCGGCGCCGCGAAGCGGCGGTTCGACAGTGAGCCGCTGGCGCAGTTCCTGACCCAGCGCGCGCTGGAAAAGGAGCAGCAGCGGGTCGAGGCGATGCAGGCAGCGCTGCTTGAAAAGCAGCGGTTGCGGCGCGAGGTGGGTTACTACGCGGCCCTGCAAGCCGAGCGCGACAGGGCAGCCGAAGAATTGCGCAAGCAGCAGGAGGCGGCGCGGCTGAAAGCCGAGGCGGATGCCAGGGCGAAAGCCGAAGCCGAGGCAAAGGCTAAAGCCGAAGCGGAGGCGAAGGCCAAGGCTGATGCGCAGGCGAGGGCTGAAGCCGAGGCTAAAGCCAAAGCCGAGACGCAGGCGAAGGCCGAAGAGGAGGTTAAAGCCAAGGCTGAAGCCGAGGCCAAGGCTGAAGCCGAGGCCAAGGCTAAGGCGGATGCCGAAGCGAGAGCCAAGGCGGCGCAAAAAGCGGCGGACGAGGCGGCGAAGGCCGAGGAACAGCGACGTCGGAAAGCGGAAGAGGCGAGGCGGATCGCTGCGGAACAAAAGGCAAGGCTCGACGCCGAGCGCAGGGCCGCCGCCGAGCAGGCGCAGAAAATCGAGCGGGCGCGTCAGCCGCCGGCCAATGACAACCCGCCGCCTTCAGGACCCGCGCCAAAACCCACGCTTGAACCCTCGTCGATCGACAATCTGCTGAAGTCGCTGGGCGGCGGATAGCCTCTAGCTAACCATCCGGGCTAGACCGGTTTCATCCCTCGCTTCGCCCAATCCAGGACGTAGAGCCTGAGCGCCGAGGACAGGTTGGCATCGCGCGGCCGGGCCTCGTCGATTTCGGCGACGAGGGCTGCGAGAGTCAGTTTGCGCGCGGCGGCGATGGCGACGAGATCGTCGAAAAACGGCTTTTCGAGCGAATAGCTGGTCCGATGGCCGCGAATGGTCACCGAGCGTTTCTCGACCGGGCTCACCGGACCTGACTCATTTCACTTCAAGCATCGGACTTATCCGAAAACCCCGCCGCATTTTTCGGTCTGACTTCAGGGCAATCCGCATCGCCCGAGGTTTCGCGGCGATGGCCGGCGACAAATCTTTCTGCCTTGTCGGCGATCGAACGGTCACGCTCCCGGTCGGCCTTGGAGCGGCCGTGCAGCGCCCGGTTCAGTTCGGCCAGGCGCTCCTGCTCGGCTCCTGCCTTCTGCTTGCGGGCCTGGCGGAGGTTGACGATGTCGGCCATGTCGCGCGGCCCGTCGGATCACTTCTTGCGGAAGGCGTCGAGCGATACCACTTCGGCGCCCTTGGCGGCGGCGTCGGCTGCGGCCGGCTCCTTTTCGGCCTCAGCGGCCTTCTTCTTCTCGGGCTTTTTCTCGGCGACGACGGCCAGCGGTTCGGAAGCGGGCTTGCCGGTCAATTCCCCGTCTGCCGAGGTTTCCGTCTTCACGTCGAATTCGAGCTCGAAATTGACGGACGGGTCGTAAAAGCCGCGCACGGCCGAGAACGGGATTTCCAGCTTTTCCGGCACGTCGGAGAACGACAGCCCGACCTCGAAGCCGGTGTCGGTCACCTTCAGGTCCCAATACTGGAACTGGATGACGATGGTCATCTGTTCGGGATAGCGCTCCCGCAAGCGGGAAGACACGCGCACGCCGGGGGCGCCGGTCAGG
Source organism: Mesorhizobium sp. WSM4817 (assembly GCF_055811135.1). Taxonomy (NCBI): domain Bacteria; kingdom Pseudomonadati; phylum Pseudomonadota; class Alphaproteobacteria; order Hyphomicrobiales; family Phyllobacteriaceae; genus Mesorhizobium; species Mesorhizobium sp. WSM4817. Next base: position 119,982 of record NZ_JBVVQQ010000005.1, on the reverse strand, counting down.
AAAGTGATGAAGAAATGATGGTTGCCGGGGAGGCCGGTGCGCGCGACTTCGGCCAGGACCTTGCGCATGACGCCGCGCAGTGCCTCCTGGGCCAGAATGTCGTAGCGAATGTGGTCGTCGGCCATGTCGCTGTCGGGTTCCGTTGAATCGTCCGCATAGCTGTAATCAAGCTTGAGCGCGGCGTAAACCGGATATAGATGCCGGCAGCACAGATGCGAGAGGACATGCCTCAGATTTGATCGCTCAGGCGCCAGCGAGCGCGCTGTGCTTTTGCGCATCGGCCGCCGGCTGCCGCTTGGCGAAGGCGCGCAGGAAGGTGCGTACGCCATGTGTCGCGGATTGCAGCACTTCATCATCGGTCGGCGTGCCGCCGAGCATGAAGGTCGTCTGCAATTCGGCATTGGCGAGGGCCTGGAACTGGCGCGCCGCGACATCGGGGTCCTCGATGTCGAGGAAACCGGCATGGGCGAGGCGGGCGAAACGGGCGGCGATCGCCGGCCATGTCCTGCCCGGTCCCAGTTCGCGCCATTCGGCAAACAGCTCGGGATAGCGCTCGCCCTCGGTCTGGATCAGCTTGCGCAGGAACTTTCCGTCGCGGCTGCAGATACAGTTGCGGGTCATGCGCACGGCGAAGGCGATCAGATCGGCCTCGAGATCCTTCGGCTGGTCGGGAAAGGTTGAAATGGTGGCGAAGATGCCGGCATTGCAGCGCTCGGTGAGATCGCGGACGATGGCGACGAAGAGTTTCTCCTTGTCGCCATGGTGATTGTAGATCGTCTGGCGCGACACGCCGGCCTCGGCGGCAATCATGTCGATATTGGCGCCGGCGAAGCTTTCGCGGCAGAACACCGCGCCGGCAGCGTCCATGATCGAGGCGCGCTTTGCCTCATGGCCGCGTGGCGGGATGCTGTCAGGAGAAACGTCGTGCTTCATGAAAACTATATAGAGGTGATTGACGAATTAGACAAGAGTGTCTAAATTTATGGACTTAGATTTAGAGGAATTCCCCCTGCAGGAATTCCACGGGATGGGACGTCCCAGGATTACACGCCGGTCGGCAAACCAGATTGAAAGAAGCCCGCTATCATGAATCCCCAATTCCTCCGCATCGCGGTTGTGCTCGGCCTGTTGTCGGCCATCGGTCCGTTCGCCATCGACATGTATCTTCCGGCGCTGCCTTCGATCGGCGCAGATCTGCAGGCCAGCACCGCAGCCGTGCAGATGAGCTTGCTGATCTTCTTTCTGTCCATGGGTTTTGGCCAGATCGTCGTCGGACCGATTTCCGACATGGTCGGGCGCAAGCTGCCGCTCTATGGCGGCCTCGCCCTGTTCATGGTCGGCGGCATCGGCTCGGCGCTGGCGCCCTCGGTCGAATGGCTGATCGCCTTCCGTTTCCTGCAAGGGCTCGGCGCCAGTGCAGGCATGGCGGTGCCGCGCGCCATCGTGCGTGACCTGCACACCGGCACCGAAGCTGCCAAGCTGATGTCGCTCCTGATGCTGGTGTTTTCGGTGTCGCCGATCCTGGCGCCGCTGACCGGCAGCGTCATTATCGAGAATTTCGGCTGGCGTGCCGTGTTCTGGACGGTGACCGGTGGGGCGGTGCTCGCCACCATCCTGCTGGCGACCTCGCTGAAGGAGACGCGGCCGGTCGAGGCGCGTGCAGGCAGTTCGTTCGGCACCGCGCTGTCGGCCTATCGCTTCCTGATCGGCGACCGCAACTTCCTTGGCCTGGCGGCCATCGGCGGCTTCGGGCTGGCGAGCTTCTTCGTCTATCTGTCGAGCTCCTCCTTCATCCTGATAGAACACTACGGGCTGTCGCCGTCGGTCTACAGCGTGTTCTTCTCGATCAACGCGGTCGCCTTCATCGGCATGTCGCAATTGACGGGAACGCTGTCCGAAAGGTTCGGGCTGAGGCCGGTGGTGCGGATCGCGGTGGTCGGCTATGCGACGACGATGGTGGTGCTGTTCGCGGTGATGGCGTCCGGCGTCGATCGGCTCGACGTCATGGCGGCGCTGCTGTTCGTCGGCTACGGGTTCCTCGGCCTGGTGATCCCTGCGACTTCGGTGCTGGCCATGGAGGAGCATGGCGCGATCGCCGGCACGGCCTCGGCACTGATGGGCACCCTGCACTTCGCCATCGGCGCGGTCGCCATGGGCATCGCCGGGGTGTTCTTCGACGGCACGCCGCTGCCTATGGTGGCCGGCATCATGCTTTGCGCGGTGATCTCGTTCACGCTGGCCAAGGTGACGCTCGGCCGCGGACGACAGGTTGTCGAAGCGCCGGCAGAATAGATGCTTTCCAGTGAGAGCAATGAAAAAGGCCGGGTCAGTCCCGGCCTTTTTCGCGTCTGGGCGCGGCCGCGCGGCCAGCAAGCCTGCTGCCGTCACAGTATCGAGGTGAGATGGGGATCGGAGGGAAAGTTGGAATCGAAGCAGGAGAAGTGGAGGTTTCTGTTGCCAGGTACCTCCGAACCCCGCCTAGAAGTGCGAACCACTAGGGCTTGATTTGAAGCTATCGCACCGCTTACGCGGCGAGACGTGCTTCCGCATAGTTGTCGTTGGCAACTATAAGTTCAGCCCGATAACGGTGGTACAATGCCGGGCAAAAGTACGATCTTTACACCTTCGTCGATCCTATTTCGCCCCCAGCAAAAGCCGCTCTTCGCAGAGCGGTTTTTGGTGGAGGCGCCGGGTACCGCCCCCGGGTCCGAACGGCTTATTTCATCGCCTGTTTATCGCCATAGTCGGTCGAGCCGACGAAACAGATATAGGGACCGATCGTGAAAAATGAAAGGCCTCAATGATGCTTTGTCCGCTGTCTCAAACAGCATCGCCAAAGGCTTGACTTGTCAACGCTCTCAACCGAAGCTTTGCGGCGGTGAGGAGTTACCGACTAGCGCACATTTTGCGGCAGCGCGCCACAACCCTCATCGACTGGATCTCGTGGCGCCGACGAGGGGAAAATTTGATGGCCGATTATCTCGCAGACGTGAAGAAGTACGACGCCGCGGCGGATGCCGACGCGGTCGCCAAGATCGTGAAGCATTTGGGCATTGCGCTCAGGAATCGTGATTCCTCGCTGGTCTCCTGCACGGATCCCGACGAACTTGGTCGCGTCAAGGCCAGCTGGGTTGCCAAAAAGCTCGGCGTCGACGACGGCAGCAAGGCGGACGCCGCCATCGAAAAGGCCTGCAAGGCGATGGAGGCCGATAACACCAAGAGCCGGGTGACCTTTTATTACCTGGTTGCCAAGGAGCTGGGCAAGCTCGCCAGCCTCTAAGGATCGCATGTCAATTTGCGGATGCTGATGCGGGCAGCTCTTTCTCCCCGTCACTATACGGGGAGAATTGCCCGGCAGGGCAATGAGGGGCGGCGCAAACGACCGGTAAGAGAAAGCGACTCTGGTGCCGTTTTGACATATTCGGCCGGCAGCCAGTCGGTTATGATTGCCTAACCCGAATCGAGCCCCCGAATCGCCGATGCGCCAGTATCTCGACCTCTTGAAGCACGTGCTGGAAAACGGCGCCGATCGCGGTGACCGCACCGGCACCGGAACGCGCTCGGTGTTCGGCTACCAGATGCGCTTCGACCTCGCGCGCGGCTTTCCGGTCACCACCACCAAGAAGCTTCACCTGAAGTCGATCGTGCATGAACTTCTGTGGTTCCTGGCCGGCGACACCAATATCAAATATCTCAACGACCACGGCGTCTCGATCTGGGACGAATGGGCCGACGAGAATGGCGACCTCGGCCCGGTCTACGGCAAGCAATGGCGCTCCTGGCCGGACGGCCATGGCGGCGCCATCGACCAGATTGCCAATCTCTTGAAGGAGATACGCAAGAATCCTAATTCCCGACGGCTGATCGTTTCGGCGTGGAACCCGGCCGAAGTGGAAGCCATGGCGCTGCCACCCTGTCATTGCCTGTTCCAGTTCTATGTCTCGGAAGGCAGGCTCTCCTGCCAGCTCTACCAGCGTTCCGCCGATATCTTTCTCGGCGTGCCGTTCAACATCGCTTCCTATGCGCTGCTCACCATGATGGTGGCGCAGGTCACGGGGCTGAAGCCCGGCGATTTCGTCCATACGCTGGGCGATGCGCATCTTTATGCAAACCATTTCGAGCAGGCGCGCGAACAGTTGCAGCGCACGCCCAAGGCGCTGCCGACGCTATGGATCAATCCGGAGGTGAAGGACCTTTTTGCCTTCCGCTTCGAAGATTTCCGGCTGGAAAACTACCTCGCCGATGCGACGATCAAGGCGCCCATCGCGGTGTGAGCCGCCACATCGGGCTTTTTGCTTTGTCTCAAATTGCTCGCCGGTGCTGTGTCGTCCGCCCGCGAGCGGTGGCGGTGTCATGCAGTGCCGTAGGCGGGCTATCGGGCTAAGTCAGGCAAAGAGCCTTCCCTTGTTATATTCAGGCGGATATATCGACTGGCAGGGTCGCGCCGATCGGATTTCAAGCCCCGGGAGAGTTTCATGCTGGTGCCCAAGGGTTTCGGATTGAAGGCGGCCGCCGTTGGCGGTCTTGCGATATTGATCGCCGCCATGCCGGTTGCCCATGCCGATGACAGGCTGATCGTCTTTGCCGCCGCAAGCATGAAGAACGCACTGGATGCAGTGAACACCGCCTGCGCCGCCGATGTCGGCGAGGCGGCGACCATTTCCTATGCGGCAAGCTCCGCATTGGCCAAGCAGATCGAGGGCGGCGCGCCGGCCGACGTCTTCATCTCGGCCGATCGCGACTGGATGAACTATCTGTCCGACAAGAAGCTGACCAAGCCGGGTTCCGAGGTGAAATTGCTCGGCAACCAGATCGTGCTGGTGGCGCCGAAGGATTCGACGGTCGAAACCAGGATCGAAAAGGGTTTTGATCTTGCCGGGCTGATCGGTGACGGCAGGCTTGCCATGGGCGATTTCCAAGCGGTGCCGGCCGGCAAATATGGCAAGGCGGCGCTTGTATCGCTCGGCGTCTGGTCCTCGATCGAAGACAAGTTGGCGCAGGCCGAGAACGTGCGTGCCGCGCTCAAGCTGGTCTCCACAGGTGAGGCAGCGCTCGGCCTCGTCTACGCCACCGACGCGCATGCCGAGCCCGGCGTCAAAGTGATCGGCACCTTCCCGCAGGATTCGCACCCGCCGATCGTCTACCCGGTTGCCCAGATCGCGGATTCGAAGGACAAGCATGCGTCGGCATTCCTAAAGTGCCTGCAATCCGCCAAGGCAGGCGAGCTCTTCAAGGCGCAAGGTTTTACGGTCCTCACGCCGAGCAACTGAGGCACGCCAAAAGATGGATTGGTTGCTGGACCTCACTCCCGACGAATGGAACGCGGTCCGGCTGTCGATCAAGGTGGCGACAGTGGCGATGGTCGCCAGCCTGCCGCCCGGCATATTGATCGCGCTTGTGCTTGCCCGTGGCCAATTCTGGGGCAAGACGCTGCTCAACGGGCTGGTGCATCTGCCGTTGATCCTGCCGCCGGTGGTTATCGGCTATCTGCTGCTGCTCTCCTTCGGCAGGCGAGGCCCGGTCGGGGCGTTTCTGGCCGAGCATTTCGGCATTGTCTTCTCCTTTCGCTGGACGGGTGCCGCATTGGCCTGCGCTGTCATGGGCTTTCCCCTGATGGTGCGGGCGATCCGGTTGTCGATCGAGGCGGTCGACCGCAGAATCGAGGCGGCGGCCGGGACGCTTGGCGCCAATCCGTTGTGGGTGTTCGGGACGATCACGCTGCCGCTGATCCTGCCCGGCCTGATTACCGGCGCGATCCTGTCTTTCGCCAAGGCGATGGGCGAATTCGGCGCAACGATCACTTTCGTTTCCAACATCCCCAACCAGACGCAGACGCTGCCGTCGGCCATCTACACGTTCACGCAGGTGCCGGGCGGCGATGCCGGCGCGCTCAGGCTGACGCTGATCTCGATCGTCATCTCGATGGCAGCACTTGTCGCATCGGAGGTGCTGGCGCGGCGCGTCGGCAGGCGGATGGATATCGAATGACGGTTGTGGTCGACATCAGCCATCGGCTCGGCGACTTCGAGGTCGACGCCCGCTTCGAGAGCGCCGGGCGGCTGACCGCGCTGTTCGGGCCCTCGGGCTCCGGCAAGACGACGCTGATCAACATGATTGCCGGCCTGATCCGGCCCGACAAGGGGCGGATCGAGGCCGACGGCCGCGTGCTGGTCGATACGGATGCGGGTCGGTTCGTGCCGAAGCACAAGCGCCGCATCGGCATGGTGTTCCAGGACGCGCGGCTGTTTCCGCATATGAGCGTGGCCAGCAATCTGCGCTACGGCCGCTGGTTCACGCCGACGGCCGAACGCTATGCGGACATCAATGCGGTGGTCGACCTTCTCGGCATCGGTGCTTTGCTGGACCGGCGGCCGGCAAAGCTTTCCGGCGGCGAGAAACAGCGCGTGGCGATCGGCCGGGCGCTGCTCGCCAGCCCGAAACTGTTGCTGATGGACGAGCCGCTGGCTTCGCTCGACGAGGCCCGCAAGGCAGAAATCCTGCCTTATATCGAGCGGCTGCGCGACGAGACGAAAATCCCGATCGTCTATGTCAGCCATTCGATTTCAGAGGTCGCGCGGCTGGCAAGCGACGTCGTTGTGCTGGCGCAAGGCAAAGTCGCTGCTTGCGGCCCGACCGGGGCGATCATGCAGCGGCTCGACCTGTTGCCGGCGGAGGAGCGCGGCGAGGGCGGCGCGGTGCTGGATACCGCGGTGCTGCGCCACGACAATGTCTTTGGCATGACCGTGCTCGGCTCGGTGGCGGGCGAGATCCGCGTGCCGCTTCTGGCGGTGCCGGTCGGTGCGCCGATGCGCATTCGCATCCGTGCCCGCGATGTGATGATCGCCACCGAACAGCCGACGGGTCTCAGCGCGCTCAACATCTTGCAGGGCATGATCGTGACGATGGCGCCGGGCGAGGGTCCCGCAGTCGAGATCGGCATCGACTGCCATGGCGCAACCGTGCTTGCCCGGATCACCGAGCAATCGCGACAGACGCTGAAACTCCGGCTTGGTCGAGAGGTCTACGCGGTGGTCAAGACGGTTAGCTTCGACCCGGCGAACATGAGCGCCGGCCTGCCAGTCGAGGCGGATGGATGACCCGCGGATGATCGTCGCTATATCATTTTGGAATAGCGGTAGCGCCGGAGAGCTTCTAGGATGGATGGCGGGACTGCGGAGGAGAGAATGCCGTCGCTGAGCTTGCGGATAAACCTCGATCCAGAAGGGCGCATCGGGCCGGGTAAGATCGAGCTTCTGGAGCAGATCGCCGCCTTCGGCTCGATCTCGGCGGCGGCGCGCGGCATGGAAATGTCCTACAAACACGCCTGGGATCTGGTCGAGGACATGAACCGGGTGTTCGGCAAGCCGCTGGTCGCGGCGCAGACCGGTGGCAAAAAGGGCGGCGGCGCGCAGTTGACGCCGGCGGGGCTTGCGGTGGTCAGCCGCTTTCGCGCCATCGAACGGGCTGCGGCTTCCGCGGCGGCGGCGCATCTGGAAGCATTACAGGCGGAGATCGATGCCGGGTGAGGTCGGTGGAACCTGTATCGGCGGAGCCTACTCCTCCGGCTCGCCGGGCTTGCGCAGCAGATAAGTGTCCATGATCCAGCCTTTTTTCCGACGCGCCTCGTCGCGGGTCCTGACGATCTCGTCGCCGACGTCGCCGAGGCGGCCGGAAATGAGGATCTCGTCGGGCGTGCCGAGATAAGCGCCCCAGTGGATAAGGAGGTCGTTGTCGTCCAGCGTGTTGAAGGCGCATTTGCCGTCCAGCATGACGACGGTGCTGCCGGCATTGTCGGGCAAACCTTCCTCGGTGAGCCGGCGGCCGGTGGTGATCTGAACCGCATCGCCGATGCGGTTCAGCGCCATCTTGTGGCTGGCGGCGAGCGCCTGGACGGCAGTGATGCCGGGGATCACCTCGAGCTCGAACGCGACATTGCCTCTCATGCGCACCCGCTCCAGGATGCGTAGCGCGCTGTCGTAGAGCGAGGGATCGCCCCAGATCAGGAACGCACCGCAGCCATCTTGCAAAAGCTCGTCGCGGATCAGGCTTTCATAGATCGCGGCGATCGCCTCGTGCCAGTCATCGACGGTCGAGCGATAGGAGGGCGTTGGCTCGGCCCGCACCGGCACGTCGAATTCGACCCGGCGCGAGTCTGGATTGGTGACGAACCGGTCGCAGATCTGGCGGCGCAGTTCTGCGAGATCGTTCTTTCTGGCGCCCTTGTCGGGAATGAACAGCACGTCGGCGCGGTTCAGGCCGTCGACCGCCTGCACGGTCATGTGGTCGGGATTGCCGGCGCCGATGCCGATGACGAGAAGCTTGCGCATGGGCGAACTCCTGCCCGATCGGAGCGTCGCTGTCCAGACAGGCCCGGAGGGTGGGGATGGCAGACGGGCATGGCATGTGGGCACTTGCGCACGTCGTCGGCACCAAGACCCAGCAGTCCTACGACCGCGCCGAAATGCTTGAGGAGCGCACAAAAATCATGCGGGCATGGGGCGACTACTGCACGGGCGTTTCGAACGTCGTGCTTCTGCAGGTGGCGGCATGAGCGCACCGCGATGAAAATTCGGCGAGCGCTGAAAAGTCGAGAGGGTAGACGGGGGCGTTATGGCCGCAAGGCTTGTGTTTTTATGGACATCTCTTCCCAAGGGGTGGTGATGGCGGGTAGATGGCAGCGGCAGAGCGTGTGCTATTGGGTTGAGCTGGTCTGGGGAGCACCAATGTGGAAAAGAGAGCAAACTGAGTTGCAAAAAAGAATTGAACTCCAATTCAAAGAGGACTTCCGCGTCGATCCATTACACCCCTTGGAAAGCAGCGAACGTTTGCGGCGGGCGTACGAGAAATACGGGCTCACTCCAATTCTAAAACGTGGGATCGCTGTGATGTTTGTTCTGATGCTCGGGTTGGTCATTTGGGAAGCCCTCCGTCACTGACCCCGCCCCGCGCTCCGTGACCGCTTGATTGACCCGTCGCGCTCCTGTGCGGCAGTTTTTGTTTCATAGAGCGTACTTTGTGCGTCCAACTGGACGCACGTCGCTCTAGCCGTTTCAATGTGGAGTTTCAAAGCCCTTCCGCGCTTAGCACCTCAAATCCTCGCATCGTGCTTTCCGAAAATCGATTCCGATTTTCGGGCCGATGCGATAGAGTCATCGGCATCTCGCCCAGGGAGCTTCCATGTTCCGTTATGTCCTGACCGCCGCGCTGGCGCTTTCGGCCACGCCCGTGTTCGCCAATGATTCGATCGCCGAATTGGGGACGGGCGGCCTGATCCTGTCGCGCAGCGACGCGGTCGCCATGGAAAGCGAGGACCTCTACATCTCGCCGGAAAAGGTGACGGTCGACTATGTCTTCCGCAACAACACCGACAAGGATGTCGATGCGATCGTCGCCTTTCCGATGCCTGACATCGAAGGCGATCCGAACGAGATGCCGGCAATTCCCGACGGCCAGAGCGATAATTTCCTCGGCTTCGAGGTGACCATAGACGGCGTGGCGGCAAAGCCGCAGCTCGAGCAGAAGGCATTTGCGCTCGGCATCGACATCAGTGCCGATCTCGAGTCGCAGAACGTGCCGTTCTACCCGTTCGGCGATGCGGCCAGGGCGGCATTGGCGAAGCTGCCGCAAGCGGTTGCCGACGACTGGGTCGACCGCGGCCTCATCATCGAGGACACCGCCGACGACGGGTCTGGCATGAAAACCGTCTATGTGCCGTTCTGGCAATTGCGCTCGACTTATTGGTGGCGCTCGACCTTTCCAGCCAACAAGGCAGTCCGCGTCGCCCATCGCTACAAGCCCAGCGTCGGCGGCACCTCCTCGGTCAGCTTCTTCTATGACGGCCAGTTCCAGGGCCAATACGCCGCCTACAAGACCCGTTACTGCATGGACGGCACGTTCGAGAATGCGATTCGCAAGGCGGCGAAGGGCACTCCCGACGGCACGCCGAGATATTTCGAAAACCGCATCGCCTATGTCCTGACCACTGGCGGCAACTGGGCGACTGGCTCGATCGGCAAGTTCAAGCTGACCGTCGACAAGGGCGATCCGAAGAACCTGGTCTCGTTCTGTGGCGAAAACGTCAGGAAAGTCGGGCCGACGCGTTTCGAGATGACGGCAGAGAATTTCTACCCTGAGCACGACATCGACATAATGCTGCTGGTACCTTCGGGCGGGAGCGGCGGCTGATGGACGTCGCGATCTATGTCGCCATCGCCGAAAACGGTGTGATCGGGCGCGATGGCGGTTTGCCGTGGCGGCTTTCCAGCGATCTCAAGCGGTTCAAGACCGACACGATGGGCAAACCTGTCATCATGGGTCGCAAGACCTATGAAGGCATCGGCCGGCCTCTGCCGGGCAGGCTCAATATCGTGGTGACCCGCGACAAGGCCTGGCGCGCCGAGGGCGTCGAAGTCGTGCATTCGCTCGACGAGGCGATCCGCCTGGCGAAGGTGCGCGGGCGCTGCATGGCCGGCGCCGACGAAATCTGCGTCATCGGCGGCGGCGAGATCTATGCCCAGGCGCTGCCGCTGGCCGACCGCCTGCATGTCACCCATGTCCTTGCCGCGGTCGACGGCGACGCGCATTTCCCGCCGATCGACCCGGATTTGTGGCGCATCGGCCGGTCGCAGGACGTTCCGGCCGGTGAAAAGGATAGTCATGCGACACGCTATTCGGTTTACGAGCGACGCCGCGACGTGCATTGAAAGACGGTAAAGGGTCGCGACGGTCCAAAACGGACGGTGACGACGACCGATCGCGTTGAAAGCGTGCCGTCGCATCCCTATAGAAGAACAACACCGGATTTTGCGTCGTCAGGCCGGCGCGTGAGGGAGCGAAAGGACATTTATGCCCTGGAATGACAAAAGCGGCGGAGGCGGCGGCCCATGGGGCGGCGGCAACAATCCAGGACCCTGGGGGCAGGGACCAAAGGGGCCTAGTGGTCCGCAGGGCTCGCCTCCCGATCTCGAAGATATCATCCGGCGCGGCCAGGACAGGTTGCGGCGTGCTTTGCCGGGTGGCGCTGGCGCCAGCCCAGCCGTGTTCGGATTGATCGCGGCGGCGCTTTTAGCGCTGTGGGCGTTCAAGGCGGTCTATACCGTGCAGCCCGACGAGGTTGCGGTCGAACTCAGATTCGGCGTGCCAAAGGCAGAGTTCTCCCAGCCCGGCCTGCATTTCCATTGGTGGCCCATCGAGACGGTCGAGACGGCCGTCATTGCCGAACAACTCGTCAACATCGGCGGCGGCACGGCCTCCGGCAACGGTTCAGGGCTGATGCTTTCGGGCGACCAGAACATCGTCAACGTCCAGTTCTCGGTGGCCTATCAAGTCTCCGATCCGAGGGCCTATCTGTTCGACGTGTCCGATCCCGACGGCATGCTGCGCCAGGTCGCCGAAAGCGCCATGCGCGAAGCGGTCGGTCGGCGGCCGGCGCAGGACATCTTCCGCGACGATCGCGAGGGCATTGCAGCGTCCGTGCGCGAAATCATCCAGACGACGCTGGACGGCTACAAGGCCGGCCTGAACGTCAACGCGATTTCGATCGAGGATGCCGCACCGCCGCGCGAAGTGGCCGACGCCTTTGACGAGGTGCAGCGCGCCGAACAGGACGAGGACAAGTTCGTCGAGCAGGCCAACCAGTATTCCAACCAGAAGCTCGGCCAGGCGCGCGGCGAGGCCGCACAGATCCGCGAGGAGGCGGCCGGCTACAAGAACCGGGTCGTGCAGGAGGCCGAAGGCGAGGCGCAGCGCTTCATCTCGGTCTATGACGAATACGCCAAGGCGCCGGATGTGACGCGCCAGCGGCTTTATCTGGAAACGATGGAGAGGGTTCTGAAGGATTCCAGCAAGGTCATTATCGAGCAAGGCAGCGGACCAGGGGTCGTTCCCTATCTGCCGCTGCCGGCATTGCAGCAGAAGGCGCCGGCGCCGGCGCCGGTGCTGGGAGGAAACCAGTGATGGCCAACCGTCTTCCCATCATCGCCGTCATCGCCGCGGTCGTCCTGTTCCTGCTCTATTCGTCGGTCTTCGTTGTCAATGCGCGCCAGCAGGCACTGGTGCTCAGGTTCGGCGAGATCGTCGACGTCAAGAGCCAGCCGGGCATCTATTTCAAGGCGCCGTTCGCCTTCTTCGATGCCGACAGCGTGCAGTTGATCGAAAACAGGGTGCTGCGCTTCGACCTCGACAACATCCGCGTCCAGGTTTCGGGCGGCAAGTTTTATGAGGTCGACGCCTTCATCGCCTATCGGATCTCGGATCCGCGCGTGTTTCGCTCCGCGGTTTCCGGCCAGATCGAGCTGGCCGAGGCACGCTTGAGGACGCGTCTCGACGCCGCCTTGCGCCGTGTCTACGGTCTGCGCGACTTCGAGGCGGCGCTCTCGGAAGAGCGAGCCGTGATGATGCGCGAAGTGCGCGATCAGCTGAGGCCCGACGCCACGTCGCTCGGCCTGCAGATCGAGGATGTCCGCATTCGCCGGACCGATTTGACGGCGGAAGTCTCGCAACAGACATATGACCGCATGAAGGCTGAGCGTCTGGCCGAAGCCGAGCGGCTGCGGGCGCGCGGCAACGAGGCGGCGCAGCGCATCAGGGCGCGCGCCGACCGCGAAGTGGTGGAGATCGTCGCCGAGGCACGGAGAGAGTCTGAAATCCTGCGCGGTGAAGGTGAAGCTCAACGCAGCGCCACCTTCGCGAACGCCTACCAGCGCGATCCAGCCTTCTTCGACTTTTACCGGTCGATGAATGCCTACGGCACGGCGCTGAACAGTACCGGGACGACGATGGTGCTGTCGCCGAATTCGGACTTCTTCCGCTTCTTCCGCAATCCCGCCGGCGCGGACACGCCGGCAGCGCCGGCTGCACCGGCAGCGCCTGGGCCAGCAGCTGGGCCCCGTGCACCCGCTGCACCGACAGCGCAGCCAGGCACCGGCCAGTAACGGCCGGTGCAGGACTTTCTGGCGGCAATAGGCCTGGTTCTCGCGCATGACCCCGAAAATCGGAATCGATTTTCGGAAAGGATCATGCGCCAAATCAAAGTGCTACAGCGTCCTTTGCGCGTCCAAAAAGACGCGCGGCGCTGTAGTGTCGAGGGCCTGGTCTATGGCGGCTTTCCCGGTCTCGCCAAGAAATTTGCCGGCGAAGTTCTGTCGATGCCGGAAAATACGCTGCGGGTCGCCGGGCTGATTGCAATCGCCGTTGGTGTCGGCCTGGTCTGGCTGGTGCGTGGTGGATGACGATGATTTCGGGATAACGGAGGATTTATCCTCTGCCGATAGCCATAGCCGCAAACGTGCCGTATTTCTTGCCAACATGGCTCGACGCAGCGTTTTCGGCGAGCGCTTTTCTTCTCAGAGACACCGGGAGACTTCTCGATGACATCCAACAGCTTTTTGCGCGCGGCGAGGCGGACATTCACCGCGGGTGCTGCAGCACTTCTTATCGGCGTCGCTACCGTCCCGTCGCTGGTGACGCCCGCGGCCGCCGACGACGGCCCGGCTTCGGTCGCCGATCTGGCGCAGGGCCTGCTCGGCGCCGTGGTCAATATATCGACCTCGCAGAGGGTGAAGGGCACGGAAGGCCCGGGCGCGGTGCCGATGCCGCAGCTTCCAGAGGGCTCGCCCTTCCAGGACTTCTTCGACGATTTCTTCAAGAACCGTCCCGGCGAACAGGGCAACCCCTCGCAAAAGGTGCAGTCGCTGGGCTCAGGCTTCGTGGTCGACGCCGAGCAGGGCATCGTGGTGACGAATAACCACGTGATCGCCGATGCCGACGACATCGAGGTGAATTTCTCCGACGGCGTGACGCTGAAGGCGACGCTGGTCGGCACCGACACCAAAACCGACGTGGCGGTGCTGAAGGTCGATCCGAAAGGGCACAAGCTGACGGCGGTGAAATTCGGCGATTCCAGCAAGATGCGCGTCGGTGACTGGGTGATGGCGATCGGCAATCCGTTCGGCCTCGGCGGCACCGTGACGGTCGGCATCGTCTCGGCCCGCAACCGCGACATCAATTCCGGCCCCTATGACGATTTCATCCAGACTGATGCCGCGATCAACCGCGGCAATTCCGGCGGGCCGCTGTTCAACAGCGCCGGCGAGGTGATCGGCATCAACACGGCGATCATCTCGCCGTCCGGCGGCTCGATCGGCATCGGCTTTTCCATTCCCTCGCAGCTGGCGTTGGGCGTCGTCGACCAGCTCCGCCAGTTCGGCGAGACGCGGCGCGGCTGGCTCGGTGTGCGCATCCAGCCGGTGACGGACGACATTGCCGAGAGCCTCGGCATGGCGACCGCCAAGGGCGCACTGGTCGCCGGCGTCATCAAGGGCGGGCCTGTCGACAACGGCACCATCCTGGCGGGCGACGTCATCATCAAGTTCGACGGCAGGGACGTCAATGAAATGCGCGACCTGCCGCGCGTCGTCGCCGAGAGCACGGTCGGCAAGGCTGTCGACGTGGTCATCGTGCGCAAGGGCGTCGAGCAGACCGTGAAGGTGACGCTTGGCCGGCTCGAAGATGGCGAAAAGCTTGCCAGCGGCGAGAACGGCAATACCGACAAGGACACTGGCGACGAGGCGCCTGCCGTCCCGACGGCGTCCGTGCTCGGCATGACCGTTGGCGACCTCAACGACGAGACGCGGACGAAATTCGGCATTGCCGCCGAAGTCTCCGGCGTGGTCATCACTGAAGTCGCCAAGGATTCGGCCGCTGCCGAACGCGGCATTCAGGCCGGCGAGGTGATCACCGAGATCGCGCAGGAATCGGTCGCCACGCCCAAGGATGTCATGGACCGGATTGCTGCGTTGAAGGAGCAGGGACGCAAGAATGCGCTGCTGATGCTGGCGTCGAAGAGCGGCGAATTGCGGTTTGTGACGATCCGGATGGACTGAGTCCCGGAGGCACGTGCTGATGGTGTGTCGCTGAACCAGTGGATCGCGTCGGCGGTGGCGCAAAAGGTTGGAGCCATGAAGACAGCGGCCGATTTCCTGCGCCGACGGGCTGGTAATGCATCGGGCGACGATTTCGCGAAAGTGCTCGATCGGGTCGGCGTCAAACCGCCGCAACCCGGCGACGAGCTTCCGTTTGACAAGCGCTGATCAGGGCCGGCGCTGATCAGCGCCGATTTGCTCGCCAATCCGTGGCTGTCAGCCTGTAGAACACATGCCGCTTGAGCCTGGCGTGGCTGTCCGGAATGCCGGGGTGGTCGAAATCCCTGGCCGGGTCGGCGGTCATGCCCAGGCGTTCCATGACGGCGGTGGACCGGCTGTTATCCCTGACGGGGAAAGAAACGATTTCCTCGAGGCCAAGCGTTTCGAAGCCATAGGCGAGCCAGGCTTCGGCCGCCTCGGTGACATAGCCATGGCCCCAGAATTCGGGCGCCAGCCGCCAGCCGATCTCGACGGTGCCGGCCGGCAGGAACGGCAAATGATCGGTGTCGAGGAGGCCGACGAAGCCGATGCATTGGCGCGTTTCAATTATCTCGGCGGCAGCGAAACCGTAGCCACCCTCGGCAATCCAGGCGCGGAACTCGTCCATCTTGGCGTCGGCCTGCGCGCGGTCGCGGCGAAACGGAAAGAACTCCATGATGCGCTCGTCGGAGTTGATGCGGTAGAAGAGGTCGCGGTCGCGATCCTCCCAGTTGCGCAGGATCAGGCGCTCGGTGCGGATTGGCGTCACTCCACAAACTCCTCCCGCCGGTAGCCCTGCAGATAGAGAAGCGCGGTCAGGTCGCCATGGTCGATGCGGAATTTTGCCTCCGCCGCCACGACATGCTTGGCATGAAGCGCGACACCGGTGCCGGCAAGGCGGATCATGTCGAGGTCGTTGGCGCCATCGCCGACAGCAATGGCGTCGGCGGTCGTCAGCCCGAGGCGCGCCGAAATCTCGAGCAGCGCATCGGCCTTGGCGGCGCGCCCCAGGATCGGCTCGGCGACCAGCCCGGTGAAGCGGCCATCCTGCTCGATCAGGCGGTTGGCGCGATTCTCCTGAAAGCCGAGCATGCCGCCGATGCGTGAGGTGAAGACGTTGAAGCCACCCGACACGAGTGCAGTCCAAGCGCCGTTGGCCCGCATGGTCTGGACAAGCGCGCGGCCACCGGAAGCCAGCGTCAGGCGATTGGCGATGATGCGGTCGACCACGGCAGTGTCGAGGCCTTTCAGCAGCGCCACCCGCTCGCGCAAGGCCGGCTCGAAAGCGATCTCGCCATTCATCGATCGCGCCGTGATGGCGGCGACGTAATCCTTGACGCCGATCTCGTCGGCGAGTTCGTCGATGCACTCCTGGTCGATGACAGTCGAATCCATATCGGCGATAAGGATTTTCTTTCGCCTGCCCTCGGGCCGCTGAACGATCACGTCAACCGGTTCGGGTGCAAGCACGGCGCGCAGGCTGGCGGTCGTTTCAGCGGCTTCGGCCGTCTCGGGCAGGGCGATTTCACAAGCGATGCCTTCGGCCAGCCAGCGAACAGTGCTTGCGCCGACCGACCGCGACGCCATATTCGCAAGCGCCGGCGACAATGCGCGACCGGCGGGATGGGATACAAGCGTGGCGATCAGCGGCATAAAAAATTCCGGCGGGCAGGCGGGCGAGGGCCGCGTTAAGAACGCGATCCTGATAGCCGGGCCGACCGCCAGCGGCAAGTCCGCCCTTGCGCTCGCCCTCGCCGAGCGCAACGGCGGCGTCATCGTCAACACCGATTCGATGCAGGTCTATTCGGTGCTCGACGTGCTGACGGCGCGGCCGACTGCTGCCGAACTCGCTCGCGTCCCGCATTTCCTCTACGGACATGTCCATCCCTCCACCGTCTATTCCACTGGCGCCTGGCTGCGCGACGTGATGAATCTCATCGACGACGGCGCGTTCGTCGAACGTCCGGTCGGCACGTTCTTCGAACGGCCGGTGATTTTCGTCGGCGGCACCGGGCTTTATTTCCGGGCGCTTGCGGAGGGCATTTCGGAAATGCCCGACATTCCGCAGTCGATCCGTGATCGCTGGCGCTACGAACTCCAGGAGCAGGGCGCAGCCAAGCTGCACCGTATCCTGCTGCGCAGGGATTCTGCAGCCGGCATGATGCTGAAGCCGACCGACGGCCAGCGCATCGTGCGGGCGCTGGAGGTGCTCGACGCATCGGGCCGTTCCATCCTGGAATGGCAGGCGGCGCGCGGCCGTCCACTGATCGACAGAGCCAGCACGCGCTTCCTTGTGATCGAGCCGGACCGAGCGGAGCTGGTGGAGCGGATCGAGGCGCGGTTCGACCGCATGCTGGAGAAGGGCGCCCTCGACGAGGTCACGCAGATCACCGATCTTGGCCTCGATCCCGACTTGCCTGCGATGAAAGCCATCGGCGTTCGCGAACTCCAGGCCGCAATGGCCGGCGAGCTGAGTTTTCCCGAAGCGATCGAGCGCGCGAAGATCGCGACGCGACAGTATGCCAAGCGCCAGGCGACCTGGTTCAGGCATCAGTTGGGTCCGGAATGGCTGAGATTGCGCCCTGGTGATCGTGTGGAATCCACGATCTTGGATACCTTTTCGAGTGCAACCTGAAAAGTTGACTTTAAGGGAAGATCTCCCGTTGAAGTTGTCCTAATTAACCCTCCGTAAGGCCGTCGATGCCATAACGTCTTTAGGGTTTTGCAACGGGGAGCAGATGCGTTTTCACAAGGCGGAATCAGCCTTTTTCGTCTTCATCTTCGTAATCCTGGCCGCCGGCCTGGTGACGCTTCACGCCTATGGGCTTCTGCAGGCGCTCGCGGCGGAGATCACTACGCCTGCCGCGATTGAGAAGACCACTTATCTCAACAAGCTGTTGTTTGGGACCGGCGTCCTTTTGGCGACTGCCCTGTTCTTCGGGATTTTCTTCATCTACCCGCTGATCCGCAAGCAGGCGACGGAAGAAGGCAAGCTGCGCGCCATGACGGTTTCGCTCAGCGCCCGTTCGGAAACGCTGGAGCATGCGGCGCTGACCGACGGCCTGACCGGCATGCAGAACCGGCGTTATTTCGACGATGCACTGAAGGAATATCTCGAGGAATTCCGTCGCATCGACAAGCCGGTCGGGCTGATGATCCTTGATCTCGACCATTTCAAGCAGGTCAACGACACCCACGGCCATGATGTCGGTGACCAGGTGTTGCGGGCGGTCGCCAGTTGTCTCAAGGACATGACACGCTATCACGACGTGGTGGCGCGCCTGGGTGGTGAGGAGTTCGCGGTGGTCACGCCCAACATGGATGCCGAACTGCTGTCCAGGTTCGCCGAGCGCATCCGCAAGGCGATCGCCAACATGTCGATACTATCGGGCAATGTCCGGCTGAAGATCACCACCAGCGTCGGCCTTGCCATCTGGGACCGCAAGGAAACCGCCGAAGAGTTCTATCGCCGCGCCGACCGCCAGCTCTACGAAGCCAAGAGGCAAGGCCGCAACCGCGTCTGCGCCTGAAATCCCGGAGAAGAATTCATGAGGCCGGCCGACTGACGCAGCTTTCTCGACTTCCGGTGCTCATGGACTCAAATGTCCACTCCGCGCCGGGTTCTCGAAAGCCACGTCATTCGATCCGGCCTGATGAATTCCCTTCCGGGATTTGCCCTGGTTTCCTAGGGTGACATAGTTTTAACTTTGGAAGCGCCTTAGCCTCACAGGCTAAAGCCGCCCGGCTCAATCGTTCTGCGAGCGCAGGCCGAAGGTTGCCGGTTTCAGGCCATAACGCATGTCGAAATCGTCGTCCGGCTGGGCGCGTGCGACAGTCGGGGCGGGCGGCTTGCGATAGTCGGGATCGCCGGCCTGCCGGCTCGAATCCACGACTTCGGCGAAGACCATCGCCTGCTGCGGTTTTGGAACGTTGCGAAGCCTTTCGACGATCGCCACCAGATCGACATCATGGCCAAGCTCGGACGGCAAGGCTTCCTCGCGCTTGGCTGTGCCCGGGATCAGGCCATCGGACAGTTTTTCGAATTTCATTCGCATGGTCGTCGCCACGCCTTCACCAAAGGCGATGGCTTCGCGCTGGCCCATTGAAGACAGGAACGCCAGTGTCGAGGCCGAGGAATCGGCGATCGCCGAGCGGATGATCGCCTGGTCCTGCTCGTTGGCGAGCCGCATCGCAAAAAAGGTCGAGCACTGCGACAGGATGGTGGGGTCGAGTTCGCCCGGGCGCTGTGTGACGATGCCGAGATAACAACCATATTTGCGGCCTTCCTTGGCGATGCGCGACAGCGCGTGCCGGGTCGGCGCGAAACCAAGGCGCGGATCGGCCGGCATGTAGCGGTGCGCTTCCTCGCACAGCAAAAGCAGCCGCAGCCGGCCTTCGCTCCACAGCGCCAGGTCGAAGGCCAGACGCGCCAGCACCGAGCAGACGGAATTGACCACTTCCGAAGGCATGCCTGCCATCTCGAAGCAGGTCACCGGGCGGCCGTGATGCGGCACGCGGAAAATGTTGCCGATCGTCTCGTGGATGGTGTCCTCGATCAGCCGCGAGTTGAACATGAAGCGGTAGCGCGGATCGGAGGCTGCCGATTCGATGCGCGTCTTCAGCGATTTGAGGGTGGGGCGGTCGTTCTTGCTTTCCAGCAGTCCCATGCGCTCGTCGATCTGCTTGATGAGATCGACAATGCGATAGGGCACCGGCGTGTCCGCGGTCAGCGCATCGCTGCCGCGCCTGAGATACGTGCCCGAATTCGGGTTGCGATAAAGGTTTTTGGCCGCGGGAATAAGATCGCGCAAGGCGTCCACCTCTTCCGGCACGATCTCTCGACCGCGAAACAGCACTTCGGCAAACTCCTCGAGCTTGAACATCCAGAAGGGCAGGTCCAGCGTCGCCGAATCGACCCTGACGCAGTGCTCTGGCAAGGACGCGGCGAACTCGTTGTGCGGATCGAGGATGAGAACGCGCAGGTCGGGTCGAGCGGCGATCGACTTGCGCAAAAGCAGCGAGACGGCGGTGGATTTGCCGACGCCGGTGGTGCCGACAATGGCGAAATGGCGCGCCAGCGTGTCGTCGACAGCTATGTTGGCGTCGATCGCCTCATCCTGTGACAGCGTGCCGATGGTGATCGAGTGACGGCCGGCGAGGTCATAGACCGCCTGCAGGTCGCGGCTGCGGATGCGGTGGGCGATGGCGCCGATATGCGGATAGGTGGTGATGCCGCGGTCGAAAACCGGTTTGGCGCCGGGCTCGGCGCCGTCGCGCACCTCGCCGATGAGCTCGATACTGACCTCGATCGGGTTCTGGCCCTCATCGTGCCAGGCGCGATCCGACTTGCCGACCGCGTAGACCAGCCCGACGGTTCGCGTGTTGCCAAGGTTGATGGAAATCATCTTGCCGACGCTCCAATGGCCGGTGACCGTGCCTAGGATATCGGCGGCATGGGCGCTGATGGTGGCACGCGCGCCGTCGCACTGGACGACATTGCCCAGAACGCGCTTGTCGCTCTGCTCCGCCTTGCGGCGCTCCTGCAATGTCGGCTCTCCGACGGAGGCGTCGCGGTCGACGAACACGGACAGGCTGTTCCCCATTTCCCTTTTCCATTTTCCCCAAGGCGATCGACCTTACGCCGATGCGGTTAAGGGGGGGTGAGGTCGGATGGTGTAAGGACGATTAAGCCGGTCGCGAAAATTGAACCGACCGGCGGCGAGTCCCGGCGACAGCCTCGAACCTCTATCCCGTGTGATGGACCTGCTGCAGCCCGTAGACCGGCGTCGCGATGCCTTCGTGGCGCGCTTTTAATTGCAGCGACAGGAACTGCGAATAGTGGCGTGACTGGTGCAGATTGCCGCCATGGAACCAGAGCGCTTCCTGTTGCGTCGGCTTCCACATGTTGCGCTGCTCGCCCTCCCAGGGACCGGGATCCTTGGTGGTGTTCGAGCCGAGCCCCCAGCATTTCCCGACCTTGTCGGCGACCTCTTTCGAGATCAGCTCCGCCGCCCAGCCGTTCATCGAACCGTAGCCGGTGGCATAGACGACGACATCGGCCGGCAGCTCGGTGCCGTCGCTAAGCAGGACCGAATGTTCCTTGATCTCGGTCACGTCGACGCCGCTCTTCAGCTTGATGGCGCCGTCGATGATCAGCTGGGAGGCGCCGATATCGATATAGTAGCCGGAACCGCGCCTCAGATATTTCATGAACAGGCCCGAACCGTCGTCGCCCCAGTCGAGCATGAAGCCAGCTCTTTCCAGGCCCTCGTAGAAGGCGGCATCACGCTCCTTCATCTTCTCGTAGAGCGGGATCTGGAATTCGTGCAGGATCTTGTAGGGCAGCGAGGCGAAGATGAGATCGGCCTTGGCCGTGGTCATGCCGTTTTGCACGGCCTGCTCCGAATAGAGGGCTCCGAGCCCGATATCCATCAGCGTGTCGGATCTGACGATGTGCGTGGTCGAGCGCTGCACCATGGCGACGTCGACGCCGGCTTCCCAGAGTGCGGCGCAGATATCATGCGCGGAATTGTTCGACCCGATGACGACGACTTTCTTGCCAACGCAGCTGTCTGGACCGGGATGTTTCGAGGAATGGTGCTGATCGCCCTTGAAATTCTCCATGCCTTTGAACTGCGGGATGTTGGGCCGGCCCGACATGCCGGTGGCCAGCACCAGCTGCTTCGGCTTCAGCGTGATGTCCTTGCCGTCGCGACGGACGACGACCGTCCATTCCTTCTTCTGATCGTCATAGGTGGCGCTCTTGGCCTGCGTGGAGGACCAATAGTTCAGCTCCATGACCTTGGTGTACATTTCCAGCCAGTCGCCGATCTTGTCCTTGGGCGAGAAGACCGGCCAGTTCCGAGGAAAGTCGATATAGGGCAGATGGTCATACCAGACCGGATCGTGCAGGCAGAGCGACTTGTAACGCTTGCGCCATGAATCGCCGGCACGCTCGTTCTTCTCGACGATAATGGTCGGCACGCCGAGCTGCCTCAGCCGGGCACCGAGCGCGATGCCGCCCTGGCCGCCGCCGATGATCAGCGTGTTGGGCTGATTGACAAAACCGAGTTCGGCGGCTTCCTTCTCGCGCTCCTCCTTCCAGGTTGGCCGGTTTTTGCCGTGACCGTGCTTGGCACCCATCGGCCGGGCGAAGCCGGCGGGTTCCTCATGGTCCTTCAGCTCGACCATGGTGGTGAGCAGCGTCCAGATCTTGCCGTTCCTCAGCCTGATATGGCCGAAGCCGCGCGCAACCTCCGTTTCGAAACTGATCCAGCCTTCGAGCAGCCCATCGCTCTCCGTGGCGTCTTCGCCTTTCGCAAGCGCCCAGTTCGATGGCTTTATCGTCGCCAACTGGCTCATCAGCATATCGCGGACCTGGTCGCGACCTTCCATGGTCTTGATGTTCCAGGTGAAGGTCACCAGGTCGCGCCAGTAGCAGTCTTCCTGAAAGCACCCGACCGATCGGTCGATGTCGCCGGCGGCGAGCGCTGCGCTGAATTGGTCGAGCACGTCGGATAGTTTCTTGGCTGGGGCCTTGTCGAGCATCAAACTTCCTCCCGTGAAGTGCTGGTCGTCATCGCGGCTTGCCGGCCCCTCCCAGGCCGGTCGACCGGAGTATCGCGGCAAACGGCGTGCCGCGTCACGTCGTCAAATAGTTTGGCGCGGTTTCAATGGCTTATCTGGATGATCGCGGACACTGATCCTGCCGGC
The DNA here is from genome assembly GCF_055811135.1 of Mesorhizobium sp. WSM4817. Classification (NCBI taxonomy): domain Bacteria; kingdom Pseudomonadati; phylum Pseudomonadota; class Alphaproteobacteria; order Hyphomicrobiales; family Phyllobacteriaceae; genus Mesorhizobium; species Mesorhizobium sp. WSM4817. The sequence goes on along the minus strand of NZ_JBVVQQ010000005.1, from coordinate 97,369 downwards.
GATCATGCGGAACGGTGGTTCGAGGCGATGGGTGCAACCGGGCTGCCTGGCCCGAACCGTCTGGCGTCTTTCATATTCGCCGTTGACAGCGGCGCAAAACCAATTCTATTGTCCGCCACCATGAAAACGGCACTCATTCTCGTAGTAGGAAAGCGTGTGGGCAAGGCGGTGTAACCGCCGGGCGAAAACCCCCCATGCGCAAGACACAGGCTCCCTCGGGGGCCTTTTTTATTGCCCGAAACACGACTAAACGACCAGCAATCGCCCGATGGCGGACAATACGGGACCAGACCGATGAGCAGTGGACAGAACGAACGGCGCGAAATGACCGGAGCCGAAATGGTGGTGCAGGCGCTGAAGGACAACGGCGTCAAGCATGTCTTCGGCTATCCGGGCGGCGCAGTTCTCCCGATCTATGATGAAATCTTCCAACAGGACGAGGTCGAGCACATCCTCGTCCGTCACGAGCAGGGTGCCGGTCATGCGGCGGAGGGCTATGCGCGGTCGACCGGCAAGGCCGGCGTCATGCTGGTGACATCGGGGCCGGGCGCCACCAACGCGGTCACGCCGCTGCAGGATGCGCTGATGGATTCGATCCCGCTGGTCTGCCTGACCGGTCAGGTGCCGACCTCGCTGATCGGCTCGGATGCGTTCCAGGAGTGCGATACGATCGGCATCACGCGGCCCTGCACCAAGCACAATTGGCTGGTGAAGGACGTCAACGATCTCGCGGCGATCATCCATGAGGCCTTTCACGTCGCGACGACAGGACGCCCCGGTCCGGTCGTCGTCGATATCCCGAAGGACGTGCAGTTCGCCAAGGGCATCTATGTGCCGCCGCAGACGGCGCCGCGCACCAGCTATCAGCCCAAGGTCCAAGGCGACCTGGACAAGATCAAGGCCGCGGTCGAGTTGATGGCCAACGCCAAAAGGCCGATCCTCTATACCGGCGGCGGTGTCATCAATTCCGGCCCGGAAGCCAGCCATTTGCTGCGCGAACTGGTCGACCTGACCGGCTTCCCGATCACCTCGACGCTGATGGGCCTTGGCGCCTATCCGGCTTCGGGCAAGAACTGGATGGGCATGCTCGGCATGCACGGCACCTATGAAGCCAACATGGCGATGCATGATTGCGACGTCATGGTCTGCATCGGCGCGCGCTTCGACGACCGCATCACTGGCCGGCTCACCGCGTTCTCGCCGAATTCGAAAAAGATCCATATCGACATCGATCCGTCATCGATCAACAAGAACGTCCACACCGATGTGCCTGTTATCGGCGATGTCGGCCGGGTGCTGGAGGATCTGGTACGGCTGTGGCGGGCCACCGCCAGGGCTGACAAGAAGGCGCTGCACCCGTGGTGGGAGCAGATCGCGAAATGGCGGGCGCGGGATTCGCTTGCCTACAAGATGAACCACGACGTCATCATGCCGCAATATGCCGTCCAACGGCTCTATGCGCTGACCAAGGACATTGACACCTACATCACCACCGAGGTCGGCCAGCACCAGATGTGGGCGGCGCAGCACTATCATTTCGAGAAGCCGAACCGCTGGATGACCTCCGGCGGGCTCGGAACGATGGGCTACGGCCTGCCGGCGGCGCTCGGCGTGCAGATTGCGCACCCGGATGCGCTGGTCATCGACATTGCCGGCGACGCATCGGTGCAGATGACGATGCAGGAGATGAGCGCCGCGGTGCAGCACGAGGCGCCGATCAAGATCTTCATCCTCAACAATCAGTATATGGGCATGGTGCGGCAGTGGCAGCAGCTTCTGCACGGCAACCGGCTGTCGCATTCCTACACCGAAGCGATGCCGGATTTCGTCAAGCTCGCCGAAGCCTATGGCGGCCATGGCATCCGCTGCGAGAAGCCGGACGAACTGGACGACGCCATCAAGGAGATGATCTCGGTGAAGAAGCCGGTGATCTTCGACTGCCGGGTCGCCACGCTTGCCAACTGCTTCCCGATGATCCCGTCGGGCAAGGCGCATAACGAGATGCTGCTGCCGGACGAGGCGACCGACGAGGCGGTGGCCAACGCCATCGACGCCAAGGGCAGGGAACTGGTGTAACCCCTAACGCCCGAGCCGAGGCAGGGCTGTCGGAAGAAGCCGTGCGGAAACAGAAAAACAGCTCAAAGTTTGAAAACGAGATTCATGTCATGAACGCACAGCACCTTCAACCCACCGGTTCCGCCTACTTCATCGCCAAGGAGACGGAAAGACCGGAAATCCACACGCTTTCCGTGCTGGTCGACAATGAGCCGGGCGTGCTTGCCCGGGTCATCGGCCTGTTTTCCGGACGCGGCTACAATATCGAGAGCCTGACCGTTTCCGAAACCGAGCACGAGAAGCATCTGTCACGCATCACCATCGTGACGCGCGGCACGCCGCATGTGCTGGAGCAGATCAAGCACCAACTCGAGCGCATCGTGCCGGTGCACCGTGTCGTCGACCTCACCGTGCGCTCGCACGAGCTCGGCCAGGAACGGCCGCTGGAGCGGGAACTCGCGCTGGTGAAAGTGGCCGGCACCGGCGAGGGCCGCGTCGAGGCGCTGAGGCTGGCCGATGCCTTCCGCGCCAGCGTCATCGACGCCAACACCGAGCATTTCATTTTCGAGATCACCGGCAAGGGCTCCAAGATCGACCAGTTCATCGCCATCATGAAGCCGCTCGGCCTGGTCGAGATCTGCCGCACCGGCGTGGCGGCGATGAATCGCGGCCCGCAAGGGATGTGATCATCCGGCGCTTTGGGTCCAGTGCTCTGGCACCGCCTGTATTTGTTCTATCGGCTTGATCCTGACCTTCTGGCCCGGCTGCCGCCGTAAGCTGGCCTTTGTGCGTCTGAGGTAAAAGGACAATATTGCTGACCTGCTTGGGAGAAGCCAATGACCCTCGATGCGTTCCTTGCCCTGCTGGTCTATGCCTTCGTGACTTCGATCACACCGGGTCCGAACAACTTCATGCTTCTGGCTTCCGGCGTGAATTTCGGTTTTGCCAAAACCATTCCGCACATGCTGGGCATCAGCATCGGCTTCCTCGTGCTGTTGCTTGCCGTCGGCTTCGGTCTTGGCGCGGTGCTGACTGCGTTTCCGGTTCTCCACACCGCATTGAAGATCGCTGGCGGCGTCTATCTGCTCTATCTCGCCTGGAAGATCGCCATGTCGCGTTCGCTCAGCAGCAAGGGCGAGACCAAGGCGCGACCGATGCGCTTCATCGATGCGGCAGCGTTCCAGTGGGTCAATCCCAAGGCGTGGGTGATGGCGATCACCGCCATGGCCGTCTATGCCGTTCCGGAGCATCCGTTTCTGTCGGTGGCGCTGGTTTCGATAGCCTTCACCGTCGTCAACCTGCCGAGCGTTTCGGTGTGGGCAGGTTTCGGCACGGCGCTGCGCGGTTTTCTGTCGGACCCGGTGCGGCTGAGATGGTTCAACATCGCAATGGGCGTGCTGCTGGCAGCGACGTTGTGGCCGATGCTGCGGTAGCTGCCGTTTTACTGTGCAATGCACATTAAATCTTCGTAATCCCGGGTTTTGGCCCTTTTTTGCCCTCGGCGCCCTCTACCTATTTGGTGAAACCGCGGCACGAGGCTGCGTGTATCCCAAGACATGACCACCGAACCACGGCGTGTCGGATGGAAGGTCTTTGACGATGCGTGGAAAGATCGTGCTTGCGATGCTTGCGGTCGCCTGCCTTGTCACGGCTGGGCTCTATCTTCGCCCGCGGCAACGGACAAGGCCCGGCAGATGCTGTCAGCGGGTCAGGCGCCTGACAAACCGGCGGCCGCCGCGAATGCCGCACGTGCGACCGCGGTGGTTGCCGCCACCGCTTCGACGGCCGATTTCCCGATCCGGCGCTACGCTATCGGCTTTGTATCCTCGCCCGCCGTGGTCAGCGTGAATGCGCGGATCTCGAGCCAGATCACATCGATCGCCGTCAAGGACGGGCAGATGGTGAAGGCCGGCGACCTTCTGTTCTCGCTGGACGACCGCGCGCTGAAGGCGCAACTGGCCCGTGACCAGGCGACGCTCGCTAAGGACCAGGCGCTGCTTGCCAGTGCGACGGCCGATCTTGAGCGTGCCAAGGCACTTGTCGCCAGGCAGGCCGGCACGCAGCAGACCTATGACCAGGCGATCGCCGCGCAGAAGTCCGCTGCGGCCACGGTCGATGCCGACAGAGCAACGATCGAAGCGGACGAGGTCCAACTCGACTTTGCCACGATCACGGCGCCGATTTCCGGCAGGCTGGGTGCGGTCAGCGTCGCGATCGGCGATCTCGTCACCACCAACAGCGGCAGCAGCACGTCGACCCCGCTGGTGACCATCACCCAGATGGACCCGCTGCGGGTGAACTTCAATCTTCCGGAAAGCGATCTTGCCCTTTTGCACAAGGCGCTGGCGGCGCCAGGGCAAGGCGCAGTCACGCTGACCAGGGACGGCGACCCGACACCGATCGGCAAGGGGACCCTCGATTTCGTCGATTCCAGCGTCGACACCGCCTCCGGCACGATTGCAGCGCGGGCCAGCGTGCCCAACCCCGATCTTTCGCTGTGGCCGGGCCAGTATGTCAATGTCGTGCTCGATTCCGGCATCATGCCGCAAATGACCTCGGTTCCCACGGTTGCGGTCCAGCCAAGCCAGAAGGGGCCGTTCGTCTATGTGATCAAGCCCGACAACACGGTGGAGGTGCGGCCCGTGCAGGTCGCACTGACCGAAGGCGACAACAGCGCTATCGGCGAGGGGCTGAAAAGCGGCGAAAATGTCGTCGTCGAGGGCCAGGCAAAGCTGAAGGACGGCGCGCCGGTCCGCGAAGGCGATGCCGTTGATCGGGCGCCTCCCAGGGTTGCCGAGGCTGGCAAGGCGGGCGGGACGCGGCCATGATCTCCGAATTCTGCATCCGCAGACCTGTCGCCACCCTGCTCATGTCGTTTGCGCTCGTGCTGGGCGGGCTGTTCGCTTACAGGTTCCTGCCGGTGGCCGCTCTGCCGAGCGCCGAGTTTCCGGTGGTCAATGTCTCGGCCTCGCTGCCCGGCGCCTCGCCGGAAACCATGGCGACCTCGGTGGCAACGCCGCTGATCAAGCAGTTCACCACCATCGCCGGCATCGATTCGATCTCGACCACCAACGCGCTCGGCTCGACCTCGATTGCCATCCAGTTCGTGCTTAACCGCGATATCGATGCGGCCGCCGCCGACGTGCAGGCGGCGATCGCGCGAACGCAACGGCAATTGCCGCCCGAGATGACCAGCCCGCCGAGCTACCGCAAGGTCAATCCGGCCGATGCGCCGATCCTGCTGATGTCGCTGGTCAGCGACACGGTTCCGCTGACCGATCTCGATGCTTTTGCCGAGAATGTGATCTCGCCGTCGCTGTCGACGATCGAAGGCGTGGCGCAGGTCTCGATCTTCGGCCAGCAGAAATACGCGGTGCGCGTCCAGATCGATCCGATGGCACTCGCCGCACGAGGCATTTCGATTGACCAGTTGCAGACGGCGATCGCCTCGGCCAACAGCAACACGCCGCTCGGCGTGCTGCAGAACGACAAGCAGCAGCTGACGTCAGCCCGATGCCAACACCGTCGACGTTGTCGACCGGGTCAAGGCGATGCTGCCGTCCTTCCAGGATCAGATGCCGGCGGCGGCCAGCATCCGGTTGCTCAACGACCGCTCGACGTCGATCCACGAGGCGGTCGACGACGTGCAGTTCACGCTGCTGCTGACCATCGCGCTGGTGGTGATGGTGATCTTCCTGTTCCTGCGCCGGGTAACGGCGACGATTATCCCGGCGGTGGCGGTGCCGATCTCGCTGATCGCCACGCTCGGCGCCATGTTCCTGTTCGGCTTTTCCATCGACAACATCTCGCTGATGGGGCTGACGCTGGCGGTCGGTCTTGTCGTCGACGACGCGATCGTCATGCTGGAGAACATTTTTCGCCACATGGAGGAGGAGGGACTCTCGGCCTTCGACGCAGCCCTCAACGGCGCGCGCGAAATCGGCTTCACCATCATTTCGATCTCGATCTCGTTGGTCGCTGTGTTCATCCCCGTGCTTTTGATGGGCGGCGTGATCGGGCGCGTCTTCAACGAATTCGCGGTGGTGGTGACGGTCGCCATACTGGCCTCGATGTTCGTGTCGCTGACGCTGACGCCGATGCTGTGCTCGCGGCTCTTGTCGGTTTCGAAGGCTAAGCGCGAAGCAGCGCGGGGCGAAGGTCACAGGCACAATTTCTTCATGCGCGGTTATGACTGGCTGCTGACAGTTTGCCTGCGGCACAGGTTCCTGGTTCTTCTCGTCTTCATTGGGACGGCCGCACTGTCGGCCTGGCTGATCCAGACCTCGCCGAAGGGCTTCTTTCCGCAGGAGGATATTGGCCAGATTTCGGTGACGACAACCGCGCGCCAGGCTGGCCAATGTCGCCAGCGTCGAAACCTTCATGCAGCCGGTGCAGAATCTGCGGCTCGGCGCGCGCGCTTCGGCCAGCGCCTATCAACTCGTCGTGCAGGGTCTCGACATCGGCGCGGCGGACAGCTGGGCGCAGAAGCTCACCGACGCGATGGCCGCGGACCGTAGCGCCTTCACCGACGTCACCAATGACTTGCAGAACAACGCCCTGCAGGCGTCGCTGGTGGTCGACCGCGACAAGGCGGCGACGCTCGGCGTCGACACCGATACGTTGCGCTCCAGCCTCTATGGCGGTTTCGGCACCGAGCAGGTCTCGACCATCTTCGGTTCGGCCGACAGCTACGAGGTGATCATGGAGCTCGACCCGAGGATCGAGTGGTCGCCGGAAAGGATGCTGGCGATCAAGGTGAGGACGGCCAGCGGCAGCCTGGTGCCGCTCGGTGCCTTTGCCCGCGTCGATCGGACCGCCGGCGCCTTGACCGTCAATCAGCTCGGCCAGCTTCCGGCGGTGACCATTTCCTACAACCTGCCTCAGGGCGTCGCGCTCGGCGACAGCGTGAGCCGCATCGATGCGCTGAAGGAAAAGATCGGCATGCCGGCGACGATCTCGACCACTTTTTCGGGCACGGCGAAAACGTTTCAGGATTCGCTTGCCAACCAGGGCCTGCTGATCGCCGGCGCGATCCTGACCATCTATATCGTCCTCGGTATCCTCTACGAGAGTTTCATCCATCCGCTCACCATCCTGACCGGACTGCCGTTGGCGGTGCTCGGCGCGCTTGTTGCCCTGCGGCTTGCGGGGATGGACCTGTCGGTGATCGCGGTCATCGGTATCCTGATGCTGATCGGCATCGTCAAGAAGAACGGCATCATGATGATCGACGTCGCGCTCGAACTCAGGCGCGAGGGGATGTCGCCGCTCGAGTCCATTCACAAGGCCTGCCTGATGCGTTTCCGGCCGATCATGATGACGACGTTGGCGGCACTGATGGGCACGATCCCGATCGCGCTCGGCACCGGCGCCAGCGCCGAACTGCGCCAGCCGCTCGGCGTGGCGGTGGTCGGCGGCCTCGTCGCTTCGCAAGCGCTGACGCTGTTCGTCACGCCGGTCATCTATGTCTACATGGAGCATTTTTCGGGCTGGCTTGTCGGGCTGTGGCCGAAGCGCCGGCACGAGCAGCCACCTGTCGAGGCCGTCGACCAGCCGTCGCTGTTCGAGAACGGAGAAGCGTTGCAGGGCGAGCCGCACAAGGCGGCGGCCGAATAGAAGCCGACGGGCTGGCCCAAACCGCGGCGCTTGCGGTGGAACGCTTGCAGCCGTAATTTACGGCCATGTCCCACGATCATAATCACGACAACGAGCTTGATCCTTTTGCCGCCCGGGTGCGCGCACTGGAGACGATCCTCACCCAGAAAGGGCTGATCGATCCGGCCGCGATCGACGTGATCGTCGACACCTATGAGACAAAGATCGGTCCGCGCAACGGCGCCAAGGTGGTGGCGAAGGCGTGGGTCGAGCCGGACTTTGCCGTTTTGCTGAAACGCGACGCGACGGCGGCGATCGGCTCGCTCGGCTACACTGGCCGGCAGGGCGAGCACATGCAGGCCGTGTTCAACACGGCGGACACGCACAACCTCGTCGTCTGCACGCTGTGCTCCTGCTACCCGTGGTCGGTGCTGGGCCTGCCGCCGGTCTGGTACAAGGCGCCGCCCTATCGTTCGCGCGCGGTCATCGATCCGCGCGGCGTGCTCGGGGAATTCGGGCTGACCTTGCCGGCAACGACAAAGATCCGGGTGTGGGATTCTACCGCCGAGCTGCGTTACCTGGTCGTGCCGATGCGGCCGAAGGGCACCGACAGCTGGAGCGAGGAGCGGCTGGCGGATCTGGTGACGCGCGACGCGATGATCGGCACCGGACTGGCGCGGGAGCCGGCATGAACGGGCCGCAGGATCTCGGCGGGCAGATGGGGTTCGGGCCGGTCGCACCCGAAAAGGACGAGCCCTGTTTCCATGCCGCCTGGGAAAGGCGGGCGCTTGGCGTGACCTTGTGCGCGGGCGCCATGGGCGCCTGGACCATCGACGAGAGCCGGCATGCGCGGGAATTGCTGCATCCCGCAGACTATTATGGCTCCAGCTATTATGAGATCTGGATCAAGGCGCTCGAAACCTTGCTGAAGCGGCACGGCTTCGTCAGCGACCGCGATCTGGCCGCGGGCAAGGCGGTCGACGCTGCCGCGACGCCAAAGCGGGTGCTGAAGGCCGAAAACGTGCCGGCAGTGTTGGCCAAGGGCGGCCCATGCGACCGGCCGATCGCCGCGCCGGCCCGGTTCAAGGCAGGCGATATGGTGCGCACGAAAAATTTCCATCCGACCGGCCACACAAGGTTGCCACGCTACGCACGCGGCAAGCAAGGCGCCGTCGAGGCGGTGCGCGCTGGTTTTGTCTTCCCTGACACCAATGCACATGGCCAAAGCGAAAACCCGCAATGGGTCTATACGGTGGTTTTTGACGGCGCCGAGATCTGGGGCGAGGGCGCCGATCCGACGCTGACCGTGTCGATCGATGCCTGGGAGAGCTATCTTGAGCCGGCGTGAGGCGAAGTCAGCCACCGCCACGCTGCCGGCGGATGCGCCGGTATTCGCCGAGCCGTGGCAGGCGGAAGCCTTCGCCATGACGGTCGCGCTGCACGACAGCGGCCAGTTCTCCTGGAGCGAATGGGCGGACGCCTTGTCCGCCGAGGTCAAGCAGCCTGGTGCCGCAAGCGATGGCCACGATTATTACGAGCACTGGCTGGCGGCGCTGGAAAATTTGCTGTCGGCAAAAGGCGTTGCCGGCAAGGGCGACGTCGATGCGCTCGCTGCCGCCTGGGAACGCGCCGCGCATGCAACGCCGCACGGCAAGCCGATCCTGTTCGAGAACGATCCCAGCCCGACCGAAGGTCGCGGCGGCCCGACCGAGGGTCGTGGCCCGGCCGACTAGACCGTCTCGAACCGTGCTCGTTCTCTTTACGTTCTGATCTCTGCCTGATAAATTGCGTCATTGCAGGCGGTGCGGCCCGCCGCCGATGATCGTTGTGCCTTGTCTTTCCCTCGCGAATCCGGTCTCTCGCGCTGATGGAATTCTCTCCTCAACAGGACGATGCGCTGAAGGCGGTCGCCACCTGGCTCAAGACCGGAAAGCCGCAGCTGTTCCGGCTGTTCGGCTACGCCGGCACCGGCAAGACGACGCTGGCGCGCTATTTCGCCGAGCATGTCGACGGCCAGGTGCAGTTCGCCGCCTTCACCGGCAAGGCGGCGCAGGTGCTGCGTTCCAAGGGCGCGGTCAATGCCCGCACCATCCATTCGCTGATCTACCGGCCGAAGGGCGAGGAATCGGTGGCGGACGAGGTGACCGGCAAGACTTCGATGTCGCCGACCTTTTCGCTCAACCGGCAAAGCCCGATCTCGCGGGCCAAGCTCGTCGTCATCGACGAATGTTCGATGGTAGACGAGCAGCTTGGCCGCGACCTCTTGAGTTTCGGCACGCCGATCCTGGTTCTCGGCGATCCCGGCCAGCTGCCGCCGATCTCCGGCGGCGGCTTCTTCACGGAGCATGAACCGGATATTCTGCTCACCGAGATCCACCGGCAGGCGCGCGACAACCCGATTATCCGGCTGGCGCTCGACGTGCGCGAGGGCCGCGAGTTCATGCGCGGCGACTATGGCGCGGCGCAGGTGATCGGCAAGGAAGACGTCACCCAGGAACTGGTGCTGAAGGCGGACCAGGTGCTGGTCGGCACCAACAGGACGCGGCGTCGCTATAATCAGCGGCTGCGCGCGCTGAAGGGGTTCAATGCCGACTATCCACAGGCCGGCGACAAGCTCGTCTGCCTGCGCAACGACCCAGCCAAGGGACTGCTCAACGGTTCGCTGTGGAAGGTGATGACCTCGTCGCGCGAGACGATGAAACCCGGCATCAATCTGCTGGTCTCCCCGGAGGAGGACGATCCGGACCGCGGCGTCGCCAAGATCAAGCTGCTCAAAGCGGCGTTCGAGGACCCGGACGCCGACATTCCCTGGCAGCAGAAAAAACGCTTCGACGATTTCGACTATGGCTACGCGCTGACCGTGCACAAGGCGCAAGGCTCGCAGTGGAACGAGATCGTGCTTTTCGACGAAAGCTGGGCGTTCAAGGAAACCCGCCAGCGCTGGCTCTACACGGCAGTCACGCGGGCGGCGGAACGGCTGACGATTGTCAGATAGGCCGGTCGAGCAGCCCCCATGGACCAGGAATCTGGGACTGGCACGGGATCGACCTGCGTCAGCGTGGGGCCAGCGGTCTGGCGTCGAGCCATTCCCAGGCGGATGCTTCGTCCTTTGCCTCGAAATGCCTGAGTTCGACGGCTGAGGAAGCAGGCAGCACGCTCTGTGCGCTGGGTACCCAGTTCGGCTCGCCGAGCGCAGCGCAGCGGCCGACATGCTCCACGGCATGGGCCGTGCCCTGTTCAAGCGTTTCGTCCGACACATCGGCCCAATCGACGCCTTCATGGTCGATCAGGCGCACCAGCACATCGATTTTCGGGTGCAGCGCATAGGCCGCCTCCAGCAATCCGAACAGGTTTTCCGCATCGGCCGCCGTGACATGGCCGACGACGTCGATGGCGAACAGGTCGTCGCGGTCGGTGTCGATGCGGCGAACCGCCGGCACGTCTTCAAGATAATTCACGGGTCTTCCTCTTGCTGGATATTATACGTCCCTCTGGAACACCGGAAACCCCCTGTCTGTTCCCGCCAAAGGCGGTATAGATGGCCGCGATTATGTCCGGACCCGAGAAGCCATGCCTGCAAAACTCTCCGTCAATCTCAATGCCATCGCCATGCTGCGCAACCGGCGCGACCTGCCGTGGCCAAGCCTCATCGGGCTCGGGCGCCTGGCGCTGGCCGCGGGCGCGCATGGCCTGACCGTGCATCCGCGGCCCGACGAGCGGCACACCAGGCATTCCGACCTGCCGGAGATCAGGGCGCTGATCGACGACGAATTCCCCAAGGCAGAGTTCAACATCGAGGGCTACCCGAGCGAGGATTTCCTGGCGCTTGTGGAAAAGCACCAGCCGGAGCAGGTGACGCTGGTGCCCGACGACCCTACCCAGGCCACCTCCGACCATGGCTGGAACTTTGCCGCCGAGGCGGCGTTCCTGACACCGATCGTCAAACGGCTGAAGAAAGGGGGCTTGCGCGTGTCGTTGTTTTCCGACCCCGATCCGGCAGGGATGAACGCCGCGCGCGACACCGGCGCCGACCGGATCGAGCTCTACACGGGGCCGTATGGCAGCTTTCATTCCGATTCGGCAAAAGCGGCGAATGAGCTGGAAAGATTGGGAAAAACCGCGGATGCAGCACTTGCCGCCGGGCTTCAGGTCAATGCCGGCCACGATCTGGTGGTGAACAACCTGCCGGCATTGGCAAAACGCATCCCGACATTGGCCGAAGTGTCGATCGGACATGGGTTGACAGCCGATGCGTTGGAGTATGGCATGGCCGGTACGGTCAAAAGATTTCTGAAGGCTTGTGGTTGGTAGAGATGGAAGCCTCGCTTTGCGGACATGGCAGCCATCACGTTGGGGCACTTGATATTGCATCGCAGCAAGCGTAGAGCACCGCGCGCTTATCGGAGTGTCGTCCATGGCCCTTACCAACAGTGGTAGTGAGGCAGAACCAGTCGAACAATCCAGCCATCCTGAGGTCGAAAAGCACAGCACCAAGGTCCTGATGCTGGGCGCTCTCGGCGTGGTCTATGGCGATATCGGCACCAGCCCTATTTATGCGCTTCGCGAAGCACTGCATGCTTCGTCGGGCACCGATCCGCGCAGTGCCGTTCTGGGCATTCTGTCGCTGATCGTCTGGGCACTGACGATTATCGTGACCATAAAGTATGTCGCCTTCGTGCTTCGGGCGGATAACAAGGGTGAGGGCGGTACCCTGTCGCTTATGGCGCTGGCCCGGAAAGCCTATCCGGCTGGCTCCGGCATCATTCTTGTCATCGGTCTGTGCGGAGCCGCACTGTTTTTCGGCGACGCGATCATAACGCCGGCCATTTCGGTGCTGTCAGCGGTGGAAGGGCTGAGCGTCGTGACCCCGGCGTTCGATCCATATGTGGTTCCCATTACATTGGTGATTCTTGCCGTCCTGTTTGCCGTGCAGCGCTTCGGGACCGGCAGAGTGGCCTCGGTTTTCGGGCCGGTGACGGCGCTCTGGTTTCTGGCGATCGGCATTGCCGGATTGGTGCATATCCTCGACGATGTCTCCGTCCTTCTGGCAATCAATCCCTATTATGCGGTGGCCTACCTTGCCGAGGCCAAAGCGGGCGCGTTTCTCACCGTCGGCGCGGTTTTTCTGGCGGTTACCGGTGCCGAAGCGCTTTACGTCGATCTCGGACATTTCGGTCGCCGTCCAATCGTGCTGGCCTGGTTCTGGATCGTCTTTCCCTGCCTGCTGCTCAGCTATTTTGGGCAAGGCGCTTTCGTTCTTGCTCACGGCGGCGTGCCCGACAATCCGTTTTTCCAGATGCTGCCGGATTGGGCACTGATACCGATGGTCGGGCTCGCAACAGCCGCGACTGTCATCGCCAGTCAAGCCGTTATCTCCGGGGCGTTTTCGCTGACCCGGCAAGCGGTGCAGCTCAATCTTCTGCCCAGAATCGAAGTTCAGCATACTTCCGAGATGCAACTCGGCCAGATTTACATGCCGCGCGTGAACCTCCTTCTCGCGCTCGGCGTCATGCTGCTGGTCGTCGGCTTTGGCAGTTCGAGTTCGCTCGCTTCCGCCTATGGAATTTCGGTGACAGGCGAGATGCTGATGACGACGATCTTGCTGTTCGTGGTGATGCGGTGGCAATGGAAATGGCAGACCGCGCTCGCTGCAGCGCTGGCGCTGCTGTTTGGCACGATCGACACCGGCTTCTTCCTGGCGAATATCGTGAAATTCGTGGAAGGCGGATGGGTTTCAATCGCCGTGGCCTGCATCATGGGGCTGATCATGGGGACCTGGATACGCGGCAGCCGCTATCTGTTCGACAAGACGCGCAGGAACGAGATTCCGCTCGATTTCCTTGCCGCCAATCTGTTGAAGAAGAAGCCGCAGCTGGTGTCCGGCACGGCCGTGTTCCTGACCAGCGATCCGGTCAGCGCGCCGACCGCGCTGATGCACAGCCTGAAGCACTACAAGGTGCTGCACGAACAGAACGTCATCCTCTCGGTGGTGACGGCGCAGCAGCCTGTCGTGCCAGACAGTGACCGGGTCAAGATGGAAACGATCAACGATCTGTTCATGCGGGTGACACTGACCTTCGGCTACATGGAACAGCCCAACATCCCGCGTGCGCTGGCGATCTGCCGCAAGCAGGGCTGGAAATTCGACATCATGACGACCTCCTTCTTCCTGTCGCGGCGCTCGCTCAAGGCCTCACCCAATTCCGGCATGCCGGTGTGGCAGGACAAGCTGTTCATCGGCTTGGCGCGCACGGCAGCCGATGCGACGGAGTATTTCCAGATCCCGACCGGACGTGTGGTCGAGATCGGAACGCAGGTGGCGATTTAGAGCCGCTTCGTCGCGATCCTTCGCGCCCCCCTCTGTCCTGCCGG
>NZ_JBVVQQ010000005.1:0-83247 GCF_055811135.1 Mesorhizobium sp. WSM4817 | reverse complement strand
GTGGTCGAGATCGGAACGCAGGTGGCGATTTAGAGCCGCTTCGTCGCGATCCTTCGCGCCCCCCTCTGTCCTGCCGGACATCTCCCCCACAAGGGGGGAGATCGGCAGCTTCGGCCTTACAGCCTTCCTGCGACGCTGAAGATTGGCGAAAACCTCGTGACGGCCAATCTCCCCCCGTGTGGGGGAGATGTCCGGCAGGACAGAGGGGGGCGCTGTCCCGCCGGCTTCGGAAGTCCGGCACTCTATTCTGGCTCAGCCGGCCAGAGCTGCCTTGTTCGCTTCAAGAAACTGCTTCAGCGATTGCGGCTTCCTGCCTGACAGTGTCTCGATCGCGTCGGTCACCATGCCGATGCGGCCGGAGCGCGTGTTGGTGTCGAAGGACGTGACGATTTGGGCAAAGCCCTCGGGAACGCCGGCAGCCTTCAGGCCCTCGGTCAACGCCTCGTCCGAAAGCTGGACGACCTCGATGGGTTTGCCGGTGACGTTGGTCACCAGGGCTGCGATCTCGGCGACGGTATGGGCCTGCGGACCGGTCAGCGTATATGTCGTGCTTTCGGTGGCGCCCGAGGCAAGGCCGGCAGCGATCGCCGCGGCCATGTCGTCGCGGGCGCCATGGGCGATGCGGCCGTCAGCTGCGGATGTATACCAGTGCCCCGAGGCAATGGCGTGCGGCAGCGACATGAACAGGTTCTCCTGATACCAGCCGTTGCGGAAAATCGTGTAGGCGATGCCGCTCGCCTTGATCGCCTGCTCGGTCCCGTAATGATCGCCCGCAAATAGCACCGGCGATCCCGGCTCAGGATTGGGCATCGAGGTGTAGAGCAGATGCGAAACGCCGGCCTGCCGCGCGGCTGCGACGGCATTTTCGTGCTGCTTGAGGCGCTTGCCCCCAAGGTCGAGCTCGCCGGTCGAGACGATCAGGATCCTGTCGGCGCCCTTGAATGCTTCGACAAGCGATGCCTTGTCATCGAAATCGGCTTGCCTGATGATGACGCCGCGCGCTGCCAGCGCTGCGAGGTTTTCCGGATTGCGGGTGGCGGCGATGATCCGTGCGGGCGGAACCTTGAGCGTGTCCAGCAGATGATCGACGACGCCGCGGCCAAGCTGGCCGGAGGCGCCGGTGACGAGAAGGGTATCGGTCATGGGAAGTCCTGTCGTTGCGCCGGAGCGGCGGGTGGTTATATAAGTCTCAAAAAGAGACCAGCACTAAAATAGGAATTGACCGACCCTCGTAAAGAAGGCAGTTTTGCGGGAGGTAGGCAGGCGCAGGGAACCAGCGATGGACAGCAAGGTCGTCAGTCTGAAGTCGAAGCTCGAGATTTACAAAGCGTGCAGCGGCGGGGGCAACATTGCCGACTGTCCGGTGCGCGATGTGATCCAGGGCATCAGCAACAAATGGAGTTCGCTGCTGATGATGGCGCTGGCCGAAAAGCCGTACCGGTTCGGCGAATTGCGGCGGCTGGTGCCCGACATTTCCCAGCGCATGCTGACCCAGACGCTGCACGATTTGCAGCGCGACGGTTATGTCCATCGCGAGGTCTTCCCGACCAAGCCGCCGAGCGTCGAATACAGTCTGACCGATCTCGGACGCTCGATGTTCGGGCCCCTGCATCAGCTGCTCCAATGGGCCGAGCTCAATCATGGCGCGGTGCGCGCTGCGCGGAACGCTTTCGACGCCGCCGAGACCTAACTATCGATACCAGGAGCGACGGCTTGATTTGCCGATAGCGCTGAAGGATTGTCCGGCCTGGGCGAGACGATTCGGCGGCAATGGGCAATTCTCTGGACATCGCGATTGCCGGCGCCGGCCCGGCCGGGCTGGCCGCGGCGCTCTATCTGAAGCGTGCCGAGCATCGGGTCACCATCTTCGAGCGCTTCGACGAGCCAAAGCCGGTCGGGTCCGGGCTGATCCTGCAGCCGACCGGGCTGACGGTGCTTGCCGATCTTGGTGTGCTCGACGAGATCCTGGCGCTGGGCAGCCGCATCGACCGGCTGCATGGCGCCGATGCGAAAACCGGCCGCACCGTGCTCGACGTCCGCTATGATGCGCAGCGCCGCAGTCGTTTCGGGCTGGCGGTGCACCGGGCGGCCTTGTTCGGCGTGCTTTTCCGCGCCGTCCGGCGCCAGGCGATCGCCATCGAAACCGGCGTCGAGCTCGAGACGCTGGAAACCGGCGAACGGGCAACGCTGATCTGCGGCAACGGGCGAAGGATAGGGCCGTTCGATCTGGTCGTCGATGCCAGCGGTTCGCGCTCCAAATTGCGGCAGCGCGTAGGGAATTCGGGGGAGCCGCGGCCGCTCGCCTATGGCGCGTTCTGGGCGTCGCTCGGCTGGCGCGGCGACGGTTTCGACGAGCACGCGCTGCTGCAGCGCTACGACAGAGCGAGCGTGATGATCGGCGTGCTGCCGATCGGCAGGCCGGAACCGGGCGTCGAGAAGATGGCGGCATTCTTCTGGAGCCTGAAGCCGGCGGATGCAGAGCAGGTCAGGGCGACAGGCCTCGACACCTGGAAGGCGAGGCTGGTTCGGCTGTGGCCCGAATGCGAGGCGTTCACGCGCCAGATCGACAGTTTCGATCAGCTTTCGCTGGCGCGTTACGGCCATCACACGCTCAAGGTGCCGGCCGGACGGCGATGGGCGATCATCGGCGACGCGGCGCATTCGACCAGCTCGGGCAAGGGGCGAACATGGCGCTGCTCGACGCGGCGGCGCTCAACTATGCGCTCATAGGAACGGATCGTGTCGATACTGCGCTGGAGGTCTATGTCCAGGCGCGGCGATGGCATGTCCGGGTGTTTCAGGCGCTGTCGCTGATGCTGACGCCGTTCTACCAGTCGGATTCGACCGTGATGCCGTTCGTCCGCGACAGGCTGGTGGCGTCGGTGGCAAAAATCCCGCCGGCGCCAAACATCCTTGCCTCGATGGTGGCCGGAACCGTGGTCGATCCGTTCAGGCGGATCGGTATCAAGGAAGCGCGGTGGCCGCCTCGCTGCGGATGAGTTTCGAAACGTGCGAACCCTTCGCTTGCAGGAATGCATGAAGGCGCTGTGGATAGTCCGGGGTGACAGCGTCCTTCACCGACTTGCGTTCGTGCAATCGATTTCGCCAGGCCTCGACACGCGGCTTTCCGCTCAGGATGCCAAACGCGCCGATCCGATCGAAGGCGTCGAAATAGCGGAAGACTGGCCCAAAGACAGCATCGACCAGTGAAAAGCGCTCGCCGGCAAACCATGGCCCAGCCCGGCCAGCCGCCAGTTCCGCTTCGAGACGATCGAACATTGCCGACAGAGCTTCGCTTTCGGCAAGGAAGGCGGCCTCGGTCGGTGCGGAATAGAACCGACCGATGGCGTTGAGGATGGCCGAGCCGAACTCGATCCAGGCGCGATGCCGGGCGCGGGCCAGCGGGTCGGCAGGGTGGAGTGGGTTGGCCTGCGTTTCCTCAAGAAATTCGAGGATGACCGCCGACTCGAAAATCACGGTTGCCTCGCTATTCTGCGGCACGCGCAGCAGCGGCACCTTGCCGAGCGGCGATATCGCCTTGAACCAGGCCGGTTTTTTGGCGAGATCGACGGTGATCCGCTCGAACGGCACGTCCTTTTCGCAGAGCGAGATCGCCGCGCGCTGCACATAGGGGCAAAGGTGGTGGCTGACGAGAACGAGCTTGTCGGTCATCAGGCCGCCCGTCTCCGGAATGTCG
Organism: Mesorhizobium sp. WSM4817; assembly: GCF_055811135.1. NCBI lineage: Bacteria > Pseudomonadati > Pseudomonadota > Alphaproteobacteria > Hyphomicrobiales > Phyllobacteriaceae > Mesorhizobium > Mesorhizobium sp. WSM4817. The sequence goes on along the minus strand of NZ_JBVVQQ010000005.1, from coordinate 79,550 downwards.
GCGATCTCGCAGGTTTCATGCTTCATGACAGGGCCATCCGATATAAATGCAGTTGCATCTATATAGATGCATTTGCATTCATTGGCAAGCTTGATGCAATTGCATCTATCGCCTATGCTGCATCATGACGGAGAATCCTTCGCCGGCGGCCATCAAAGCCTGGGCGCGCCTGATGCGCGTTTCGCGCCAGCTGCTGGAAAGAGCCGAAGACGCGCTGAAGGACGCCGGCTTGCCGCCGCTTGCCTGGTACGACGTGCTGCATGAGCTTGCCGAAGCCGGCGAGGGCGGCTTGCGGCCGTTCCAGCTGATCGAGCGCACGCTGTTTGCGCAGTACAACGTCTCGCGGCTGCTGGCGCGCCTCGAAGCGGACGGGCTGGTCGAGAAGCTCAGGGTTGCCGATGACGGTCGCGGACAGACTGTCCGCATTACGCGGAAGGGCCGCGAGGCGCGCCGCCGCATGTGGGCCGTCTACGGACGATCTATCGCCGAGCTGGTCGGCGCCAGGCTCTCCAATGATGACCTGGAAACCTTGTCGGCTTTGCTCGGGCGGCTGCGTCATCCGGCGATGCCGGAGTGATGTGGTCCCGCTGGCGCTGAAGGTCGCTTGCAGCCGTCAGGCACTGCCCCAGAGGAATGCCAGTGCCGCCAGCACGCCAAGCATGACGCGAACCAGATGCAGATTGCCCCATTTGGCGATCAGCGCCCTCGCTTGCAGATTGACGGCGGCCGCGTCCATCGCCTCCAGCAACCGGTTTGTCGGCATCATTGCGATCAGCGTCCATGGCCATGGCAGGATGATCAGCACCGCCCCAGTGAGATAGGCGAGACTGCCGGTCTGCCACCAGGCAACGACACCAAGAACACAGGCGACGACGGCGATCGACGCCTGCATGGCGGCGCCGCGCTTGTAGGAAGGTTGCCATTCCTGCAGCAGTGCACGGTCGTCGAGGCGAAGCCGCGCCGGCTGCTCGGCAACGCTGATATAGATGGCGGCGCCCGCGAAAGCGGCGGCAACCGTCAATGCAAGCAGGCCGACGAGCATCTTTCTCCCCGCGACAAGCCGGTCAAAAAGCGGAGATAGGGCTTGCCCCGGGTCTGGCAATACGTCATAGACACGCCGAACCGTAACGTACGGTACGCCCATTGCCGTACCGTTATCGAGCAGGAAAAGAGATTGCTGCAGGCAAGCGTCGACGTCGACACCAGCGAAGCGCTGACCGAGCGGCAGAAAGCCGTGCTCGACGCCGCACTTCGCCTGCTGGTCGAGGAGGGCGATCAGTTGACCATGACCGCCGTTGCGCGGCGGGCAAGCTGTTCCAAGGAAACGCTCTACAAATGGTTCGGCGATCGCGACGGGCTGTTGACGGCAATTGTTCAATGGCAGGCCTCCAAGGTGCGGGTGGTGCCGGTCGACGGCAAGGGGCTTACTCTTGCTTCGCTGACGGTGAGCCTCGCACGCTTCGCTTCGGACTGGCTCAAGGTGATTTCGAGCGACACATCGATCGCGCTGAACCGCGTCGCCATTGGCCGTGCCGGCTCGGGCAATGACGATCTCGGCGCCATCGTGCTGGAGAACGGGCGTTTCGCGCTGGCCCGGCGCCTGAAGCCGGTGCTGGAGGCCGGTCGGCAGGCCGGGCTTCTCGAGTTCTCGGATGCCGAAGTGGCATTCCGCACCTTTTTCGGGCTGGTCGCCCGCGACGTGCAGATCCGCCTGCTGCTCGGCGACCGGCTGAAATTGACTGATGCGGCGATTGGCGGCGATGCCGTCCGGGCGACGCAGCAGTTTCTCGCTCTTCACGGAGCAAAAACCGGGCCGCAAGGCCTCTAGAGCCGGATGATTTCAGGTCAAGTCGACCTGAAATCTGAATCCGGCTCTAAATCAAAGAGATAGAGCATGATGTCGTCCGAAAACCGCTTCACACTTTTCGGCATCATGCTCTGAATTCAAAAACGGGAAGGAAGAAAAATGCGTGTCTACTACGATCGCGACGCCGATCTCAACCTGATCAAGGGCAAGAAGGTCGCCATCATCGGCTATGGCAGCCAGGGCCGGGCGCATGCGCTCAATCTCAAGGATTCCGGCGTTGGGGAAATCGCCATCGGCCTCAAGGCCGGCTCGGCGACCGCCCAAAAAGTCGAGGCCGACGGGCTCAAGGTGATGAGCGTGGCGGACGCCGCCAAATGGGCCGACCTGATGATGATGGCGACGCCGGACGAGCTGCAGGCCGACATCTACAAGTCCGAGATCGCGCCGAACATCCGCGATGGCGCGGCGATCGCCTTTGCCCACGGCCTCAACGTGCACTTTGGCCTGATCGAGCCGAAGGCCTCGGTCGACGTCGTTATGATCGCGCCGAAGGGGCCCGGCCACACGGTGCGCGGCGAATACCAGAAGGGCGGCGGCGTGCCGTGCCTGGTCGCGGTCAACCAGGACGCTTCGGGCAATGCACTTGATCTCGCTCTGTCCTATGCCTGCGGCGTCGGCGGCGGCCGTTCGGGCATTATCGAGACCAATTTCCGCGAGGAATGCGAGACCGACCTGTTTGGCGAGCAGGTGGTGCTGTGCGGTGGTCTGGTCGAGCTTATCCGCGCTGGCTTCGAGACGCTGGTGGAAGCCGGCTACGCACCGGAAATGGCCTATTTCGAGTGCCTGCACGAGGTCAAGCTGATCGTCGACCTGATCTATGAAGGCGGCATCGCCAACATGAACTACTCGATCTCGAACACCGCCGAATGGGGCGAATATGTTTCGGGCCCGCGCATCATCACCGCCGAGACCAAGGCCGAAATGAAGCGCGTGCTGAAGGATATCCAGACCGGCAAGTTTACCTCGGAATGGATGCAGGAGTATCGCGCCGGCATGTCGCGCTTCAAGGGCATCCGCCGCAACAACGACAGCCATCAGATCGAGGAAGTCGGCGCCAAGCTGCGCGCGATGATGCCGTGGATTTCGAAGAACAAGCTGGTCGACAAGGCCAAGAACTGACCGAAATCCCCGTTGGTTTCCTTGCGCGTCCTCGGGCTTCGCCCTGCGGGCGCGCGGAGATTTCGAAGAACAAATTGGTCGACAAGGCCAAGAACTGATCGAATCCGCAATTTAGCACAGGAAAGCCGGCGGAGCGCTCCGCCGGCTTTTTACATGAAGGCGGTGTGGTTGGCTGGTTGGAGGGCGCGGTTCAGGGGATCTAGCCGTAGTGCCAGTGGGGCTTTGGCTCGGTGCCGGTGAACATCACGCCGATGCGGTCCTCGCGGCGCCAGCGGACCACTGCCTTGTAGGCGATGCCGTCGGTCGGCACATAGAGCAGGAACTCGTCGGGCACGCGAGCGTCGATCGAGACCTTCAGTTCGGCGCCGCCGTCATGCATGTTGCGGACCGTGCACGTGACCTCGGAATTGGTCATGCCGGTCAGGATCGTCGCGCCCTTGAAGACGCGCTGCCTGTGTTTGTCCCTGTTTTCGTCTTCAGCCATCGCGCGCCAATCCCCGGCGATCGTCGCATTTCATGTGGTGCGATCGGCAAGATAACTAGGCCTGCCTGATAAACATAGTGTTATCGTCGGCGGCAAAACGATTTCGCGGTGCCCTGGCCGGACAAAGAACAGTTCAGAAGAAGGCTGCGCCAGACGGAAACGGCGCCGCGAGGGGCGGCGCCGTCTGGAATGCATCAGTCGATCACCTATAGGGCGACCAGCATTGCCGGCGCGGGCCGTTATAGGGTTGGAACGTGTTGTCCCAGGTGCGATACGACCGGTATCGATTGTAGCACCAGCGGACATGGGCGCTCGAACCGTTGTTGTAGTAGCCCCGGTTGTAGTAACCCTGGTTGTAGTAGCCATGGTTGTAGTAGCCCTGGTTGTAGTAGCCCTGGTACAGGCTGCCAAGGCCGAACCCAAGGCCCAAACCGAGAAGCGCGGCGGCGCCGTTGTCGTCGTCGTCGTAGTAACGGCCGTAATAGCCGCCACCGTAGTACCGGCCGTAATGGCCGCCACCGTAGTACCGGCCACGATTATGGCGCCAGTGCCGCCCACCGTTCCAGTTGCGGCGCCAGTGCCGCCCACCGTTCCAGTTGCCACGGTTCCAATTGCCACGGTTCCAGTTCCGGGAGAAATTACGGCCACGCATCCAGACGTTATTATTGCCGCCAGCCCAGCTCTCGCGCACCGGCACGATTTCGCGTGCCGCGGCAGCAGTTGGGAGCGGGACGTCAGGCTGAATGGGCCCGGCCATGGAAGGCGCCGAGAGGCCGGAAACAAGACCCAAGGTCAACATGCCCGATCGAATGGTAGTCAAAAAGAGCGGTTTCATTTCACTCTCCGAAGATTCAGGCCCCACTCAGACTAATCCTTAATCATGGACCTTTGCGTCTGAACGGAAGATGAACGGAAACGTTCCATCAACCATGAATGGGCATCGCCCAGCCTTGTTTTCGGCCGCGCTTGTGGGCAAAGGTCACCGCCATGTCGCTGCGCCTCGCCACCTTCAATGTCGAAAACCTGATGAACAGGTTCGATTTTTCCGGATACCGCAACCAGCTCAACGAGGATCGCACGCTGGCGCTCTTCGACATCCAGAGCGAGGCCGAATACAAGATGCTGGAGCAGGCGCGGGCGATCGCGCAATCCGACGATACGCGGCAGCTGACGGCATTGGCCATCGCCGCCACCCGCGCCGACATCATCTGCATGCAGGAGGTCGATAATATCGAGGCGCTGAAGGCTTTCGAACACGGTTATCTGTTCAGGATGGTCGGGCATGGCTACCGCCAGAAATACACCACCGCCGGCAATGATTCGCGCGGCATCGACGTCGCCGTGATGATGCGCAACGAGACCGCGCAGGGCCAGCCGATCGAATTCGTGCGCATGACAAGCCACGCCTATGTCACGTTCGAGCAGTTCGGCCTGCACACGCCGGAGCTGGCAGCGTTCGGGCATCAGGCCAACCAGCGCATCTTCAGGCGCGACTGCCTGGAAATCGACCTGACCGTCGGTGGCGTGCCGCTGACGCTCTATCTGGTGCATTTCAAGTCGATGGGCACGCCCCGCAACGGCCTCGACGGCCGCCAGGCGACGATGCCGCTGCGCATCGCCGAGGCGCAAGCGGTGCGCCGGATCATCGAGGAGCGTTTCGGTGGGGATCACGCCGCCGACAAATACTGGGCGATCTGCGGCGACATGAACGACTATCGGCAGCGCGTGAAGATCTCCGGCGACGCCTTTGACGGTTACCGCTTCGAGGTGATCGATGAGAGCCAGTCCTGCCTCAACGTGCTCACCGCCGGCGGCTTTTGCGAGAATGCGGTCGAGCGGCGCCCGGAAATGGACCGTTGGACCTTGTACCATACGCGCGGGCCGCAAGAGCGGCATCTGTGCCAGCTCGACTACATCCTGTTGTCGAAGGCACTGGCAGCCAGGAACGCGACCGCCGTTCCCGACATCATCCGCAACGGCCAGCCCTGGCGCACGATTTTTCCGGCAGGCCAGGAGGTGGACCGGTTTCCGCGTTGCGGCTGGGACCGGCCGAAGGCGTCGGACCACTGTCCTGTGGCGATCACCCTTGAAATGACCTGAGGATCGTTTTCGTTGAGCTTCGACCTGCCGCGCAACATCATCCTTCCGGTCGACGCCGTCGATGTCAGGCTCGACCCCGGCCCGCATCCGTTCGAACGCGATAATGCGCAAGCGATCGCCGAGAATTGGCGGCGCGAGACCGCAGCCAACCCGGCGTTGTTCGACGGCACCGTGGTGCTGCTTTCGGCGCTCGGCTATCGCGACAACAGCCTCGTGGGTCGCTGCCATGCGGTGCGCTACTCGACCTTCATGCTTTGGCGCGGCAATCGCCAGGTGGCGGGGGCCGAGCACGCCTATGCCCATGCCATGCTGGTCGCCGGCGACAATGCGCTGGTGGCGATCCGCATGGCGTCGCACACCGTCAATGCCGGTCGCGTCTACTTCGCCGCCGGCTCGTTCGAGCCAACCGATTTCCGCGACGGCCTTGTCGATGTCGACTTCAACATGATCCGCGAGGTGCGGGAAGAAACCGGCCTCGACCTTGCCGGCGCGGCGCGCGGCAGGCGCTACTATGCCCTGTCGACGGCAACCGGCACGGTGATCTTTCGCCGCTATCGCGAAGCGGCATCCGCCGACGAGATCGCGCAGCGCATCAGCGCCTTTGTCGCCACCGAGGCAGAGCCGGAGATCGACGGGCCTGTCATCATCCGCAGTGCCGATGACCTGCCGGACGGGCTGATGCCGCACATGAAGCCACTGATCGAGTGGCATTTTGCCGACAAGGACTAACGCATCGGGCCGAAAATCGGAATCGATTTTCGGAAAGCACGATGCGCAGATTCAAAGTGTTAGAGCGTACTTTGTGCGTCCAAGTGGACGCACGTCGCTCTAATGACGCATTTTGTTTTCGATGGTTTTACGGTCGTTGCGGGCGGCGACGAAAAACAGCATGACGCCGATACCCAGCAGCGCACCCATCGTCGTTCCCATCGTCTGACCGACAACCTGCTGGAAATCGGCGGTGACATGATCGGGGTTGGCCATGCCATAGCTGGCCAAATACCACCAAAAGCCCGCCAATGCGGCCTCGATGATCACCGTCACCAAAGCCACTCGCTCTTTCTTGCTCATCCCACTATCCCCCATATCCCCAAGGCGATTGCTAGCACCGCGGCTATTCCGCGACAGGGGCAGGGCGACGGCCGCGTCAAAATTTTGGGGACATCTGAAGGCGGCGCACGCTGCGTCGTGCTATTCATGCCTCAGCGCGTCGATCGGATCGAGCCGTGCGCCGCGCAGCGCCGGGAAGAAGCCGAACACCATGCCGATCAGCGCCGAGAAGCCGACGGCGAGCAAGATCACCGCCTGGCTTGGCGCAAACGGGATCGCCAGCGTCAGCGAGGCGAGGCCGGCCAGCGCCAGGCCGATCAGGATGCCGATGATGCCGCCGAGCAGCGACAGCACGGTGGCCTCGACCAGGAACTGGATGAGGATGTGCTTTTCATGCGCGCCGATGGCCAGCCTTATGCCGATCTCGCGGGTGCGCTCGGTGACCGACACCAGCATGATGTTCATGATGCCGATGCCGCCGACCAACAGGCTGACGCCGGCGACCGCGCCCAGCATGCCGGTCATCGTCGTGGTGGCGCTCGCCATGGCGTCGGCGATCTGGGTCATGTCGCGTATCGAGAAGTCGTCTTCGCGGTCCGGTGGGATGCGGCGTGCATCGCGCAAAATGTCCTCGACGCGCGGCAGCAGCTCGGTGGTCGGCGTCCTGTCGTCGGCGGCGACGTAGATCGAGTCGATGTCGCGGTTGCCGGCGATGCGGCGCTGGTAGGCGGCGAGCGGCATCAGCACGACATTGTCCTGGTCCTGGCCGAAGCCGGTATAGCCCTTCGGCTCGAGCAGGCCGATGATCTTGCACGAGGTGCGGTTGACGCGAATGATCTCGCCTTCGGGGTCGCCGGCGCCGAAGAACTGCTGGCGCACGGTTTCGCCGATCAGGCAGACGCCGGTGCCCGAGCGGATTTCCGAATCGCTGAACGGTCGGCCCGAGATCAACTTCCAGTCGCGCGCATCGAGATAGGCGCTGTCGGTGCCGGTGACACCCGACGTCAGGCTTTCGGTGCCGGAGATGACGCGGACCTGCTTTTGCGAGGCGGGCGAGATGGCGTGGGCGCCGCTCAAATGTGCGACAAGCGCGGCAAGTTCCTTGCTGCCGAGCGGACGTGTGGCCTGGTCGAGCCCTCCCGGTCCGCCGGGCCCGGCCGGGCGGCCGGGGCGGACAACGAGCAAATTGCTGCCGAGCTTGGAAATGTCGGCCTTTACCTTTTCAGTGGTGCCCGAGCCGATGGTGAGCATGGCGATGACGGCCGCAACGCCGATGACGATGCCGAGCAGCGTCAGAAACGAGCGCAGCACGTTGCGGCGCACTGAAAGCAGCGAGAGGCGGACGGTTTCCCAGATCATGGTTACACCACCTCAAGGTTCATGGCATCGGAGGCGACGTGGCCGTCGAGGAAGCGAATTGTGCGCTCGGCATAAGCAGCGACATCGGCCTCGTGGGTGACCATGGCGATGGTCAGGCCAAGCTCGGTGTTCAGCCGCGTCAGCAACTCCATGATCTCGTGCGTGCGTGCGGTGTCGAGATTGCCGGTCGGTTCGTCGGCGACGAGCAGGGTCGGCCTGGTGACGATGGAGCGCGCGATCGCCACGCGCTGCTGCTGGCCGCCGGAGAGCTCGGCCGGCGTGTGGTGCTCGCGGCCGACAAGGCCGACCTCGGCCAGCGCCTTCATCGCGAGGTCGTGACGCTCGCGGGCGGCGACGCCGCGATAGATCAGCGGCAGTTCGACATTCTCCACCGCGGTGGTGCGCGGCAGGAGATTGTAGCCCTGGAAGACGAAGCCGACATAGAGATTGCGCAGCATGGCGCGGCGGTTGCGGTCGAGGCGGCCAGCATCGATGCCCATGAAGCTGTAGGTTCCGGCCGTCGGCGTGTCGAGGCAGCCGATGATGTTCATCGCCGTCGACTTGCCCGAGCCGGACGGACCCATGATGGCGACGAATTCGCCGCTGCGGATGGCAAGATCGACGCCAGCCAGCGCATGGACCGTGGCCTCGCCCTGGCCATAGCTTTTCCAGACCTTGTCGAAGGTGATGAGCAGCGAGCCTGACATGATTTCAGCTCCGCTGCTGCGCTGCGGTGATGACTTGCGCACCTTCTGCGAGACCGGAGATGATCTCGGTCAGCTCGCCATCGGTGGAGCCGACCTTGACGTTGACCGGCCGAGGCCGGCCATTCTCCAGCACGTAGAGCGTGCGCGAGCCGTCGGTGGGCTGCGCCGTCGCCTGGCGCTGGCGGTTGCCGCGTGGACGGCCCATACGGCCGGTGAACAGGTCGCTCAGGCTCCACGCTCGGGCAGCAGATGCCGCCGGCCGGTAGCGGAAAGCCGTCGACGGTACGATGAGAACGCCCTTGGCCTCTCTGGTGACGACCGTAACGGTGGCAGTCATCCCGGGCCGCAACAGAAGCTCGTTGTTGTCGACCTCGAACCGCGCGTCGTAGGTGACGACGCCGTCGGTGGTGACCGAGGCATAGGAGATGTCGCGGATCTCGGCATCGAACGGCCGCTCGGGAAAGGCGTCGACGGTGAAGCGGGCATGCTGGCCGGGCTTGACCGCGCCGATGTCGGCCTCGTCGACCGCTGCCTTCAACTCCATGTTCCTCAGGTCGGCGGCGATGACGAACAGCACCGGCGCTTGCAGCGAGGAGGCAACCGTCTGGCCGGGATCGACCGAGCGCGTCAGAACGATGCCGTCGATGGGCGCATAGATGGTGCTTTTGGCGAAGTCCGTCTGCTGCGCCTTGAGATCGGCATTGGCGATGGCCAGATTGGCTTTGGCGCTGTCGAGCGCTGCCTTTGAGCGGTCGCGCGTCGCTGTCGCCGCTTCAAGCGACTGGTCAGTCGCCATGCCGCGCTTGGTGAGCGCCGCCGCGCGCGCAACCGCCCTTTCGTTTTCGGTGAGGGTTACGGTGGCGGTCTCGACATTGGCAGCCGCCGCCTTGGCGGAAGCCTCGGCGCGCTCGATCTGCACCTCCAGCTTGGCCGTATCGAGCGCCGCCAGCACATCGCCCTTCTTCACCTGCTGGTTCTCGTTGACCGCGACCGAGCGGACGACGCCGGACAGTTCGCTCGAAATGTCGACCTGGGTGAGCGGCTGCAGCGTGCCGGTCGCCGACACTTCGACCGTGAGGTCGGCGACAGCGGCCGGCACAGTGGTATAGTCGATCTTGGCGGGAGACGCGGCATACCATTGGTACCCCGCCAGGCTTGCGGCGACGACGACCAGCACAAGCAGGCCATAAAGCCAGCCGCGACGCCGTTTCTTCTTCAGACCCAGGCGGTCGAGCCCGAGTGCCGTCTTTATGTCGGAAGTGGATTCCGTCTTTGGCAGATTGACAATCTGGTCCACGCCGGACCCCTATAATACCAGTGATGTCCCAACCGGTGCACTGATCAGGCCGAATGGTTCAAATATCAAATTAAATTTCGCCCATGTTTGGGCCCCTGTTGGGATTGAGGCAGAAGGCTTTCTACAATGCTGACCCGGAATTACTTACTTTACGACGTGTTCACCACCGAGCGGCTGGGCGGCAATCCGCTGGCCGTCGTGCTTGACAGCAAGGGACTGGACACTGCCGCGATGCAGGCTATCGCGGGCGAGTTCAACCTGTCGGAAACCGTTTTCGTGCTGCCGCCCGACAATCCCAAGTACCGCGCCCGCATCCGCATCTTCACGCCCGACCATGAGATGCCGTTCGCCGGCCATCCGACGGTGGGCGCTGCGATTGCGCTTGCCGAAATGGCTGGCGATGGCGACACTGCCGGCATCTTCGTGCTGGAGGAAAACATCGGCCCGGTGCGCTGCGCCGTCAGCAAGCACGATGGCGCCATCTTTGCCGAGTTCGACCTGGCCAAGCTGCCGGAGCGGCTGGAATTGTCCGCCGACCCGGAAGCGATCGGGGCGGCACTTGGCCTGGGGCCGCACGAAGTCGGCTTCGAAAACCACCGCGTCTCGTTCTGGTCGGCCGGCGTGCCCTACGTGACCATTCCGGTCGCCGATCTGGAGGCGGCGGCCCGGATAAGGCTGGACAACCAGGCGTGGTCGGAACTGGCGCCCCGCAAGAGCGATTGGGCCCTCGCCAGCCCGTATGTCTATTGCCGCGAGACGGTGAACCACGACAGCGCCTTCCATGTCCGCATGATCGTGCCGGGCAATCCATCCTATGAAGATCCGGCGACCGGTTCGGCGGCCGCCGCCTTCGCCGGCGCGATCATGCATTTCGACGGTCCGAGAGAGGGTGTTTCCCAGCGTTGGATCGAACAAGGGCTGGAGATGGGGCGGCCTTCGCGCATCCGCCTCGAACTGAATGTCGAAGGCGGCAAACTGGCCGCCGCCCGCATCGGCGGCCATGCCGTCAAGGTGGCGGAAGGCAAGCTGTTCGTCTGACGATGTGCGGCACTTCAGCGATTTGTCGGGAAATGAATCCGGCAGGGCTGGACATGGCGGATGGCGGCGGCTATATGCCCGCCGACGCTGGTTTTACCGGCGAGTGGGTGCGTAGCTCAGTTGGTAGAGCAGCTGACTCTTAATCAGCGGGTCACAGGTTCGATCCCTGTCGCACCCACCATTTAATCCGTTGATATTACTCGCTTTCTCGCTGCCTGAAAGAGTGTCGCGAACATAGCGGTTCCAAATCTGACGGTTGGTTTCCAATTCGCGTTCGGTTCCAGTTGCAGCCTCAGCCTTTGGGCGGCTTGGACACGTCTTCTTCCGACATGGGCTTTTCTGGTCCGGCGTTCTCGCCAATACCGGACTTGTGGGCAAAACTATAGAGAAGGCCTGCCGCGACCAGCACCAAAAGCGTGCCGAGTGCCGCCACTTGCCACAGACCGAGCCCGCAGGCCACGCCGATTGCCCCGGAGAGCCACATGCCAGCCCCGGTCGTCAGCCCGTGAACCTCGCCCTTCGAAAACAAAATCGTTCCGGCAGCAAGGAACGCGACGCCGGCGGTGACCGCTTCGACAACGCGAATCGGATCGACCCTTACGGAATCCTGCTGAAACATCGGCGCGTGAATAATTTCAATCGTCAGAATACCGAAGGTAGCCGCCGCCACGCAGACCAGGATATGGGTGCGAAGCCCGGCAGGCCGATTTCGCCATTCGCGTTCGAAGCCGATCGCCGCACCGAAGATCGATGCCAGCAGAAGCCTCGCCGCAATAACGGGAAACGGGACGTAGGTCGGATGACCGAATTCCTGGAAAAGCTGTTGCATGCGTAACCCGGGCTGACCGGCCACAACGTGCTCGGGCCGGCCAGGTTCCCCAGCGCAAGACTGGATTCCAAGTTGACGAGATTACTTCTCCGAAACACCGGCCTCGGCAAAGCTTGCCATGCGGGCATGGCATTCGAGCGCCGAGCGGACGATGTTGACGGCGAGGCAGGCGCCGGAGCCTTCGCCGAGCCGCATGCCGAGGTCGAGCAGCGGCGGCAGGCCGAGCGCTTCGAGCAGCCGGCGATGGCCGGATTCGGCCGAGACATGGGCGGCAAGCGTGTGGGCGAGGCCGGCGTGGTGCAACCTTGCCAAGGGTGCGGCGGCGGCGGTGCAGACGAAGCCGTCGAGCAGCACCGGCACGCCTGAATGGCGCGCCGCCAGCGTCGCGCCAAGGATGGCGGCGAGTTCGCGCCCGCCGAGGGCTGCCGCGATCCCCAGCGGGTCGGGAAGGGCCTCGGCGTGGCGCTTGAGGCCGGCTTCGATGGCAGTGATCTTGCGCACCAGGCCGGCATCGTCGACGCCGGTGCCGCGCCCGGCCCATTTTTCCGCGCCGCCGCCAAAAAGGGCGGCCGAGATGGCTGCCGCCGGCGTGGTGTTGCCGATACCCATTTCGCCGAAACAGACGAGGTCGAGGTCTTTGGTCACCGCGCCGTAGCCGGCCGAGACGGCGGCGAGGAAGGCTTCGCCGTCCATTGCCGGCACTTGCGTGAAATCGCCGGTCGGATAATCGAGGTCGAGCGGAATGACGTCGAGCTCCGCACCGGCGATGCGGGCAAGCTGGTTGATGGCGGCGCCGCCGCCTGCGAAATTCGCCACCATCTGCACGGTGACTTCCGACGGGAAGGCAGACACCCCCTGTGCGGTGACACCGTGGTTGCCGGCAAAAACCAGGACTTTTACGCGATCGAGCTGCGGCATGTCGCGGCCCTGCCAGCGGGCAAGCCAAGCCGCTATGGTTTCCAACCGGCCGAGGCTGCCTTGCGGCTTGGTCAGCGTGTCCTGGCGGCGGGCGACAGCATTTGCCGCGGCGTCGCTGCCGGCAGGCAGATCGAGGCATGCCGCGCGCAATTCATCAAGCGATTTGAAAGGCATGGGGGAAAAATCTCCGAAACAGAATCAGGAAAGGAAAACGGAAGCGACGAGCAGGATTGCGATCTCGCCAGACTGCTGCAGCGCGCCGACCGTATCGCCGGTCTGGCCGCCGATCTGGCTGCGGCACAGCTCGCGGAAGGCGGCAAACAACAGGCCGAGCAGGATAAGCGCGGCGACCGCGCCACCGAACCCTAGCGCCAGCAGCGCGACGGTGCCGAGCGCGGCGCCGGCAATGGCGGTTTCGGCCGACATGGTGCCTGCATCGACCGAGAGGCCGTCGCTGCGCGCCGCCGGCAAAAGATGCATGAAAGCGCCGAACAAGCCGCGCGAGGCGGCATGCGCGGCAATCAGAGCCCAGAACATCTGGGCCGGGCCGGCGAATTCCGAAAGCACGCTCCAGCGGATCAGCAGCGACAGGGCGAGCGAGCAGGCGCCGTAGGCGCCGATACGGCTGTCGCGCATGATCTCCAGTTTTTTCTCGCGTGTCCTGCCGCCGCCAAAGCCGTCGGCGACATCCGAAAGCCCGTCTTCATGCATGCAGCCGGTGGCGAGCAAGGTCGCGGCAAGGGCAAGGGCTGCTGCCGGGCCGGCGGCAAGACCGAGCCAGGTCCCGACCGCGTAGACCAGGGCGCCGATCAGAGCGACGGCGAGGCCGGCAACCGGCGCTGCCCAGATCGCGGCAGCAAGGCTGCGGTCCCGAAAATCGACGACCGGCAGCGGCAGCCGGGTGAAGAAGACGACGCAGAGCGCGATGTCATCGAGGATTTGCCGAGTGGAGAGTGTCATGTTCTGGAGTTTGAGCATGATCTATTCCGAAAACCGGGCCCACTTTTCGGGATCATGCTCTAGCCTCTCGCAATGGCATGGAAGAACGTGCCGCTGACATGGCCGCGCCGGTAACCGGAGGCGCCGAGCGGATTGCCTTGGCCGTCAGCGAGGTCGGCCAAGGGTTCGTCACTGCAGGTGGCAATCATCTGCGCATAGTGGAATTCGTGGCCGCGGATCAGCGCGCCTCGGTCTCCCAGCGGACAATCGGCGCGCAGCCGCGCCTCGCGGTAGCCGAGGTTCATCTTTCGCTTGGCAAAGCTGGTCGAGTGACCGAGCAGGCCGAGCATGGCGTGCGTCTCGCCCGATGCGTCCTCCAGCGCTTTGCCGAGCACCATGAAGCCGCCGCACTCGCCATGCACCGGCCGTGTTGCCGCAAACGCCTCGATGCCGGCCCTGAAATTCGCAGCCGCCGCAAGGCGGCCGGCGTGAAGCTCGGGATAGCCCCCGGGCAGCCAGCAGACATCGCAATTTTCGCCGGGCGCTTCGTCGGCAAGCGGCGAGAAGCGGATGATTTCAGCCCCTGCCTTGCGCCAATGCGCGGCGACATGCGGATAGAGGAAGGTGAAGGCGGCATCCTCTGCCAGTGCGATGCGCTGGCCGGGCGGTGGCAGCGCGTCGCCGTAACTGCCGGTAGCGGGTGCGAAGGGCGCCGCCAGCGCCATGATGGCGTCGAGATCGAGCGAGCGTTCGACCATGTCGGCCAGCCGGTCGAGATGCGCCATCAGATTCTCGTATTCGCCGGCCTGGACGAGGCCGAGATGCCGCTCCGGCAGGTTGAGCGAGGGATCGCGCAGGATCGCGCCGACCACCGGCAGGCCGATCGCCTCGATCGCGTCGCTGCAGAGACGGCGGTGGCGCTCGCTGCCCAGCCGGTTGAGCACGACGCCGGCCATGCGCACATCGGGGTCATAGCTGGCAAACCCCTTGGCGACGGCTGCCGCCGTGGTCGACTGTCCGGAAACGTCGAGCACCAGCAGCACCGGCAGGCCGTAGAGCCGTGCGAGATCGGCCGCCGAGCCGGTGCGGCCCGGAGCAGCCGGAATCCCGTCGAACAGGCCCATGGCGCTTTCCAGGAAGATGAAATCGGCATCTTCAGTTGCGTCGCCGGCCAGCGCGTTGAGCAAAGCAGGCGGCATCGCCCAGCTGTCGAGATTGACGCCGGAAAGGCCTGTCGCGGCGGTGTGGAAACCTGGGTCGATATAATCGGGGCCGGATTTGGCGCCGCGCACCTTGAGGCCGCGCCGGGAAAGCGCGCGCAAGATACCGATGGTGACGCTGGTCTTGCCCGAGCCTGAGCGCGGCGCGCCGATGATGATCGCGCGGGTCATGGCTCGCCCGCCAATGCCGCGCGCATCGCGACGATGCCGCCGACGACGATCAGCGCCGGCGCGGTCAACCCGGCGGCGGCCGCCTCCTCGGCAATGGTGGCGAGGGTGGCGACGACGATGCGCTCCTGCGGCGTCGTCGCGGCGACGATCACTGCAGCAGGCGTCGAAGGCGGCAGGCCGCCGCCAAGTAGCGAGGCTGATATCAACGGCAGATTGGCCATGCCCATATAGACGACGACCGGCTGGCCGGTGCGGGCGATTGCTTTCCAGTCGAGGTCGTCGTCGGTGCCGGCGGCGTGGCCGGTGGCCAGGATCACCGCCTTGTTGATGCCGCGCATGGTGGCCGGGATGCAGGCTCCGGCAAGCGCGCTGAGGCCCGAGGTCAGGCCGGACAGCACGCGGAACGGGATGTTTTGGCGCGCCAGCGCCAGCGCCTCTTCGCCGCCGCGGCCGAAAATATAGGGGTCGCCGCCTTTCAGCCTGACGACGCGGCGGCCTTCTCGCGCCAGCCGCACCAGCAAAGCGGTGATGTCGTCCTGCTTCATCGACGGTTGGCCGCCACGCTTGCCGGCGTAAAAAAGCTCGGCGCCCGACGCCACTGCCACGATATCGGGAGAGACCAGTGCGTCGTAGACGAGGGCATCGCAGTGCCCAAGTGCGGCCAGCACTTCCAGCGTCAGGCAGCCGGGATCGCCAGGGCCGGCGCCGGCCAGCCAGACATGGCCGGGCTCAAGCTGGCGCGGCTTGAAGTTGAGCCGGGCCAAAGCCTGTTCGATCGTGGTGTTTCCTCTGTTGTTTCCGGTGCCGTCGTTCACAATCCGTCCCGTCCGCGAAAACGCCGCTGGTAGTGGGCGTCGTAAAGTGAACTCTCGCCAAAGTTTTCCGCTGCCAGCGAGCGGCCGACAAAGATGATTGCCGTGCGCTCCATCGGATCGGCGGCCAGTTGCGCCTCGATCGTCGCCAGCGTGCCGGTCAGCACGCGCTCGTCCGGGCAGGAGGCACGGAAGACGACCGCTACCGGGCAATCGGCGCCATAGAACGGCGTCAGCTCGGCGACGATGCGGTCGATGG
This sequence comes from Mesorhizobium sp. WSM4817, assembly GCF_055811135.1. NCBI lineage: Bacteria > Pseudomonadati > Pseudomonadota > Alphaproteobacteria > Hyphomicrobiales > Phyllobacteriaceae > Mesorhizobium > Mesorhizobium sp. WSM4817. The sequence continues at coordinate 63,381 of NZ_JBVVQQ010000005.1, read as the reverse complement.
CGTGGATGGCAAGGTGGATGGCCAGCGTCGCGCCGGTGCGGCCGAAGCCTGCCAGCGTCTCGCCGGGCGGCATTTTGGACGCGCGGCCGGAGATGCGGGTCAGCACCAGGCTTTGCGCGACTTCGGGAATGGTCAGTTCGCGGCGGAGCGCTGCCGCGGCAGCCGCGAAGGAGGGCACGCCCGGCGTCAGCGTATAGGCGATGCCGTGCTTCTCCAGCCGGCGGATCTGCTCGGCGACGGCGCTCCACACCGACAGGTCGCCGGAATGCAGGCGGGAGACATCGTGGCCGGCCTGGTGGGCCGCCACATATTCCGCTTCGATCTCGTCGAGCGACATCGGCGCGGTGTCGATCAGCTTCGTGCCCGGGGCGCAGTGCTGCAACAGTTCCGGGGCGACGATCGAGCCGGCATAGAGGCAGACCGGGCAGCTTGCCAGCAGCCGGCTGCCGCGCAAGGTGATGAGGTCGGCCGCGCCCGGTCCGGCGCCGATGAAGTGGACGGTCATGCGGCGTCTCCGCTGATGGCGATGGCGCAGGTGACCGGGCCAAGCACGGTGCGCGGCCCGAGCAGTTTTGCGCCTTTGCCCGCGGCAGCAAGCGCCGAGGCTTCGGAAACCGACGGCGTGCCGGCACGCGCCTGCGACAGGTCGGACCGGCTGATTGCGCGCGGCGACGCGGCCTCGAGCGCAGCGTCCTCGACAACGATCACTGGAAGAGCGAGTTCGCGGCCCGCAGAGAAGATTGCCTGCTCGTCCTGCTTCTGAGAAGCGGTGGCGAGCGCCGAAAGCGCCGTCATCGCCAGCCCATGTGCTTCCAGAGCGGTTTCTATGGCGGCAAGCACATCCCTTGCGCTGACGCCCTTGCGGCTGCCGATGCCCGCGACCATCATGGCTTGACCCAGCTCCATTGGGTAACCGGCATGGCCGGCCGCCAGGCCTGCATCGAGCCAACCGGCGAAGCGCGGGATAGTGCGATGCGGGTGAGATCGCCGCCGAGCGACGCGTGACGGGCGAGAAGCAGGGCCTCCATCTCCAGCGTCACCGCATTGGCGACCAGCCGGCCGCCAGCACGCAGGGCCTCGAGGGCCGTTTCCAGCACGCCGGTATCGCTGCCGCCGCCGCCGATGAAGATCGCATCGGGCGTGCCTAGCTTGGCAAGCGCCTTTGGTGCCGAACCTTCGACGACGACAAGGCCGGGCACGCCGCAGTGTGAAGCATTGCGGTGGATGCGGGCGGCGCGGCTTGGATCGGCCTCGATGGCAATGGCGCGCATCGACGGATGGGCGAGCATCCATTCGATGCCGATCGAGCCGGAGCCGGCGCCGATGTCCCACAGCAACTCGCCGCGCCTGGGGGCGAGGGCCGACAGGGTGATGGCGCGCACTTCGCGCTTGGTGATCTGGCCGTCATGCTCGAACAAATGATCGGCAAGGCCCGATGTCAGCGGCAGGATGCGTGCTTCCAAAGTTGAGTCAACTTCGACCGCCAGCACATTGAGCGGATTGATCTTTTCGATGTCGAAGGCGTCCGCGCGAGCCAAGCGCAACCTTTCGTTCGGGCCGCCCAGCGCCTCAAGTGACGTCAGCTGCGAGGCACCGAAGCCGAGCTCGGTCAGCAGGCGCGCAATCGCCGCTGGCGCATCGCCGTCCGAGGTCAGCGCAAGGATGCGGCTGCCCGGATGCAGCAACGGCCGGATCAGGTCGAGCGAGCGGCCGTGCAGCGAAATGGTCTCGATATCTTGCAGCGCCCAGCCGAGGCGGGCGGCGGCCAACGAGAGGGCAGAAGCGGCGGGGATCACCTGCATCTCCTGGGCAGGGATTTTGCGAGCAAGGGTGACGCCGACGCCATGGAAGAACGGATCGCCCGACGCCAGCACGCAGACTCGCCTGCCGGAAAGCGCCAGCACGTCGCGCATCTCGGCATCGAAAGGGGTCGGCCAGGCACGGGCTTCGCCTTTGGCGAGCGACACGACGAGCGCAAGGTGGCGCGTGCCGCCGAAGACGAATTCGGCCTCGGCGATCAGCCGCTTGGCCTCGTCACCGAGACCCGCTACACCGTCCTCGCCGATGCCGACGATTGTGAGCCATTTTGGTGTTGGCTGTTTATTGTTTGACATGCCGCGCCGCCCCTCATCCGCCTGCCGGCACCTTCTCCCCGTATAGTGACGGGGAGAAGGGAACTGGCCGCAACGCTGGCGTCCCCCTCTCCCCGTCCTTCACGGGGAGAGGGTAAGGGTGAGGGGCAGCTCGGCGTGGCCTGACGTGGTGCCAATGAAGCGCATTCTGATCCTCGGCGGAACCACCGAAGCCCGGCAACTGGCGGGAAAGCTGGCCGCGCGTGCCGATCTTGCGATCACATTGTCGCTGGCCGGCCGCACTGAAAATCCTGTCGCGCAAGGCGTGCCGACGAGGGTAGGCGGTTTCGGCGGCGCCGACGGGCTGTCGGCGTTTCTTCGCGACACCCGTATCAGGCTGCTGGTCGACGCCACGCATCCCTATGCGGCGCAAATCTCGGCCAATGCCGCGGCAGCGGCGCGAGAGGCCGGCGTGCCGATCGTCGCGCTCAGGCGCCCAGGCTGGGAGCCGGCCGAAGGTGACCGCTGGACGCTGGTCGACAGCGTTGCCAGCGCGGTGACGGCGCTGGCCGCTGCGCCACGCCGCGTTTTCCTGGCGCTTGGCCGGCAGGAGGTCGCCGCCTTCGAGGCGGCGCCCCAGCATCATTATCTGATCCGCAGCGTCGATCCGGTCGAGCCAAGGCTCGCTGTGCCCGACGCGACCTATCTCCTGGCGCGCGGGCCGTTCCGGGAAGCCGACGAACGTGCACTGCTTCTGGAACACCGCATCGATGTCGTCGTGTCCAAGAACAGCGGCGGCGAGGCGACCTACGGCAAGATCGCCGCAGCGCGGGCGCTCGGCGTCGAGGTGGTCATGATCCGCAGGCCGACGCTGCCGGACGTTGCGTCGGCTGAAACCGTCGAAGCCCTTGCCGCGATGGTCGATCATTTTCTTGGGCCCGCCGCCGAACGCGGCGTGTAGACCAGCGCCGGTCTTTCGCCGCGCTTGATGATCCTGGTTTCCGGCGAGCCGATGATGATGCAGGTCGCCATGTCGGCCTTTTCTGAATCGGCGTCCGCCAGCAGAAAAATCTCGATGCGCTCGTCGGGACGGCCGGCGGCACGGCCGAAGACGACCGGTGTGGTGCCCGGCAGGATCGCAGTCAGGCATTCGAAGGCGCGGCCAAGCTGCCAGGGGCGCGCCTTGCTGATCGGATTGTAGAGCGCGATGACGAAGCCGGCGCCGGCCGCAGCCAGCAGCCGCAATTCGATGAGATCCCATGGTTTTAGATTGTCTGACAACGAGATGGCGCAGAAATCATGGCCGAGCGGCGCGCCGATGCGGGCCGCGACCGCGAGCATTGCGGTGATGCCGGGCAGCATCGAAACGTCAACAGCACGCCATTCGGCCGGGCCGGCCTCGATCGCCTCGCAGACGGCTGCCGCCATGGCAAAGACGCCGGGGTCGCCGCCCGAGACAACGGCGACATTGTGGCCCTGCGCAGCCATTGCCAGCGCGTCCTTGGTGCGGGACAGCTCCTCGCGATTGTCGGAGGCGACGCGGGTCTGGTCCGGGCGCAGGTCGAGCCGGTCGAGATACGGTTTGTAGCCGAAGAAGAATCTTGCCTCGGCGACGGCGCGGCTCGCTTCCGGCGTCACCTGGTCGGCATTGCCGGGCCCAAGGCCGATAACGGTCAGGCGGCCGCTCATGTTTCGGCTCCCAATGCGGCGGCCCGGCCTGACCAGCCGGCGACCAGCACGATGGCGAAGTAGGGCGCGTTGTCGTCCTGCTTGTCGGCCAGCCGCATCGAAACGCCGCCCGGCATGGTGCCGCGCTCGACATAGACGGCACGCGCCAGCTTGTCGGTCGCCTCCAGCGCGCGCCTGATCTTGCGCAGGTTGCGGCCAACCTTCATGATGACGGCAGCATCGGTGTCGGCGAGGCGGCGGGTCAGCTCGAATTCGCTCATTGTGCCCGGCAGCACGGTCAATACATCGTCGCCCTGGACGATCGGCGTTCCGGTGGCCGACCAGCAGCCGGACATGGCAGTGACGCCGGGAATGACCTCTGTTGGAAAGCGGTGCGCCAGCCTGACATGCAGGTGCATGTAGGAGCCGTAGAACAGCGGGTCGCCTTCCGAGAGCACCGCGACCATCCTGCCGGCGCTGAGATGCTCGGCGACCTTTTCGGCCGACTCCTCGTAGAAATCCGCTATCTGCGACCGATAATCGCTGTGATCCTTGTCGATTTCGGTGGTGACGGGATAGAGCAGCGGCAACTCGATCAAATCAGGACGAAAATGCGCGCCGACGATGGCGCGCGCGTTGCTGTTGTTGCCGCGCTTGGCGAAATGCGCCACCACGTCGGCCTCGGCCAGCGCGCGCACGGCCTTGAGCGTCAGCAGCTCGGGGTCGCCGGGACCGGTGCCGACGCCGACAAGCCGGCCTTTTACAATCGCGTTCACAGGCCCGGCCTCGCCAATGCGTTGAGCGCGGCGGCGGTCATGGCGCTGCCGCCCAGCCTGCCACGCACGATCGCGTAGGGAACGCCGTAGGAATTCTCGGCCAGCGCGTCCTTCGATTCGGCAGCACCGACGAAACCGACTGGCATGCCGATGATGACAGCCGGTTTCGGCGCACCGTCGCGCAGTCTCTCCAGCAGGTAGAAAAGTGCGGTCGGCGCGTTGCCGATGGCGACGACCGAACCGGCCATGCGCTCGCCCCACAGGTCAATGGCTGCGGCCGAACGGGTGTTGCCGATCCTTTTCGCTATGTCGGACGTCCGCGGGTCGCGCAGCGTGCAGATCACCTCGTTGCCGGCCGGCAACCGGGCGCGGGTGATGCCGTGCGAGACCATCTCGGCGTCGCAGAAGATCGGCGCGCCGGCCGCCAGTGCCGCGCGGGCGGCGGCAACAAAAGCTTGCGAAAAAACAAAGTTCTGCGCGGCCTCGACCTGGCCGCAGGCATGGATCATGCGGATGGCAACATCGGCTTCGGCATCGGAAAACCGCGACAGGTCGGCCTCGGCGCGAATGATGGCGAAGGAGCGCTCATAGATCGCCGTGCCGTCATGGATGTAGTCGTAGGGGGCGGGCATGTTCAATCCTGTCGGTAGAGTTCGGTGACACCGGCCGCGCCAAGCCTTGTCAGGCAGGCGGCGGTGGTCTCACCTCGAAATCGTTCTTCGCGGATCGCTGCGGCAATGCGGCCAACGCCGCGCGCGGCGTCATAGCTTGGCCTGTATCCGGCGGGAAGGGCCTTCGCCGTCCCGTCCACGACAAGTCCGGCCCCGTTTTCGCCGCCGACCAGTGTCAGCGCCGCCCGGCCGGGATGGGCACAGCCCTTGGCGCAGCCGGAAATGTGCAGGGTGACGGAGGCATCGAGAAGGTCGCGGTTTTCTGCGGCGATGGTCTCGGCGATGTCGCGCGTCGCGATCCGGCCGGAGGCGCAGGCCGGCGCACCGGGGCAAGCGGCGATTTTTGTGCGCGGGTCGGCAGCGTCAATAACGAAGCCGAGGGTGGCGGCGGCCTGCTGGAGCGCGTGGCAGGCGGTCGGGGAGAGGCCGATGAAAAGCAGCGCGCGTCGTGGCGCCAGGCGGATTTCGGCCGCGCCAAGGGTGAGGGCGTGTTGCGTGAGGCCGATGAGTTTTTGCGCCGGCATGCTGCCGAAGGGCAGGCCGATGCCGAGGGCGGTGCCGGCTGTCAGATCGAAAACGCCAATGGGGAAGCGAGCCGCCACAGGAAGGCGCTCCACGGCGCCCCCCTCTGTCCTGCCCTCTTTGCCACCACTTGTCATCTCCCCCACTTGGGGGGAGATCGGCAGCTTCGCCGCCGGCTCCCCCTTAGCACCCGTAGCGATTGGCGGAAGCGGAGACCAGGGCGCAATCTCCCCCCTCGTGGGGGAGATGTCCGGCAGGACAGAGGGGGGCGCGAAGGAATGCCAGCTTGCGAGGGACGTTAATTGCCTCTCCGTCAAATCCCGCGCGTGGGCTTCGCGGCCTTTTTCGGCGACCATCCTCAACATCGCGATGGCGATATCGCGGGCCGCATCGTCTCCCACCGTAGCGAGCGGCTTCGCATTCTGCCCATCACCCGCAACAGATACCTGCCACCTGATTCCCGCATTGGTGCGCACCGCAGCCAGCCGCACATCGGCTGTCACCACATCCATAGCCGACTGTCCACCGCCGTCGACGATCACCGAAACCTTCGGGCCAAGGCGCTGTGCCAGCCCGGCTTCAGCAATCGCCGCCCGAATCCGCTCCGCCAGCGGGCGCGGGTCGGCGGTCTCCTGCGAATCCAGGCCCGCCAGCGGTCCGGTCTCGACCGGCACCCCGGTGCGCACGGCGATGCCGAGCGCGTCGACCTCCATTGCCAGCAGCCGGGCGCTTGCCGATGTCAGGCCGCGGATCTGCAGGCTGCCACGCGCGGTCACTTCCATGATGCCGTTGCCGTGCCGCAAGGCGGATTCACCGAGCCCGATCAAGGATTTCGGCGAGAGTCCTCCAGCGACCGGGTTGAGCCGCACCAGTAGCCCGTCGCCGGTCTGCATCGGCGCGGACAAAGCAGGGCAGGCGCCGCGTCGGGAGAAGGCGTTCATGCCGCCACCCCCAGCGCCTGGGCCTCGGCGATCAGTGCGGCGAGATCGTCATCGATGGAATTGCGCAGCGGATGCCAGAGACCGCGCCGCCGCGCCGACAAAAAATGCTCGGCGATGATTTTCGCGGCCGCCGCGTTTTCGCGCAGGATGAAGGCGCGCACCTCGGGATCGCCGAGATAGGCGTCGTGCACGGCCTCGATCAGCGTGCCCGGTATGGCATGGGTGGTCTCGGCGAAACCGACGAGACGGTCGACCGTCTCGGCGAATTCCGAAGCGCCGCGCGGTCCGTGCCGCATCTGGCCGGCAATGAAGCGCGGGTTGACGGCGCGGGCGCGAACCACCCGAGATACGGCTTCTCCAAGCGAGCGCGGCTTCGGCTTTTGCGGATCCGTGGTGTCGAGGACGATGACGTCGGCGTTCTTGCCAAGCGCTGCAAGCGCTGCCGAAAAACCGCCGATGAAGGCGACATCGGCGGAGCCTTCCAAAATGTCGCGGCCGGGGTCGTCTCCGGTATGGACGAGGAGGTCGGCCTCGGCGACGCGACCCTCGAACGCGCCGGGCGACGAAATCCCTTCGCCGTCAGCGCCGCCATAGGCATGCGAGGTGGCGTCGAGATAGGCGCGACCGATTTCTTCGCGCGCCGCCCAGTCGCCGCTCGACAGCAACGCCTCGATACCGGCGCCGTAGGTGCCGGGCGAGGTGCCGAAAATGCGCGGGCTGACCTTGCCATCGGCGCGGGTTTTTGCGGCGAGCGGGTTTTCCGTCGCGTCCTCGTCGCGGGCGGCGACGGCGTTGGCGGCCGCATCGATCAGGGCGATCTGGGTCGGGAACATGTCGCGGAACAGGCCTGAAATGCGCCAGGTGACATCGACGCGCGGCCGGCCAAGGGTGGCCGGCGGCAGCACCTCGATGCCGGTGACGCGGCCGGTGGCGCAATCCCATTGCGGCCGGCAGCCCATCAGCGCCAGGCCTTGCGCGATCTCTTCGCCACCGGTGCGCAGCGAGGCCGAGCCCCAGAGGTCGATGACCAGCGAGCGCGGCCAGTCGCCATGCGCCTGCATGTAGCTGCGCAAGACCTCGTCGGACGCCGCCCTGCCGAGATCGAAGGATGTCGGCGTCGGCATGGTGCGTGGATCCGATGTGAACAGGTTGCGGCCGGTCGGCAGCACATCGCGCCGGCCACGCGCCGGTGCGCCGGCAGGACCGGCAGCGACATGGCGGCCGTCGAGGGCCGCGATCAATGCTGACTTCTCGGCTGCTGCACTTTGCTGGCGCAGCGGATCGGCCTCGCCCTCGGGCGAGCGGCCGTAGATGTGCAGCCCGTCCTTGATGGCGAAGTCCTTGAGGTCGCAGAGCCAGGCGTCGATGCGGCGCAGCGCTTCGTCGGGCGCGTCGGTTCCGGCGACGCCGGCCTCGGAGGCGAGATCGGTCTTTTCAGCGGTTTCGACGATCAGCCTCGCCAGGCGGTCGCGGCGGCGGCGGTCGAGCCCGTCAGCCTGGGCATATTCGTCGACCAGCCGTTCAAGCTGGTGCTGGTTCTCGTCCAGCCCGGCGCCGGTCAGAGGCGGCGGCAGATGGCCGAGGGTGACGGCGGCAATGCGCCGCTTGGCCTGCGCTGCCTCTCCCGGGTTGGAGACGATGAAGGGATAGATGACGGGCAGGGGCCCGGTGACGATCTCGGGAAAACAGGTTTCGCTGAGCGCCACTGTCTTGCCGGGCAGCCATTCCAGCGTGCCATGGGCGCCGACATGGACGAGGGCATGGACATCGAGCGCCTTGCGCAGCCACAGGCCAAAGGCGATCAGCGCATGGCGCGGCGGCAGCGTCGGGTCGTGATAGTCGGCGCGACGGTCGACTGAACGCCCGCGGTCAGGGGCGAGCGCAACGGTGATGTTGCCGAAGGTGGCGGCGCGGAAGGGGAAATTTGCAGAAGCGGGCGCTTGAACACCCCCCTCTGTCCTGCCGGACATCTCCCCCTCAAGGGGAGAGATTGCGCTGTCGTCGCTGCTTTCGCCAATTACCGAGGATGTTAAGAAAGAGCGGTCGGCGGAACTGCCGATCTCCCCCCTTGAGGGGGAGATGTCCGGCAGGACAGAGGGGGGCGCCTCGCACCAACCTGTCTCATCTGCCGCATTCCCCCACGCGGCCTCTACCGCAGCGATGGCCGCCGGCGGCAATTCCTTCGACAAGGTCAGATAATCCTCCAACCTCAACCCTCCGCCACCACGCTCCAGCATCTCCAGCAACGCACGCGGCGTTTGCGGAATCCCTTCAACGACGTAGCCCTGTTCGCTCAGGTCGTGCAGCATCGCCAGCACGCTGGACGGCACGTCGAGGCCGACGGCGTAGCCGGTGCGGCCGGGGGCGCTCGGATAGTCGGGGATCAGGATGGCGAGCTTGCGTTTTTCGCGCGGCGTGCGCTGCAGGCGCACGAACGCCTCGACACGGTTCGCCACCTGCGCGACCCGGTCCGGCTCCGGCCGGTTGGCGAAGGCGCGGAAGGCCAATGCGGGATCGACCTCGCTTTCGCCCTTGAAGGAAACGGCGCCGGCAAGGATGCGGCCGTCGAGTTCCGGCAGGACGACATGCATGGCGAGGTCGGCGGGCGCCAGGCCGCGCTGGTTGTCTTGCCAGATGTCACGGCGTGTCGTCGCGACGATGACCTGGAAGACAGGAACGCCGGCGCGGTCAAACAGGGTTTCGACGCCGGGCTCGGCACCCGAGGCGAAGGCGGTCGCGGTGATGATGGCGGCCGGCTTCAGCGTGGCAAGCGCGGTTTCGACAAAGGCGAGCGAGGCCGGGTCCTTGAGGCTGGAGACGAAGATCGGCACGGGGGCCATGCCGCGCTGCCGCAGCGCTTCAAACAATGCGTCGATCGGCGCGACGTCGGCGGCGAGCAGCATCGAGCGGTAGAAGAGAATGGGGATGATGGGGGCGGATTCTATGGCTGCAAGGCCGCGTTCCTTCGCGCCCCCCTCTGTCCTGCCGGACATCTCCCCCCCAAGGGGGGAGATCGCCCCGTCATCGACGCTGTTGTCAACGTTAGACGTTACAGAATTCGCGATGCGGTCAGTGACGGCTAATCTCCCCCCAAGTGGGGGAGATGTCCGGCAGGACAGAGGGGGGCGCGAAGGAACGCCGGCATTTGAAAAGTCCGGTCTTTCTACGACCCCCAATCCCGGCTCATAAAATCCCGCCTTCGGCACGACAACCGGCTCCGCGACCGCCACGTCTGATCCGGCGAGACTTGCCAGCCTCTGCACCAGCGCCGTCATATTCTCCGGGCCGCCTTCGCGAAAATAGCCGAGCAGGCCGTCGAGCTCCTGGCGCGGCAGCGTCGAGCCTTCGATCAGACGCAAATCCTCGTCGCGGCATTCGCCGGGCAGCAGCGCCAGTTTTATGCCGTGCGCGCGGGCGGTCGAGGCGAGCTGATCGCAGCCGTAGCGCCACCAGTCGTAACCGCCGAGGATGCGAACCAGAACAACCCTGGCGTGCCGGGCGACGCTGTCGATCCACAGATCGACAGACATCGGATGGCGCAGATCGCCCAAGGCGGCCAACCGCATCGACGGCAGGCGATCCGCGTCCGCCTGCCACGCCGCCGCCAGCCCGGCCAGATCGCTGTCGGTGAAGGACAGCGCCACGACATCCGCAGGCGTCTGCCTGAGATCGACAGGCTCGGCAAGATCGTCGAGCGAGGCGGATGTGGTGGTGAGGATGTGCATCGCGGCTCGTGCCTGAGGTCAGCCGGCGAGGATACGCTCGATGGCCGGGCGGTTCAGCCCTTTCAGGCCGATGACGACGAGGCGGGAGCGGCGATCGTCGGCGGCGGTCCAGGCGCGGTCGTAATAGTGGTTGACGCGCGGCCCGACTGCCTGCAGCAACAGCCGCATCGGCTTGCCGCCGACCTCGACGAAGCCTTTTACGCGCAGCACGTTTTCTTCTTCCGCCGCCGTGGCGACACGCAAAGCCAGCTCTTCGGGATTGGCGATCGACGGAATGTCGATGACGAACGAGTCGAAATCGTCATGCTCGTGATCGAGCTCGTCATCGTGGTGGGTCTTGCGGTTCTCGATGTCGTCCTCGACGGCAAGGCCGAGGCCGAGCAGCACGGAGGGATCGACCTTGCCCTGCGAGGCCGGCACGATCTTCACCGCGCGGGCGGCGTGCTTGCCGATGACGGCATTGGCGCGGGCCGAGCCGGCGGCGTCCATCAGGTCGCTCTTCGACAATATGATCAGGTCGGCGCAGGCGAGCTGGTCCTCGAACACCTCCTCGACCGGATCGTCGTGGTCGAGCGTCTCGTCCTGCGCGCGCTGCGCCTGCAGGGCGTCCATGTCGTTGGCAACGCGGCCTTCGGCCAGCGCCGGTCCGTCGACCACGGCAATGACGCCGTCGACCGTCACCCGGCTCTTCACCGTCGGCCACTGGAAGGCCTGGACCAGCGGCTTGGGCAGCGCCAGCCCGGAGGTTTCGATCAGGATATGGTCGACCCTGGGCGTCAGCGACAGGATCTGGTCGAGCGCCGGGACGAAATCGTCGGCGACGGTGCAGCAGATGCAGCCATTGGCCAGCTCGACGATGTTTTCCTCAGGGCAGGTGTCGATGCCGCATCCCTTAAGAATCTCGCCATCGATGCCGATGTCGCCGAACTCGTTGACTATGATGGCCAGCCGCTTGCCGCCAGCGTTTTCGAGCAGATGGCGGATCAGCGTCGTCTTGCCGGCGCCAAGGAAGCCGGTGACGACGGTGCAGGGCACGCGCGAGACGGAAGTGGTCATATCTGGTCCTTCAAAAGGTCGAGGGGAGGGATGCGGGCAACGAGGCCGCGCTTCAGGCAATCGGGGCGGCCGCGCCATGGGATGAGGCCGTCGGTCGAGGTGGCGAAGAGTTTTGCGCCGGTGATGAGATCGGCGCCGCTGGTCGCGGTCAGGTCGCCGAAGACATAGCTCCAGCAGCCGTCGCGCAGGATAGCGGCGCTGAGGCGGCGCTTGCAGTTGCCGAGGCATTCGACGCTGCGGATACGGATGTTTTCGCCAGAGGCGGCGCGGCGCGTGTCTTCGGCCAACAATTCGCCGGCGCGAGGATGGCCGTCGGAGCCGGTCTCGTCACGGCAGGAGGCGCAGACGATCACGGTGACGTCGGCCAGAGCATCATCATCGCCGGACAATACGCCCGCTGTCTCAGCCGAAAAACTGCTGTCGCGTTCCAAATCAGGCTCCTTGCCCGGAAAACCCGCCAGGCGATCGGATTTTTATGTCCTAGACGGCAGGTCTCCTGGCTCGCGGGTCATCGCCTTGGTGCCGCCTTCCCGGGATTTTCCCAGTGGTTATCGGCCTTGGCTCGTCGCTTACAGTTGCGGGGACAGCCGCGGATTTGAAATCGGATTTCGCACCGCATTCCCTCTTGGCTCCTCCCTTTGCCGAGAGGAGACCGTCTGAACCGGATTTAGGCTTGTGGAGGCAGTCGTGTCAACGCACGTCTACGACGCCGCAATGTCGGCGAGAGCCGAACCCAGATCCCCCGCAGGCGTCACCTCGATGCATTCGAGCCCGAGCCAGCCCTGCATCAGCTTCAATTCCTCAAAAAGTTCGGCGGCGGTTTGCGGCGGCGCGCCGGGTTCGGCATAGGCGGCATGGACGCGCAGCACGCCGGCCGGGCGGTCGGCCTTAAGGTCGATGCGCGCCACGATCCTTTCGCCGAGCAGGAACGGCAGCACATAATAGCCGTATTGGCGCTTTTCGGCAGGGGTGTAGATCTCGATGCGATAGCGGAACTCGAACAGTCTTTCCGTACGTGCTCGCTCGAAGACAACCGGATCGAACGGAGCGAGCAAGGCGCGCGCCTCGATCTTGCGCGGAAAACGGGCATCCCTGTGAAGATAGGCTGGCTTGCTCCAGCCTTCGACGGTCACCGGCAAGAGGTCGCCGGCGTCGACCAGTTCCTCGATGCGGCCTTTGATGTCAGCGGGAGAGAGGCGAAAATAGTCGCGCAGGTCGCCTGCTGTCGCGACGCCGTGGGCGCGGGCGGAGATGCGCAGCAATTCGCGGTGCGCATCCTCAGGCGAGGGCACCGGCAGGGCAAGTATTTCCGGCGGCAGCACGCGCTGCGGCAGATCATAAAGCCGCTCGAAGCCACGACGTGACGCCGTGGTGATGCGGCCGGCCCAGAACAGCCATTCGAAAGCGTGCTTGGCGTCGCTCCAGCCCCACCAGCCGCCGGAGCCTTTCTGGCCTTCCAGGGCGGAAGCGGCGATCGGGCCGCGTTCGACGACCTCGCGATAAATGTCTTCAATGTAGGCGGCGCGCTCGCGGCCCCACTTGGCCAGCCCGTTATACATTTCCTCGCCACGTTCGGCCCGTTCCATGCGCCAGCGCATCAGCGGATAGGTCTCGACCGGCAGAAAGGAGGCTTCGTGCGCCCAATATTCGAAGACTTTGCGCTTGCGCGTCACGGCGGCGTTGTCGAGCAGGGCGAGCGGGTAGGGGCCAAGCCGCGAATAGAGCGGCATATAATGGGCACGCACCACCGCGCTGACGGAATCGATCTGCAGCAGACCGGTCCGGCCAAGCACACGGGCCAGATGGCGGCGATCCGGCGTGCCGTTAGGGCGAGGATCGGCAAACCCCTGTGCGGCAAGCGCGATGCGCCGGGCCATGGCGAGCGAGATTTTTTGCTTCATGCAGACGGCACTCTGTCGGCGTTCGACCAAAGGTGGGAGCGATGATTCCGCGCCATGCTAGCAGGGTTTTGGCGGCATCCATGTCAGGAGAGAAAAGTGGAGTAAACAGTGAAGGAAACTCAAACAGGAGCGGATCGGACCAGTTTTTCCGGATATGCCGTCGAGCACCGCGTTTTGAACAAGGTTTGACTTGCTTCACCGAAAGCCCTGCGCTAACCCTCGCCGCGTTGCAGCATAGAGCCCCCTAAAACGGTTCAGTGGTTAAACTGTCACGCTTCCGCAAGTGGGTCCGGTGCTGTAATCAGAGTGGATTGGCCGCCAACGGAAAGCTGCAGCATGAACGCATTGTTGAGTTCGTACCTGCCCATCGTCCTGTTCATCGGCGTGGCGCTGGTCGTCGGCCTGGCGCTGCTTGCAGCACCCTTCCTGGTGGCCTACCGCAATCCCGATCCGGAAAAGCTTTCCGCCTATGAATGCGGCTTCAACTCGTTTGACGATGCCCGCATGAAGTTCGACATCCGCTTCTACCTGGTGTCGATCCTGTTCATCATCTTCGATCTGGAAGTGGCCTTCCTGTTTCCGTGGGCAGTGTCTTTCGGCCAGATCGGCATGCTCGGCTTCTGGTCGATGATGGTGTTTCTGGCGGTGCTGACCATCGGCTTTGCCTATGAATGGAAGAAAGGAGCGCTGGAATGGGATTGAGCGACAATTCCGGCACGCTCGTCGCGCCGAAGCCAAAAGGCATTCTCGACCCCAGCACCGGAAAGCCGGTGGGGGCGAATGATCCCTTCTTCCTCGAGATCAACAACGAGCTTGCCGACAAGGGCTTTCTCGTCACCTCGACCGAGGCGCTGATCACCTGGGCGCGCAGCGGCTCGCTGATGTTCATGACTTTCGGTCTTGCCTGCTGCGCGGTCGAGATGATCCATACCTCGATGCCGCGCTATGACTCGGAGAGGTTCGGCGTTGCGCCGCGCGCTTCGCCGCGCCAGTCCGATATCATGATCGTCGCCGGCACGCTGACCAACAAGATGGCGCCGGCGCTGCGCAAGGTCTACGACCAGATGCCGGAGCCGCGCTACGTCATCTCGATGGGCTCCTGCGCCAATGGCGGCGGCTACTACCACTATTCCTATTCGGTGGTGCGCGGCTGCGATCGCGTCGTGCCGGTCGACATCTATGTGCCCGGCTGTCCGCCGAGCGCGGAAGCGCTGCTCTACGGCATCCTTCTGTTGCAAAAGAAGATCCGCCGCACCGGCACGATCGAGCGGTGAGCGGGATGATGAGCCTGAATGAACTCTCGACCTATCTCGGCGAGAAGCTGAGCGGCCGGATCGGCGATGCGGTGCTTGCCTATGGCGAACTCACCATCTCGGTCGAGCCGCAGGATCTGATCGAGGTTGTGAGCTTCCTGCGCGACGATCCAAAATGCCAGTTCATCTCGATCATCGACGTCTGCGGCGCCGATTATCCATCGCGGGCCAAGCGCTTCGATGTCGTCTATCACCTGCTGTCGCCGAAGCAGAATATTCGCATCCGCATCAAGGTCCAGGCCGACGAGGAGACGGTGGTGCCGTCGATCACCGGTGTGTTTCCGGGCGCTGACTGGTTCGAGCGCGAAACCTACGATCTCTATGGCGTGCTGTTCTCGGGCCATCCCGATCTCAGGCGAATCCTGACCGATTACGGCTTCGAAGGCCATCCGCTGCGCAAGGATTTCCCGCTGACCGGTTTCGTCGAGGTGCGCTACGACGACGAGGCCAAGCGGGTCATCTACGAGCCGGTGGAATTGAAACAGGAATTCCGCAATTTCGATTTTCTCAGCCCTTGGGAGGGGACGGATTACGTCCTTCCAGGCGACGAAAAAGCCAAGACGAATTGAGACGCCAGAATGGCTGAAACCTCCGTCCGCAATTTTAACATCAACTTTGGACCTCAACACCCTGCAGCGCATGGTGTTTTGAGGCTGGTTCTTGAGTTGGACGGCGAAGTCGTCGATCGCGTCGATCCGCATATCGGGCTGTTGCATCGCGGCACCGAGAAGCTGATCGAAGCCAAGACCTATTTGCAGGCCGTGCCCTATCTCGACCGGCTCGACTATTGCGCGCCGATGAACCAGGAGCATGCCTTTGCGCTGGCCGCCGAGCGGTTGCTCGGCATCGAGGTGCCGAAGCGCGGCCAGCTGATCCGCGTGCTCTATTGCGAGATCGGCCGCATCATGTCGCACATCCTCAATGTGACGACACAGGCAATGGATGTCGGCGCGCTGACGCCGCCGCTATGGGGTTTTGTCGAGCGCGAAAAGCTGATGGTGTTTTATGAGCGGGCCAGCGGCTCGCGCATGCATGCCGCCTATTTCCGGCCCGGCGGCGTCCACCAGGACCTGCCGCAGCAGCTGGTCGAGGATATCGGCACGTGGATCGACCCGTTCCTGAAATCGCTCGACGACCTCGACGCGTTGCTCACCGGCAACCGCATCTTCAAGCAGCGCAATGTCGACATCGGCACCGTCTCGCTGGCCGACGCCTGGGCCTGGGGCTTTTCCGGCGTCATGGTGCGCGGCTCCGGTGTCGCTTGGGATCTGCGCAAGTCGCAGCCTTACGAATGCTATGCCGAGATGGATTTCGACATTCCGATCGGCAAGAACGGCGACTGCTACGACCGTTATCTCGTGCGCATGGAAGAGATGCGCCAGTCGGCGAAAATCATGCGCCAGTGCGTCGACCTGCTGCTCGGCAAGGAGGGCACGGGACCGGTGTCGAACCTCGACGGCAAGGTGGTGCCGCCGAAGCGCGCGGCGATGAAGCGCTCGATGGAAGCGCTGATCCATCACTTCAAGCTCTACACCGAGGGCTATCGCGTGCCGGCCGGCGAGGTCTATGCGGCGGTGGAAGCGCCGAAAGGCGAGTTTGGCGTCTACCTGGTCTCGGACGGCACCAACAAGCCCTATCGCTGCAAGCTGCGCGCGCCCGGCTTCGCGCATCTGCAAGCCATGGACTTTTTGTGCCGCGGCCACATGCTGGCCGACGTCACCGCCGTTCTCGGCTCCCTCGACATCGTGTTTGGTGAGGTCGATCGATAAATGTCAGTCCGCCGTCTCGCAGAAGCCAGCCTCCAGCCAGCCTCCTTCGCCTTCAACCGGGCGAATGCGGCGGCGGCGAAGCAATGGATCAACAAATATCCGAAGGGCCGCGAGCAGTCGGCGATCATCCCGTTGCTGATGCTTGCGCAGGAGCAGGAAGGCTGGGTGACCAAGGCTGCGATCGAGACGATCTCCGACATGCTCGGCATGCCCTACATCAGAGGGCTCGAAGTCGCGACCTTCTACACGCAGTACCAGCTCAATCCGGTCGGCACCCGCGCGCATATCCAGGTCTGTGGCACCACGCCCTGCATGCTGCGCGGCTCGGAAGCGCTGATGGACGTGTGCCGTTCGAAAATCCATCACGACCAGTTCCACACCAACGACAAGGGCACGCTGTCGTGGGAAGAGGTCGAATGCCTTGGCGCCTGCGTCAACGCGCCGATGGTGATGATTTTCAAGGACACTTTCGAGGATCTGACGCCGGAGCGGCTTGCCGAGATCATCGACCTCTATGATGCCGGCAAGGGCGCCTCGGTGAAGCCGGGGCCGCAGAACGGCCGCATCACCTCCGAGCCGATCACCGGCCTGACGACGCTGAAGAGCGAAAAGGCAATCCTGAAGACCACCCGCGACAGGGAAGCCAAGGCGGCTGCCAAGGCCGCCAGGGCGGCTGCACCAGCGGCAATTGTCGCGACGCCAGCGGCTCCGGCCGTACAGGCACCGGCGGCCCCCGTTGCGCCGTCGAAAGCCAGCAAGCCGAAGACCGATGCGCCCGAAACCAGCCCGGCGCTGGAGACGCCTTCCCCGGCAAAGGTCGCACCAGAGACGGAAAAGGCGGCGAGCGTCAGAGCACCGCGGCATTCGGCGGCCAATGCCAACAAGGCCGCGCCGCAAGTCGAAAAAGTTTTGAAACAGCGCAGCGGTCCCAAGACCAAGGCTGAGCCGACGGCTGCTTTCAAGGCGCCGGAGTTGAAGGAAGCGCCGATCGGCGCTGCCGGCAAAAAACCCGTCAAGACGACCAGTGCCAAGACGGGCAATCCTTCGCTCGAGGACAAGAACCGTCCGGCCGGCATCGCCAGGCCGGCACTGGTCGACGATCTCAAGCTGATCTCGGGCGTCGGCCCGAACATCGAAGGCACCCTGCATTCACTTGGTATCTTCACCTATGTGCAAGTCGCGTCATGGACCAAGGCCGAGCGCGCGTGGGTCGACGGCTATCTCAGCCTGCGGGGCCGCATCGAGCGCGATGACTGGGTCAAGCAGGCCAAGGCGCTGGCCAAGGGCGGGGTCGCCGAATATATCCGCGTCTTCGGCAAGAAACCGGTCTGAGGGACGAACAATGCTTCAGGACAGAGACCGCATCTTCAACAACATCTACGGCCGCTTCGACAAGTCGCTGGCCGGTGCGATGGCGCGCGGCGCCTGGGACAACACGCCCGGCATCATCGCCAAGGGGCGCGACTGGATCGTCAACGAGATGAAGGCGTCAGGCCTGCGCGGCCGCGGCGGCGCCGGCTTCCCGACCGGGCTGAAATGGTCGTTCATGCCCAAGCAGAGCGACGGCCGGCCGAGCTATCTCGTCGTCAACGCCGATGAATCCGAGCCCGGCACCTGCAAGGACCGCGACATTTTGCGCCATGACCCGCACACGCTGGTCGAAGGCTGCCTGATCGCCGGCTTCGCCATGGGCGCGATCGCCGCCTACATCTATGTGCGCGGCGAGTTCGTCCGCGAGCGCGAGGCGCTGCAGCGCGCTATCGACGAGGCCTATGCGGCCAGGCTGATCGGCAAGAACAATACCTCCGGATACGATTTCGACATCTACATGCATCATGGCGCCGGCGCCTATATCTGCGGCGAGGAAACGGCGCTGCTCGAAAGCCTCGAAGGCAAGAAGGGCCAGCCGCGGCTGAAGCCGCCGTTTCCGGCCAATGTCGGCCTCTATGGCTGCCCGACGACGGTCAACAATGTCGAGTCGATCGCGGTGGCGCCGACCATTTTGCGCCGCGGCGCGGCGTGGTTCTCGTCGTTCGGCCGGCCCAACAACGTCGGCACCAAGCTGTTCTGCGTTTCGGGCCACGTCAATACGCCGTGCACCGTCGAAGAGGCGATGTCGATCCCGTTCCGCGAGCTGATCGAGACGCATTGCGGCGGCATTCGCGGCGGCTGGGACAATCTGCTGGCGGTCATTCCGGGCGGCGCTTCGGTGCCGCTGGTGCCGGCGGAGCAGATCATCGATGCACCGATGGATTTCGATGCGTTGCGCGACCTGAAATCGGGTCTCGGCACGGCGGCTGTCATCGTCATGGACAAATCGACAGATATCGTGAAGGCGATCGCCCGGCTTTCCTACTTCTACAAGCACGAGAGCTGCGGCCAGTGCACACCGTGCCGCGAAGGCACCGGCTGGATGTGGCGGGTGATGGAGCGGCTGGTGCGCGGCGAGGCGCAGAAGCGCGAGATCGACATGCTGCTCGACGTGACCAAACAGGTCGAAGGCCACACGATCTGCGCGCTGGGCGATGCGGCGGCGTGGCCGATCCAGGGCCTGATGCGGCATTTCCGCGGCGAGGTGGAGCGGCGTATCGACGAGTTTTCGCGCAATGCGCACCGGGCAGAGCCGGTGATGGTGGCGGCGGAATAGACGAGAGTTGAAAGACGGGCGAATGCCCGATTTGAGATACGGGCAAGAGCCCGATCTGAAATACGGGCGAATGCCCGATCTGAAATACGGGCAAGTGCCCGATTTGAGGAAACAGGCCGGGGCATACGGAAGAAACGACCAGGAGACTACCTATGTCGCTGAATTCGAGACCCGAACATTTGATGCCAGATTTGGACCCGGTCGAGAAGATGAACCAGGACCTGACCAGGATGATGCCGAAGGAGATGGCCAGCGCCGTCAATCTCCTGGCGCACCCTGTCGCGGGTGCGGCAGCGATGTCGGCGCTCTGCATCGGGCTTGCCAATCATGCCTTTGGGTTGTGGATGGGCGTGCTCTCGGGAGCCGCCGAGGCCTCGCAGCGGCTCTTCCAGCCGATCGTCGACGATTTCGATGCCAGGGTAGAACGCTTTTCGCAGACAGGGACAAGCTCCTCGACCAAGGCGCGCGCGGCGACGAAAACCTTGATCGCCGAGGCGCAGTCCTTCGCCAGGAACGTGAATGACATAGCCGCGAACAGCATGGATGATGCACGCAGCGTGGTGGATGCGGCTGCCGCACCGGCCGGGTTGATGCCGGAGGATTTCAAGCAGCCCAAGGCAATGGATCGTCCGGAAAACCCGGCAGACCTCAAGGCAATATCGGGCATCGGGCCGAAGCTGGAACAGGTGCTGAACGGCTTGGGCATCTGGACCTACGGCCAGATCGCGACATGGACGCCGGAAGAGATCGCCTGGGTCGACGATTATCTGTCGTTCAAGGGCCGCATCGGTCGCGACAACTGGCTTGGCCAGGCGGCGGCGCTGGCCGCCAAGGCCGAGAGGTAGACGACGCGATGGAGGTCCACGACAGGCGCGATGTTCTCGACGTGCGCAACGCCATCGTCAGCAATTCCAGTTTCGATGACGTCAACATGTCGAACACCGGGTTTCACGACGTCAACCTGTCGGCGGCCAGGATCCACCGCACCAACCTGAGCAACACCAAGGTGGAAGACGCCAATCTTTCGAACGCGTATTTCACCAACGTGAACATGAGCAACGTGAAGATAGAAAACGCGCAGGTTGCGGGCATGATGATCAACAGCATCAGCCTTGAAGACCTGTTCCAGGCATATGAGACGGCGAAGACCGCCGGGGGCAATTGATGGCAAAGCTCAAGGTCGACGGGAAAGAGATTACTGTACCCGACCACTACACGCTGCTGCAGGCAGCCGAGGACGCCGGCGCCGAAGTGCCGCGCTTCTGCTTCCATGAGCGGCTGTCGATCGCCGGCAATTGCCGCATGTGCCTGATCGAGGTGAAGGGCGGGCCGCCCAAGCCGCAGGCGTCCTGCGCCATGGGCGTGCGCGATCTGCGTCCGGGACCAAATGGCGAAACGCCGGAAATTTTCACCAACACGCCGATGGTCAAGAAGGCCCGGGAAGGCGTGATGGAATTCCTGCTGATCAACCATCCGCTCGATTGCCCGATCTGCGACCAGGGCGGCGAGTGCGACCTGCAGGACCAGGCGATGGCGTTCGGCGTCGATTCCTCGCGCTATCACGAGAACAAGCGGGCGGTCGAAGACAAATATATCGGGCCGCTGGTCAAGACGATCATGAACCGCTGCATCCATTGCACGCGCTGCGTCCGCTTCACCACCGAAATTGCCGGCATTTCCGAACTCGGCCTGATCGGCCGCGGTGAGGACGCCGAAATTACCACCTATCTCGAAAGCGCGATGACATCGGAACTGCAGGGCAACGTCATCGATCTTTGCCCGGTCGGCGCGCTAACCTCCAAGCCCTACGCCTTCCAGGCGCGGCCGTGGGAACTGACCAAGACCGAATCCATCGATGTGATGGACGCCGTCGGCTCGGCGATCCGCGTCGATTCCAGAGGCCGCGAGGTGATGCGCATCCTGCCGCGCACCAACGAGGCGGTGAACGAGGAGTGGATTTCCGACAAGACCCGCTTCATCTGGGACGGTCTGCGCACCCAGCGCCTCGACCGGCCATATGTCCGCAAGAACGGCAAGCTGGCTCCGGCAAGCTGGGCCGAGGCTTTTTCCGCGATCAAGGAAGCGGTGTCGCGAACCGCGCCCGACAAGATCGGCGCCATATCAGGCGATCTCGCCGCCGTCGAGGAGATCTATGCGCTGAAGCTGCTGATGGCCTCGCTCGGCTCGAAGAACACCGACTGCCGCCAGGATGGCGCCGCGCTCGATCCGTCGCTCGGCCGGGCAAGCTATCTCTTCAACCCGACCATCGAGGGCATCGAGCAGGCCGACGCGGTGCTGATCATCGGCGCCAATCCGCGCTTCGAGGCGTCCTTGCTCAACGCCCGCATCCGCAAGCGCTGGCGGGTCGGCAACCTGCCGGTCGCCGTCATCGGCGATGTCGGCGATACGCGCTACGACTATGAGCAGCTCGGCGCCGGACCGGAATCGCTGAAGGATCTGGCCGACGGCAACGACAAATTCTTCCAGGTGCTGAAGCAGGCGACGCATCCGCTTGTTATCGTCGGTCAGGGCGCACTGTCGCGCTCGGACGGCGCGGCCGTGCTCGGCCAGGCGGCGAAGCTCAGCCTGGCCGTCAATGCCGCGAGAGCCGACTGGAACGGCTTTGCCGTGCTGCACACTGCGGCGGCGCGTGTCGGCGGTCTCGATGTCGGCTTCGTGCCGGGCGAGGGCGGCAAGAACGTCGCCGGTATGCTGGGCGAGATGGACGTTTTGTTCCTGCTCGGCGCCGACGAGATCGACATGGCCAGCACCGGCGGCGCCTTCGTCGTCTATATCGGCACGCATGGCGACCACGGCGCGCACCGCGCCGACGTCATCCTGCCGGGCGCCGCCTATACCGAAAAATCGGGCACCTACGTCAACACCGAGGGCCGGGTGCAACAGACCAACCGCGCCGGCTTCGCGCCGGGCGATGCGCGCGAGGACTGGGCGATCCTGCGGGCGCTGTCGGATGTGCTGGGCAAGAGATTGTCGTTCGATTCGCTGCCGCAGCTGCGCGCAAAACTCTATGGCGAATACCCGAATCTTGCCCGCATCGACCAGGTCGCGGCCGGCAATGCTGACGATATCGCCAAGGTGGCGAAGCTTGGCGGGCGGCTTGGCAAGGGCGCCTTCACCTCGCCGGTCAAGGATTTCTACCTGACCAACCCGATCGCGCGGGCTTCCGCAGTGATGGCGGAGTGCTCGGCGCTGGCGAAAAACGGTTTTAGGCAGGCGGCGGAATAGCATGGACACCTTCTTCTCCTTCTACGTGCTGCCGGCGCTTCTCATCCTGCTGAAGTCGGTCGTGCTGATCGTCGTGCTGTTGATCTTCGTCGCCTACATCCTGTACGCGGACCGCAAGATCTGGGCGGCGGTGCAGCTGCGCCGCGGCCCGAACGTCGTCGGCCCATGGGGCACGCTGCAGGCTTTCGCCGACCTTCTGAAGTTCGTGTTCAAGGAGCCGGTGATTCCGTCCGGCGCCAACAAGGGCGTTTTTCTGCTGGCGCCCTTGGTTTCGGCGGTGCTGGCGATCTCGGCCTGGGCGGTGATCCCGGTCAATGAGGGCTGGGCGATCGCCAACGTCAATGTCGGCATCCTCTATGTCTTCGCCATCTCCTCGCTCGAGGTCTATGGCGTGATCATGGGCGGCTGGGCGTCCAACTCGAAATATCCGTTCCTCGGCGCGCTGCGCTCGGCCGCGCAGATGGTGTCCTACGAGGTCTCGATCGGTTTCGTCATAGTCACGGTGCTGCTTTGCGTCGGCTCGCTCAACCTGTCCGACATCGTGCTGTCGCAGCAGGACGGCCTTGGCACAAGGGTTGGCCTGCCCAACACCTTCCTCGACTGGCATTGGCTGTCGCTGTTCCCGATGTTCGTCATCTTCTTCATCTCTGCGCTGGCCGAGACCAACCGCCCGCCCTTCGACCTGGTGGAAGCCGAATCGGAACTCGTCGCCGGCCATATGGTCGAATATTCGTCGACGCCGTTCCTGCTGTTCTTCCTCGGCGAGTATGTCGCCATCGTCTTGATGTGCGCGCTGGCCACCATCCTGTTCCTCGGCGGCTGGCTGCCGCCCTTCGATTTCGCTCCCTTCACCTGGGTGCCGGGGCTGATCTGGTTCGTGCTCAAGGTCTGCCTGGTGTTCTTCATGATCTCGATGGTGAAGGCCTTCGTGCCGCGCTACCGCTACGACCAGCTGATGCGGCTCGGCTGGAAGGTCTTCCTGCCGATCTCGCTGGCGATGGTGGTGATTGTCGCCGCGTTCCTCAAGATCACGGGGTTTGCGTGATGTCTGCTCTAGCCCAAGCCGCAAAATCCCTGCTGCTGCAGGATTTCGTCAGCGCTTTCTTCCTGTCGATGCGCCAGTTCTTCGCGCCGAAGGAGACGATCAACTATCCGCACGAGAAGGGGCCGACCAGCCCGCGCTTCCGCGGCGAGCATGCGCTGCGCCGCTATCCGAACGGCGAGGAACGCTGCATCGCCTGCAAATTGTGCGAGGCGATCTGTCCGGCGCAAGCGATCACCATCGAGGCCGGCCCGCGCCGCAACGACGGCACCCGCCGCACCGTGCGCTACGACATCGATATGGTGAAGTGCATCTATTGCGGCTTCTGCCAGGAGGCCTGCCCGGTCGACGCCATCGTCGAAGGGCCGAATTTCGAATTCGCGACCGAGACGCGCGAGGAACTTTATTACGACAAGGACAAGCTCCTGGCCAATGGCGACCGCTGGGAGCGCGAACTGGCGCGCAACATCTCGCTGGACGCGCCGTACCGCTGACATTTGACGCATGGACGGGGCGAGAGGCCTCGTCTAAGGAACACGCGGCTTCGGCACCGGAGGCGGAACGAAGCACACATCGAACAGGACGAACGTCCTGTTCGGACAGGAACCCGGGGGAACCCATGCTGAATGGACTAGAGGCGGCCTTTTTCTACCTCTTCGCCTTTGTCGCGGTGGCATCGGCGTTCATGGTCATTTCGGCGCGCAATCCCGTGCATTCGGTGCTGTTCCTGATCCTGACCTTCTTCAATGCCGCGGGCCTCTTCATGCTGACCGGCGCCGAGTTCCTGGCGATGATCCTGCTCGTCGTCTATGTCGGCGCGGTCATGGTGCTGTTCCTGTTCGTCGTCATGATGCTCGACGTCGATTTCGCCGAGATGAAAGAAGGCGCCCTGCAATACGCGCCGATCGGCGCGCTGGTCGGGCTGATCCTGGCGGCTGAGCTGATCGTCGTGCTCGGCGGCTATACATTCGCGCCGCAACTGGCGGCGACGGTTGCAAAACCCATTCCGGACCTTGCCGCGCGCTCGAACACGGCAGCGCTCGGCGACATCCTCTACACCGACTACCTCTACTACTTCCAGATTGCCGGCCTTGTGCTGCTGGTCGCCATGATCGGCGCCATCGTGCTGACGCTGCGCCACAAGCCGGGCATCAAGCGGCAGTCGATCGCCGCCCAGGTCGGCCGCACGCCGGCAACGGGAATGGAAATCCGCAAGGTCAAGACGGGCGAAGGAATCTGAGATGGTCGTCGGCATCGCACATTATCTGACCGTATCGGCGATCCTGTTCACGCTCGGCGTGTTCGGCATTTTTCTCAACCGCAGGAACATCATCGTCATCCTGATGTCGATCGAGCTGATCCTGCTTGCGGTCAACATCAATTTCGTCGCCTTCTCGGCAGCGCTAGGCGATCTCGTCGGACAGGTGTTCGCGCTGTTCGTGCTGACGGTCGCAGCGGCTGAAGCGGCGATCGGCCTCGCCATTCTCGTCGTCTTCTTCCGCAACCGCGGCTCGATCGCGGTCGAAGACGTGAACATGATGAAGGGTTGACGGAAACCACCATGTATCAGGCCATCGTCTTCCTTCCTCTGCTCGGCTTCCTGATCGTCGGCCTGTTCGGCACGTCGCTCGGCGCCAAGGCGTCCGAATACATCACCTCCGGCTTCCTGGTGATATCAGCCGTGCTGTCGTGGGTCGCCTTCTTCGCCGTCGGCTTCGGCGAGGGCGAGGTGTTCACCGTGCCGGTGCTGCGCTGGATCCAGTCGGGCGGGTTGGAAGCCGCATGGGCACTGCGCATCGACACGCTGACGGTGGTGATGCTGGTCGTCGTCAACACGGTGTCGGCGCTGGTCCACATCTACTCCATCGGCTACATGCATCACGACCCGAACCGGCCGCGCTTCTTCGCCTATCTGTCGCTGTTCACCTTCGCCATGCTGATGCTGGTGACGGCCGACAACCTCGTGCAGATGTTCTTCGGCTGGGAAGGCGTCGGCCTCGCCTCCTATCTGCTGATCGGCTTCTGGTACAAGAAGCCGTCGGCCAATGCCGCCGCGATCAAGGCCTTCGTCGTCAACCGCGTCGGCGATTTCGGTTTCGCGCTCGGCATCTTCGGCGTGTTCGTGCTGTTCGGCTCGGTCAATCTCGGCACCATCTTCGCCAATGCGGCGACGTTCATTCCGGCCGAAGGCGCGCCGGAGGGCGCTGCCGTGCTGACCTTCCTCGGCTATGCCCTCGACAAGCAGGCTGCGATGACCGTCGTCTGCCTCTTGCTGTTCATGGGCGCCATGGGCAAGTCGGCGCAGGTGCCGCTGCACACCTGGCTGCCGGACGCCATGGAAGGCCCGACGCCGGTCTCGGCGCTCATCCATGCCGCCACGATGGTGACGGCCGGCGTGTTCATGCTGGCGCGGCTGTCGCCGCTGTTCGAACTGTCGCATTCGGCGCTGATCGTGGTCACCTTCATCGGCGCCTTCACCGCCTTCTTCGCGGCGACCGTCGGCCTCGTCCAGAACGACATCAAGCGCGTCATCGCCTATTCGACCTGCTCGCAGCTCGGCTACATGTTCGTGGCGCTCGGCGTCGGCGCCTATGGCGCGGCGATCTTCCATCTGTTCACGCATGCCTTCTTCAAGGCGCTGCTGTTCCTCGGCTCGGGCTCGGTGATCCACGCCGTCTCTGATGAGCAGGACATGCGCAGGATGGGCGGCCTCAGAACGCTCATTCCGAAGACCTACTGGATGATGGTGATCGGCACGCTGGCGCTGACCGGCGTCGGCATTCCGGTGACGGTCATCGGCACCGCCGGCTTCTTCTCCAAGGACGCGATCATCGAAAGCGCCTTTGCCGCGCACAATCCGGTCGCCGGCCTTGCCTTCGTGCTGCTGGTCGTCGCCGCCTGCTTCACCAGCTTCTATTCCTGGCGGCTGATCTTCATGACCTTCCACGGCCAGCCGCGGGCGAGCCACGAGGTCATGCACCACGTCCATGAATCGCCGCCGGTCATGCTGGTGCCGCTGTACATCCTGGCGGCCGGCGCGCTGTTGGCCGGCGTGATCTTCCATGGCGCCTTCATCGGCGAGGGCTATGCCGAGTTCTGGAAGGCGTCTCTGTTCACGCTGCCGGACAACCACATCCTGCACGATATCCACGAAGTGCCGTTTTGGGTGAAGCTGGCGCCGTTCGTCGCCATGCTGATCGGCTTTGCGATTGCCTGGCAATTCTACATCCGCGCGCCGGAGATGCCGAAGAACCTCGCGGCGCAGCATCGCGGGCTCTACGCCTTCCTGCTCAACAAGTGGTATTTCGACGAGCTTTTCGACTTCCTGTTCGTGCGGCCGGCAAAACGCCTCGGCCATTTTCTGTGGAAGACCGGCGACGGCACCGTGATCGACGGACTTGGTCCTGACGGGGTTTCGGCGCGCGTCGTCGACGTCACCAACCGGGTCGTCAAGCTGCAGACCGGCTACCTTTATCACTATGCCTTCGCCATGCTGATCGGCGTTGCCGCATTCGTCACCTGGATGATGCTCTGATGACCGCCTGGCCGATCCTCTCGCTGGTCACCTTCCTGCCGCTGGTTGGTGTGCTGTTCATTCTGCTGATCAATGACGACAGCGAGAATGCCCGCCGCAACATCCGCGCCATTGCCTTGTGGACGACTGGTATCACCTTCATCATCTCGCTGTTCATCTGGACCGGCTTCGACAATGCGGAGCCCGGCTTCCAGTTCGTCGAGAAGTTTGCCTGGCTGGATTCCGGCATCTCCTACCATATGGGCGTCGACGGCATCTCCATGCTGTTCGTCATCCTGACCACCTTCCTGATGCCGCTCTGCATCCTGGCTTCGTGGGAATCGATCGAGAAGCGCGTCAAGGCCTACATGATCGCTTTCCTGCTGCTGGAGACGCTGATGATCGGCGTGTTCTGCGCGCTCGACATCGTCTTGTTCTATGTTTTCTTCGAGGCCGGCCTGATCCCGATGTTCATCATCATCGGCGTGTGGGGCGGCAAGCGGCGCGTCTACGCCTCGTTCAAGTTCTTCCTCTACACGCTGGCCGGCTCGGTGCTGATGCTGCTTGCCATCATGGCGATGTTCTTCCAGTCCGGCACCACCGACATCCCGACGCTCCTGACGCACAACTTCCCGGCCTCCATGCAGACCTGGCTATGGCTCGCCTTCTTCGCGTCTTTCGCCGTGAAGATGCCGATGTGGCCGGTGCACACCTGGCTGCCGGACGCGCATGTCGAGGCGCCGACGGCCGGTTCGGTGATCCTGGCCGCCATCCTGCTTAAGATGGGCGGATATGGCTTCCTGCGCTTCTCCCTGCCGATGTTTCCGATCGCCTCGGAGATGTTTGCGCCGCTGGTCTTCGCGCTGTCCGTCGTCGCCATCATCTACACCTCGCTGGTGGCGCTGATGCAGGAGGACATGAAGAAGCTGATCGCCTATTCGTCGGTCGCCCATATGGGCTTCGTCACCATGGGCATCTTCGCGATGAACCAGGAAGGCGTCCAGGGGGCGATCTTCCAGATGCTGTCGCACGGCCTGGTCTCCGGCGCGCTGTTCCTGTGCGTCGGCGTCATCTACGACCGCATGCACACGCGCGACATCGACGCCTATGGCGGGCTGGTCAACAACATGCCGAAATACGCCACCGTGTTCATGATCTTCACCATGGCCAATGTCGGCCTGCCCGGCACCAGCGGCTTCGTCGGCGAGTTCCTGACCATGCTCGGCGTGTTCCGGGTCAACACCTGGGTGGCGTTCTTCGCCGCCACCGGCGTCATCCTGTCGGCGGCCTATGCGCTGTGGCTGTATCGCCGGGTGATCTTCGGCGCGCTGACCAAGGACAGCCTGAAAGGCCTGCTCGACCTGTCGACGCGCGAGAAGGTGATCATCTACCCGCTGGCCGTGCTGGTCATCTTCTTCGGCGTCTACCCGGCGCCGGTCTTCGACGCGACCGCCGCATCGGTCAAGGCGCTCGTCACCAATGTCACCGCATCCATCGACACCGCGCAGACCGCGGCGGCGAACTGACCCGAGAGGTTTGCGAACCATGACGCCGGACCTTCTCTCCAGCCTGTCGCTGTCGACGCCAGAGCTGATCCTCGCCGTCGGCGCCCTGGCGCTGCTGATGCTCGGCGCCTATTCGCGCGCCAACACCACCACCACGGTCAGCGGCCTTGCCGTCGCCGTCCTGGTGGTTGCCGGCCTCTGGACGATCCTTTCCACCGGGCAGGGCAACGCTTACGGCGAAGCCTTCGTCCAGGATCCCTTCGCCCGCTTCATGAAGGTGCTGGCGCTGATCGGGTCGGCGGTGACGCTGGTCATGTCGATGCGCTTCGCCAAGGCGGAGCATTTCGACAAGTTCGAGTATCCGGTGCTGATCCTGCTGTGCACGCTCGGCATGATGCTGATGATCTCGGCCAACGGCATGATCGGGCTTTATCTCGGCCTCGAACTGCAGTCGCTGGCGATCTACGTGCTGGCGGCGATCAACCGGGACAATCTGCGCTCGACCGAGGCGGGGTTGAAATATTTCGTTCTCGGCGCGCTGTCGTCGGGCATGCTGCTCTACGGCATCAGCCTCGTCTACGGCTACACCGGCAACACCGGCTTCCAGGAGATCGCCGCAGCACTTGGCGGCGGCGAGCGGCAGCTTGGCCTGGTCTTCGGCCTGGTCTTCGTGCTGGCCGGCCTTGCCTTCAAGATATCGGCGGTGCCGTTCCACATGTGGACGCCCGACGTCTATGAAGGCGCGCCGACGCCGGTGACGGCCTTCCTCGCTGCGGCGCCGAAGATGGCGGCGATGGCGCTGATCGTGCGCGTCACCATGGACGCCTTCCAGCCGATCGCCGCCGACTGGCAGCAGATCATCGTCTTCATCTCGATCGCCTCGATGCTGCTCGGCGCCTTTGCGGCTATCGGCCAGACCAACATCAAGCGGCTGATGGCCTATTCCTCGATCGGCCATATGGGCTACGCCCTGGTCGGCCTCGCCGCCAACAGCCAGGCCGGCGTGCGCGGCGTCGCCATCTACATGCTGATCTATCTGGTGATGACGCTCGGCACCTTCGCCTTCATCCTCGCCATGCGGCGCAAGGAAGGCAATGTCGAACAGATCGGCGATCTCGCCGGGCTGTCATCGACCAATCCGATCATGGCGACGATCCTGACCATCCTGATGTTCTCGCTGGCCGGCATTCCGCCGCTCGCCGGCTTCTGGGGGAAATGGTACGTGTTCCTTGCCGCCATCAACGCCAACCTCTACGCGCTGGCGATCATCGGCGTGCTGGCCTCGGTGGTGGGCGCTTATTATTATCTGCGGATCATCAAGATCATGTGGTTCGACGAACCGGTCGGCGGCTTCGTGCCGATGGCGACCGAGCTTCGCATCGTGCTTGGCGTCTGCGGCGCCTTCGTGCTGTTCTATGTGCTGATCGGCGGGCCGATCGGCACCTATGCCGAAGCCGCCGCCAAGACATTCTTCTGACGGGATGGCGTTTCGGCTGGCTCCAACAGCGGCCTCGGAAGGGTTCCGGCTCGAGGCACATGACACGGTCGGTTCGACCAATGCGCTGGCGCTCGACCGTGCGCGGGCGGGAGATCCGGGCAAGCTCTGGGTCGTTTCGAAAAAACAGGAAAGCGGGCGTGGCCGGCGCGGCCGGGTCTGGGCGACGCCCGAGGGCAATCTGGCGGCGACCCTGCTGGTGGTCACCAATGCCGAGCTTCGCTTGGCCGCGACGCTCGGCTTCGTCGCCGGGCTGGCGCTGGCCGATGCGCTCGACGCCGTCGTGCCGAAGGGCAGGATCGCAATCGGCCTCGACGGCGGCAGCGATGGAAAAAACCGTTTCGAGCTGAAATGGCCGAACGATGTGCTTGCCTCCGGCGCCAAGCTTGCCGGCATCCTGCTGGAATCGGCGATACTCGAAGGCGATCGCTTTGCGGTGGCGGTCGGCATCGGTGTCAATGTGGTGGCATACCCCAAGGATTTGCCTTATCCCGCGACATCGCTTGGCGCGCTGGGCGCTGCTTGCGATGCCGAGACATTGTTTCTGGCGCTGTCGGATGCCTGGAGCGAGAATGCGCGGCTGTGGAACGATGGGCGCGGGCTGGCCGCCGTCAGGCGGCGCTGGCTGGCGCGTGCGGCAGGGCTTGGCGGGCAGGTTGCTGTCAGAATTGACGGTAATGTGGTGCGCGGCACGTTCGAGACCATTGACGAGGACTGCCGTTTCGTGATCCGCGACGATGAGGGTTCGGTTCTGACGATCGCCGCCGGCGACGTGCATTTCGGTGCGGTCGCGTCGGCCCAGGTTTGACAGGCCCCCCAGGTTTGGCAGGCCAAGGTTTTGACAGGCCAAGTTTTTTACGGGCTCAGGTTTGACTGGCCCCAGAGTTTGACGGGCTTGGGTTGACCGGCCAGGAAAGGAATGATCATGGCGACAGCGGAAAACGCCGAACTCGTCTTCGTGCCGCTTGGCGGCGTCGGCGAGATCGGCATGAACTTCGCCCTCTATGGCTACGGGCCGGCCAATGCGCGCGACTGGATCGTCGTCGATGTCGGCGTGACCTTTCCCGATGCCAGCCTGCCTGGCGTCGACCTGGTGCTGCCTGACACGCGCTTCATCGAGGAGAACATCGCCAATCTGCGTGGCATCGTCATCACGCACGCGCATGAGGACCACTACGGCGCGCTGCTCGACACATGGCCGAAGCTCAAGGCGCCGGTCTGGATGACGCCGTTCGGCGCTGGATTGCTGGAAGCCAAGCGGCAGGGCGAGCAGGGCGCACCAAAGATCCCGGTGACGATCTACCGCGCCGGTGAAAAGTTCAGCGTCGGCCCGTTCGAGATCGAGGCCATCCCGGTCGCGCATTCGATCCCCGAGCCGATGTCGCTGGCGATCACCTCGCCGGCCGGCACCGTCATCCACACCGGTGATTGGAAGATCGATCCGGCGCCGACGATCGGTCCGCTGACCGACGAGGCGCGCTTTCGCGCCTATGGCGACAAGGGCGTGCTGGCGTTGATCTGCGATTCCACCAATGCGCTGCGGGAAGGGGTGTCGCCGTCGGAAGTCGCGGTTGGCGAGGGCCTCAAGGGCGTCATCCTGAGCGCCAAGGGCCGCGTTGCGGTCACCACCTTTTCCTCCAATGTCGGACGCATCGTCTCCATTGCCAAGGCGGCACGCGATGCCGGCCGGCAGTGCCTGGTGCTCGGCCGCTCGCTGAAGCGGGTCATCGATGTTGCCGGCGAACTCGGCTACATGGATGGGCTGCCCGAATTCATCGCCGAGGAGGACTTTGGCTTCATCCCGCGCGAAAACCTCGTCATCATCTGCACCGGCAGCCAGGGCGAGCCGCTTGCGGCGCTGGCGAAACTGTCGCGCGAGGAGATGAAATCGGTGTCGCTGACGGCAGGCGATACGGTGGTGTTTTCCTCGCGTACCATTCCCGGCAACGAGAAGGGTATCCTTGAGATCAAGAACCGCCTGATCGATCTCGGTATCAAGATCATCGAGGACGGTGATGCGCTGGTGCATGTCTCGGGCCATCCGCGCCGCAGCGAGCTGCGCAAGATGTATGAATGGGTGCGGCCGCAGATCGGCGTTCCCGTGCATGGCGAGGCGGCGCATCTGGTGGCGCAGGGATCGCTGATGTCGGTGTCCGGCATCGGCCAGGTGGCGCAGGTGCGCAACGGCGACATGCTGCGGCTCTATCCCGGTGCGGCGGCGATCATCGACCAGGTGCCGTTCGGCCGCATCTACAAGGACGGCAGGCTGATCGGCACCGACCAGGCGATGGGCATTCGCGACCGGCGCAAGCTGTCTTTCGCCGGCCATGTCGCGGTCAATGTCGTGCTCGACGACAAATATGAGCTCGCCGGCGATCCCGATCTGGTCGCCATCGGCGTCGCCGAGGCCGATGGCCGCGGCGAGAGCCTGGAGGACCTGATGATCGATGCGGCAGTCGGCGCCGTGGACTCCATCCCCCGTCAGCGCCGAAGAGATCTCGACCTCGTGCAGGAGGCAGTGCGCCGCGCCGTCCGTGGCGCCGCCAATGAAGCCTGGGGCAAGAAGCCGCTGGTGACGGTGTTCGTCACAAGGTAAGGGAAGAGGGGAGTAGGGCAGTACGGCAGTAGGGGGAGAAAGTCGTTTTTCCCTACTCCCATACTGCCCTGTTGCCTTACTGCCCTGAGGAAAACCAATGCTTGGACGCCTGAACCATGTCGCGCTTGCCGTGCCGGATCTGGCTGCGGCGACAGCGGCCTATCGCGACACGCTCGGCGCTCGGGTGACGGCGCCGCAGGCGTTGCCGGAGCATGGCGTGACGGTGGTGTTCGTCGATGTCGGCAATACCAAGATCGAATTGCTGGAGCCGCTTGGTGAGGGTTCGCCGATCGCGGCATTCCTCGAGAAGAACCCCTCGGGCGGCATGCATCATCTGTGCTATGAGGTCGACGACATTCTTGCCGCGCGAGATCACCTCAAGGCCAGCGGCGCCCGCGTCCTTGGCGACGGCAACCCGAAGACCGGCGCGCACGGCAAGCCGGTGCTTTTCCTGCATCCCAAGGATTTCTTCGGCACGCTGGTCGAACTGGAGCAAGCATGAGCTGGGTTTCATTTCTCGCCCTGTTCTTCATCACATGGTGGGTGGTGCTGTTCGCCATCCTGCCGTTCAGCCTGAGGACGCAGGACGAGGATGAGGACGTGACGCTGGGCACGGTATCCAGCGCGCCGCGCGGACCGCATATGCTGCGCGCGGTGCTGCGGACGACGATCGTCACGCTGGTTCTACTTGGCATCTTTTATGGCATGACGCGGGGGCTCGGCCTCGGCATCGACGACATCCCGCACATCGTGCCGGATTTCAGCCGGAGTCCCGAAAACTAGACCGCCGGGTACGGCTGGCCACATCTTGCATGCGAGCACCAATCCGGGCTGGAAGCCGATGCAGGTTCCGAACCGGCTGTGCTGGCGCCAGGTAAAGCGGTTTAGCAATTTGTCGTGCTAACCAAATGATTGCACAAAAAAAATGCAAGGCACGAGGCCTTGCAATTAAACGCGTCCGATCTGTTTCCGGTATCCGGCGGCAGCGAGTAACCGCGCCTAGATCGCATCCTCCCAAGACTTTGACCGCGTAGGAGAGCAGATTTCTTTCCGCCCTCTCGTTTATCGGCGCACATTAGCCCAAGCCGGGTGAAAATGTCACGCAGAATTTTGCCCGGAAATAAGCAATCTCGTGCTGCACTGCACAATAGTATGGCAGGCGTTGCTTGCGAAACGACCAGCAAGGCGAACGCGGCACTGCGGCGCCTTTGCGACGCCCCATCGGGCGCCCAGTTGGCTGCCAGTTGGCTTGGGGGAGGCGGGTTTCCATTCCGTCATGAAATGGCTATGAAGCCGGGGCAAGCAAGCCTGCGCTGCGCCGATTCCGGTGCGGCAATCCTCTCTCTCACGGACCGGTCCATGCGTTTGTCGCGCTATTTCCTGCCTATCCTTAAAGAAAATCCGCGCGAGGCCGAAATCGTCTCGCACCGGCTGATGCTGCGCGCCGGCATGATCCGCCAGCAGGGGCAAGGCAGTTTTTCCTGGCTGCCGCTCGGCAAGAGGGTGCTGGACAAGGTCTGCCGGATCGTTCGCGAGGAGCAGGACCGGGCCGGCGCGCTTGAGATCCTGATGCCGACCATCCAGTCGGCCGAGCTGTGGCGCGAAAGCGGCCGCTATGACGACTATGGCAAGGAGATGCTGCGCATCAAGGACCGGCAGGATCGGGACATGCTCTATGGGCCGACCAACGAGGAGGTGGTCACCGAGATTTTCCGCGCCTATGTTAAGTCCTACAAGGATCTGCCGCTCAATCTCTATCACATCCAGTGGAAATTCCGCGACGAGGTGCGGCCGCGCTTCGGCGTCATGCGCAGCAGAGAGTTCCTGATGAAGGACGCCTATTCCTTCGATCTCGACTTCGAAAGCGCCAGGGCGGCCTATAACAGGATGTTCGTGTCCTATCTCAGGACGTTCACGCGCATGGGGCTGCAGGCAATCCCGATGCGTGCCGACACCGGGCCGATCGGCGGCGACCTCAGCCACGAATTCATCATCCTGGCCGACACCGGCGAGAGCCAGGTCTATTGCCATCGCGACTATCTCGCACTTGATGTGCCGGGGGCGGACACGGACTTCTCCAACGATGCCGAGATCGGCGACATCGTCAAGAAATGGACGACGCCCTATGCGGCGACCGACGAGATGCACGACGAGGCGGCGTGGGAGAAGGTCGCGACAAGCGACCGGGTCTCGGCGCGCGGCATCGAGGTCGGCCACATCTTCCATTTCGGCGACAAATATTCGAAGCCGATGGGCGCCAAGGTGACCGGGCCCGACGGCAAGGATCATTTTGCTTCCGGAGGTTCCTACGGCATCGGCCCGACGCGGCTGGTGGCGGCGATCATCGAGGCCAGCCACGACGACAACGGCATCATCTGGCCGGAGGCGGTGGCGCCTTTCGACATCGGCCTGATCAATATGAAAGCCGGCGACGCCGACTGCGACCGCATCTGCGATGAACTCTATGCAGCGTTTGTCGCCGTCGGCAAGGACGTGCTCTACGACGACACCGATCAGCGGCCGGGCGGCAAGTTCGCCACAGCCGACCTGATCGGGCTGCCGTGGCAGGTGATCGTCGGGCCGCGCGGCGTGGCGGCCGGCGAGGTCGAGATCAAGAACCGCAGGAACGGCGAGCGTGAGACGCTGCCGATCGAAGACGTGAAGAAACGCTTCGGTTTTGCCGGATGAGTGGAGCGGCAGCAGCTAAACCCATGGCCGCCGGAGCTTTTTCCGTGTTTGAACGCATGGTCGCGTGGCGCTATCTGCGCTCGCGCCGCAAGGAGACGGTGATCTCCGTCATTGCCTCGATCTCGTTCCTCGGCATCATGCTGGGCGTCGCCACGCTGATCGTCGTGATGGCTGTCATGAACGGCTTTCGCGCCGAGCTTCTGACGCGCATCCTCGGCGTCAACGGCCATCTGATCGTGCAGCCGCTCGACATGCCGCTGGAGGACTATGCGCAGATCGCCGGCCGCATCAACGGCGTGCCCGGCGTCCAATACGCCATTCCGCTGATTGACGGCCAGGTGCTGGCGCAAGGCAATGTCGGCGGCGGGTCGGGGGCGCTGGTGCGCGGCATACGCGGCGAGGACCTGGGCAAGATTTCAATCGTCGCCAACAATATCCAGCAGGGCTCGATCGCCGGCTTCGACACAGGCGAGGGCGTCGCCATCGGCAGCCGCATGGCCGACAATCTTGGTCTTGTGCTCGGCGACACCATCACGCTTATCGCCCCCGACGGCGATGTCACGCCGCTCGGCACGACACCGCGCATGAAGGGTTACCCGATCACGGCGATCTTCGAGGTCGGCATGTCGGAATATGACAGCTCCATCGTCTACATGCCGTTTTCGGAAGCGCAGCTCTATTTCAACATGGATGGCCGGGCCCAGGCGATCGAGATCTATGTCGACAATCCCGACAATGTCGACGCGCTGAAGCCGAAGGTCGAGGAGGCATCGCAGCGGCCGATAACCATGGTCGACTGGCGAGAACGAAACCGGACATTCTTCGATGCGCTGCAAGTGGAGCGCAACGTCATGTTCATGATCCTGACGCTGATCGTGCTGGTTGCCGCGCTCAACATCATTTCGGGGCTGATCATGCTGGTCAAGGACAAGGGCCACGATATCGCCATCCTGCGCACCATGGGCGCCACGCGCGGCGCGATCCTGCGCATCTTCCTGATGACGGGGGCGGCGATCGGCGTGGTGGGCACCCTCGCCGGCGTCCTGCTCGGCGTCGTCATCTGCCTGAACGTCGAGCGCATTCGCCAGTTCTTCTCCTGGCTGGCCGGCGAAAGGCTGTTCAATCCCGAGCTCTATTTCCTGAGCCAGTTGCCTGCCCGCATGGACGCCAGCGAGACGATCTCGGTGGTGCTGATGGCGCTGGTGCTGTCGTTCCTGGCGACGCTGTTTCCGGCATGGCGCGCGGCCAGGCTCGATCCGGTCGAAGCGCTGAGGTACGAATGATGGCCGATGCCATTATCGAGCTGAAGAGCGTCGAGCGGCATTATGTCCAGGGGCCGCGCAAGCTGACCATCCTCAACGGCGCCGATTTTTCGTTGAAGCGCGGGGAGATCGTGGCGCTGGTGGCGCCTTCGGGCACCGGCAAATCGACGCTGTTGCACACCGCCGGACTGCTGGAGCGGCCGGACGCCGGCGATGTCATTCTGGCCGGCCGCGCCTGCGGGCGGCTTTCCGACGACGAGCGAACGGCGATCCGCCGCAACGATGTCGGCTTCGTCTATCAGTTCCATCACCTGCTGCCCGAGTTCACGGCGCTGGAAAACATCATGATGCCGCAACTGATAAAAGGGCTGACGCGCAAGGAGGCTGCCGAGCGGTCGGCGCAACTGCTCGACTACATGCAGATCGGCAAACGCGCGCAGCACCGGCCGTCCGAACTGTCCGGCGGCGAGCAACAGCGCGTCGCCATCGCCCGCGCCGTCGCCAATGCGCCGCTGGTGCTGCTGGCCGACGAGCCGACAGGCAACCTCGACCCGGTCACCGCCTCCTATGTGTTCGAGGCACTGGGGGCGCTGGTCCGGCAGTCGGGCCTGGCGGCGCTGATCGCCACCCACAATCACGAGCTTGCCTCGCGCATGGACCGTCGCGTCACGCTCGCCGACGGCAAGGTTGTTCCGCTTTAGGTGTATCGATATTCAGCCGGCCTGCGAACGGCGGTTTCCTGCGCTTCCCTACAGCGCCGCGCGCCCTCTTGGGCGCGCAAAGGACGCTGTAGAACTTTGATTTCGCGCATGACCGAAATCGATCTTGATTTCGGGGTCATGTGGGCTCACGTACTGAAGTACGCTCCGCTCCGGTTCTCGGAAGCTACCATTGTCGGCGCGGCCTGACCTGAATCCCGACACACCTAACGGGCTGATCACCAGCGACCGTGTTTCCCCGCACGCAGCCAGCGCGGAAACAGAGAAACCCGCTCTCAACCTTTCCTTAACCGTGCCGAACTGATCGCCCGAAATCCGTGCCACGCTCGGATTGCCGCCGTTGACATCCGAACAAATTCAGAACAAAATACGAACATACTGAAAACAGGAGAGCGTTATGACCGGTCTTGTTCAGGATGTCGTGTCTCTGGTGTGCATGAGCACGTTTCTCATTTCCATGGCGATCTGGATCGGAGCGATGTGAGGCAGCGCGCCTCGTTCTTCGCGGGGTGAGGGGCGGCATCGGAGCTCGGTGGTTCAGCGCCGCTTCGTCAGCCGGCCTTGCGGGCCGTTTCGACAAGCAGAGCTGCGGTGGGTCCGAAGACATCCTCGAAGGCGGATTTCAGCGCGACATCGAGATCGGCCATTGCCAGGGGGAGGCCGAGGTCGACGAGGCTGGTGACGCCGTGGTCCTGCACACCGCACGGCACGATGCCGCTGAAGTGGCTGAGATCCGGCTCGACATTGATGGCGATGCCGTGAAAGCTCACCCAGCGCCTCAGCCTGATGCCGATGGCGGCGATCTTGTCCTCGGCGAGCGATCCGTCGGGCAGGGCGGGGCGATCCGGCCGCACCACCCAGACGCCGACACGGTTCTCGCGCCGTTCGCCGCGCACGTTGAAGGCGGCCAGCGTGCCGATGATCCATTGTTCAAGTGCCGCGACGAAGGCGCGGACATCCTCGCGGCGCCGCTTCAGGTCGAGCATCACATAAGCGACCCGCTGGCCCGGCCCATGATAGGTATATTCGCCGCCGCGTCCCGCCGCGAACACCGGAAAACGTTCGGGCTCGATCAGGTCCTCGATGCGGGCGCTGGTGCCGGCGGTGTAGAGCGGCGGGTGCTCGACCAGCCAGACCATCTCGCCGGCGGCGCCGCCTCGGATCGCTTCGGCACGCGCCTCCATCACGGCAAGCGCATCCGGATAGGCGGTGAGGCCGGGTTCGATCCGCCATTCGACCGGCGCCGAACCGGGCAGGGGCAGGAACGACGTGGCGATCTGGCTGCGTTCTGTCATGGTGTGTCTCGTGTCGCCTCACATATGGCGGCAATCGGGTGAAACGTCCAGTTGCGAGCGCGTTTCAGCTCTTTGGAGGGTTATGCCGAAGCCCGGGCAATTATTGCGCGACGCGCCCTTGTTTCGCTGGAAACGATTTGCTACACGCCGCGAGCCGGTTCGTTCCGGCTCCTACCACGTGCGGTCGTGGCGGAATTGGTAGACGCGCAGCGTTGAGGTCGCTGTGGGGCAACCCGTGGAAGTTCGAGTCTTCTCGACCGCACCAGCTTTATCCAGTAAGCGGTTATTTTTATGTGCGTTTTTTTGTTTCCCTGCAGTCCTTCCAAGACTGTTTGTGCAAACTGAACACTGCGCGAACCCGTTGCTGGTTGGATGCGGAATGCCGCGCCCTCACCGCGTGGTTTGACCCGCCGTTACATGCCAGCTGCTTCAAAGACCGAACCGTGCCGCGAAACGGACACTTGGCAATGCGCGGCGAAAAATGCGCTTTCCAGGCAAGCGGCTATATATTGATGTGATTGCGCGGCAAATCGCCCGCTAGTGCGTTATCTCAAGGCTTGTTTGCGGACGCGATTTTCCAGCCGCATGAGCAAATAGTCGACCTCTTGTCTGGCCGCCGCCGACAATGCACTGCCCGGCTTGCGCTGGGCGTCCGACGCGATGGCGCCGCGCTTCATCATCACATATTTTCGTACCGCAAGTCCCACACCGGGTTGCTGTTCATAGCGCAAATAGGGCAGGTGGGCGTCGAAAAGATTGTGTGCCTTGTCGCGCTCGCCGGCGGCAGACCGTTTCACCATTTCGACCAGCATATCGGGGAAGGCATAGCCGGTCATCGCGCCGTCGGCACCGCGCTCCATCTCGAAGTCGAGAAAGAGGCCGCCATTACCGGTAAGGATCGACAGCGGCCGCAGCGAGCCGTCCTTCTGGAAGCCGCGCAGCGCGCTGATCTTCTCCAGGCCCGGCCAGTCCTCGTGCTTGAGCATGAAACAGGCCGGGTTGTCGGTGACGATGCGGCGGATGACGGCCGGCGTCATGATCACCGAGAGGGTCAGCGGATAATCCTGCAGGACGAAAGGAACATCCTCGCCGACCGCTTCGGATGCGTTGCGGAAGTAGGTGACGATCTGGTCGTCGGTGCGCAGCGCCGGCGGCGGCGCGATCATCACGCCCTGCGCGCCAAGCTCCATCGCGGCGCGCGCAAGGCTGCGCATGGCGGCGAAGCCGGGGGCGGAGACGCCGACGATGACCGGCAGCCTGGTGCGCGCCACGACACGTTTGACGATCTCGATCGATTCGCCGGCGTCGAGCTTCGGGGCCTCACCCATGATGCCGAGGATTGTCATCCCATCGACGCCGCAGCGCTCGTAGAAATCGACTATCGAATCAAGCGATTCCCAGTCGATCTTGCCATCCGCCTCGAACGGCGTCGGGGCAATGGTGTAGACGGTTTTGGTGTCAGGGCCGATGGCCATGAGCTCCTCCTAAATCCAGCTTTCAATCATAGCGCAGGACCGACAGTCCGATCCAACCCGGCTGTCGGTCCGGACGGGCGGGGTCCCGTTCGTCGTTCCATCGTATGCGGACAACTGGTTGGCCGATCTGGACAATGGCTGCACGGGCTTGCGCCGCGGGTCGAAACCCGCGGAAAAGAGAAGGTGTTGCGCCGTCGGACAATGCAATCATGCTCTGCGAGCCGTCAACCTTCTTACGCCGCGAGTTCAGCAGTTGCAGGCGGCGATCCGTGCCGCGATTGCCCTCAAGAACTGTCGATCCTGGGGAATGACTTTGCCAAAGTCAAAATCCAGCCTTAACCTTCTGCAATGCATTCCAGGTCGAGCATCCGGTTTTACCTGGGAAAGCCGCACGCAACGGAGCCCTATTTATGAGTGACAGCCAGGTAAGGATTGCGGCCGGGAACACCATTCGAAGCCTGCATGCCGATCTGCCGGTCAACGCCACCTTCCATATCTGGCTCAAGGCGACCAGGCCGGACGTTCCAGGCTCGCTGTCGTTTTCCAACGTTCGCGGCAAGTTCGGCGAGGTGAGCGTCGCGAACGCCGAAGAGCATGAATTCAGAATTTTTCACGTCTTCGGCGGCGGCAGTGTCGAACTGGATTACGATGCGGATCAGACCTCGGTTTCGGTTGCCTACTGGTTCGCATTGGCCGACGTGCTGGAGACAGGCATTACAGTTCTACACACCAATCCGGGAAATGCCCCACCGAACATCCCCGACAGCTATCATTTTCGTCCGCCGTTCGGCTGGATGAACGATCCGAACGGATTTGGCCGGTTTGGAGGCCGCCCACATCTGTTCTATCAGCATTATTCGCATGGGCTTCGCTGGAACACGATGCATTGGGGGCACGCCGTCTCTTCGGATTATTTGCGGTGGCGTCACATGCCAATCTTCCTGTTTCCGTCGGAAGATCTCACCGCCAGGCCCGACAAACGGGGCGGCGCCTATTCCGGCTCGGCCATCCCGCTTGCCGATGGCCCGGGCATTCGCGTCTTTTTCACCGAGCAGGTACAGGACCGTATCCCGGAACAGCAGATCCAACTCACGGCCACTTCCAGCGACCTCATCATGGCGGGAGATGCGCACGTCATCCTGCCATACCGCCCGCTTGACCAGGGATTGACAGCGGATTTTCGTGACCCATACGTCTTCAGGGGACCTGATGGCCTTTGGAAAATGCTGCTGGGCAGCCAGAGCGATGAAGGCGGCGTTGTCCTGCTCTACGAAACCCGTGATCATACGGCCGCCACCGGATGGACGTATGTCGGCAAGCTTCTGGTCGAGAAACACTATCGGACGACGGCGATCGAATGTCCCTGTCTGCTGCCGCTCGACGGGCCTGCGACCGATCCAGCGACGCGCTGGGTTCTGATTGTCGGGCTGATGAACAGTGAGGACCGGTCGACCCGGCGCAAGAACCTGACAATGGCCATTGTCGGCTGGTTCGATGGTCGGACCTTTGCCAAGGAATTCGAACAGGAACTGGACTTCGGGACGGATAATTACGCCTTCCAGGCCTTCGCCGACGGTGATGCCATTGTCGGCATAGGCTGGCTTGCCAACTGGGCCGACACCGGGCCGGCAATCGATTTCCCCACAGCCATGACGTTGCCTCGCAATATCCATCTGTCTGCAGGCGAGTTGCACACCCCGCCCATCGGCGCTGCCGAGAGCCTGCGGAGCCATATTCTGGACCGGACACGCCTCGCAGCCGGAGAGCAGGTAAGCTTTATCAACGGCGCCGTCGAAATCCTGTTCGAGCTCGAAAAGCCGGGTGCCCATTTCCACTTGAAGCTGCAACATCCAACCGTCCGGCTCGAGGTTGTCGTCGAC
Organism: Mesorhizobium sp. WSM4817; assembly: GCF_055811135.1. Taxonomy (NCBI): domain Bacteria; kingdom Pseudomonadati; phylum Pseudomonadota; class Alphaproteobacteria; order Hyphomicrobiales; family Phyllobacteriaceae; genus Mesorhizobium; species Mesorhizobium sp. WSM4817. The sequence goes on along the minus strand of NZ_JBVVQQ010000005.1, from coordinate 21,603 downwards.
GACGAGGGACTTGCCATTCGTCATGGAGACGCCGCAGCGGCATCCCCTCACTATATTGCCAAGGGAGCCCGTCCAAAACGGCTGCGGATATTCCTCGACTACGGATCGATCGAGGTTTTTGCGGATCGCGGTCGTTGGGCCGGCACGAAGCGGATCAGCGGTTTTGAGCCGGTGCAATCGGCACGTCTCATCGCCGAAACGGGCGCCGTACTACACGCGACGGTATGGGCGCTCAAACCGTGAGAAGGAGATAAATATTTCCAGTTCAGGATCGGGCGTCCGCAAACACCGACCAATGAACGAGGCCTTCGACGACGCCAAGGGCGAACTGTTGCTTGGCGCTGTAGATCAGCGGGTTGTCCCGCGCCATGTCAAGCAGTTCGGGAAGGGCATTGGCGACGACAATTCCACGCGCCGCCGGCAGCTCGAACATGCTGCGATCATTGTTGGTATCGCCGGCGACGACCACCTCATCGAGGCCGATGCCGAGTTCATTGCAGAGCCAGGCCAGCGCCTGGCCCTTGTCTGCTGAACGCGGCAGGATGTCGAGATCGCGTCCGCTCGAATAAACCATCGTCACCGACAGGCCGGCCTCGGCCAAAGCGCGCTCGATGCTGGCAAGGGCTTCCGGACTGGCGTCGAGCAGGTACCAGCTCGATTTGAAGGCGTGCTGATAGCCGTCGGGCTGGCGGACGGTGTCTTTGAGCGGCCCGAGCACCGCATCGACCTTTTCAAGCGACCAGCCTTCCGAAAATCTTTGGGTAAAATGCCCCAAATCAGTAAAGTGTGTGGGGCGCGAGGTGTGCCGCGGACCGGCGAGCATCGTGCCGACACCGCCGATCACATAGTCCGGCGCCGGCAGGCCGACTTCGTCGACGAAGTTCAAGATGTCGTCGGCCAGGCGACCGCTGTTGTAGACGAGAACCGGCCGGTGCTCGGGATCGAGCGCTTGCCATTTCAACCGAAAGCGTGACGTCGCCGGCGCATCGCCCGCCAGGGTCCCGTCGAGATCACTCGACAAAAGCGCGATCGGTTTCAATCGCCGTCGTTCCACGGCTCGTCCCAGTCATGATCGTCGACCGCCTTCAGCACCGGACGGCCTTCGACAAGGCTGACCAGCTGCTGGGCGATGCCTGTCCAGGTGAACAGGCTACGCGCCTTGTGCGCACCCATGCGGCCCAGGCGGCCGTAGAGGCGCTGGTGCTTCATCGGCTTGACGATGGTGATGCCGAGATCTTCCTTGTCGAACGGATCGCCAAAAAGCGCATGCCGGCCATAGCTGATCCCGCGATAGAGGCCGCCATGGATCGTAACTACGGTCGGCGTACCGCAGGCCATTGCCTCGATCGCGGTCATGCCGAACGGCTCGTAGCGGCTCGACAGGACGAACATGTCCGCCGCCCGATAGGTATCGGCCAGGTCCTCGTCGGCAACATAGCCGGAGAAGACGACACGATCCTGCAAGCCTAGCCGTTCGACCTGTTGCTTGAGCTGGTTGAGGATCTTCTGCTCCTGCTCGTCCATGTTCTCGCCGCCGACAGCGAGCCTCAGGACCGCATCCGGCACACGTGGCGCCACCACGGAAAACGCATCGATCAGCAGGTCGTAGCCTTTGTTGGTGGCGAGCCGGCCGAGCGCCAGGACCGTCCGCCCTTCGAAGCCGAGCCGATGGCGGATCAACCGGCGAGACGCCTCGCTGACGGGGAAGAACCGGTTGTCGTCGTAACCGGGCGGGATCATGTGCACGCGGTCGCGCTCGAGGCTGTAGTCCTCGACCAGCATGTCGACCTGCGGCGGCGTTGTTGCGATCACCATGGCGCAGCTTCGATAGATGATCGTCTCGTGCTTTATGCGCTCGCTGAAATTGAACTCGGCCTCGAACGTATCAGCCTTGTCAGGGTAGTCGGTCTTCATCTGGCGCTGCTTCCATATGCCAAGCGAATGCGGCGTATGGATGTGCGGGATATTGAGCGCTTCGGACAGCCGCTGCCCCGCCACGCCCGCATCCCAGTAGTGACTGTTGATGAAGTCGTAGGAGAGATTTTCCCGGCGAATCAGGCGCAGCGCGTTTTCACACCACTCGAGAAGGTGGCGGTGGAGATATTCCTTCGGAATAAAATCGGGTCCGCCACAGGCGACACGCAGGACGCGAACCCCGTCGGCCACTTCATCGACAGGAGGCTGGTCTTCAAATCGTCGCGTCCAGATATCGACGGCATAACCCAACTGGGCCAGCTTTTTGGCAAGTTCCAGGACATAGACCACCTGTCCGCCGGTATCGGCCGCGCCCAGTGGCGGGTTGGCTGCTACGTAGCCGTGGGTTGAAATGAGAGCAATTCGAGGTATCGCCGCATCCGAGTCCGGCATCTGTATCCTTCTCTACGATTGATCTGCGCACGCCGCAGCATGCACAAGTTGGGTTATATAAGGTTTCCAGCCGCCATCCGCAAATGTCGAAAGCGCCAGGCGGCCGCCAGGCTGGTGGCACGTCGGTGAGAATATTGACTCCGCCCGCAATGGTAGCCCCCAGAGACGCCGATAGGGAACATACCGAGGAGCCTCGGCGCGACGCTTATGGGAGAGCCGAAGGCGTTGTGCGATTGGTGGATGATTGCGCCGGCTGACATCGACTTCGAAATCTGACAGACGCTGTAGCAATTTGACGCTGCTCATGATCCTTTCTGGAAATCGATTCCGATTTTCATAGTCATGCGCTAGACCTGACACGCAGCTTTTCCGGAATTCTGAATGGCGGGAGGCGCTTGTGGAAGGCCAGGACGAACAGACGACCGGCGCCAGGACCGCTGACGACAGCGCCGACATCTATGGCGAGGACGGCGCCATTCTATCGTCGTTCCTTGCCCAGATCGGTGCCGCGATCGCCGATCGCGACACGCTGACGCTAAAGCGTGAAGTCGACGACCTGCACCAATCGGAACTCGGCGACCTGATCGAGGCGCTTCATCCAGAACAGCGCCGCGCGCTGGTCGAATTGTTGGGCGCCGATTTCGATTTTTCCGCGCTGACCGAGGTCGACGAGGCTATCCGCCGCGACATCGTCGACAGCCTGCCCAACGCCCAGATTGCCCAGGGGGTCCAGGACCTCGATTCCGACGACGCGGTCTACATTCTCGAGGATCTCGAAAAGGAAGACCAGGACGAGATCCTGTCGCAACTGCCGTTCACCGAGCGGATCAGGCTGCGCCGCTCGCTCGACTATCCCGAAGAGACTGCCGGTCGCCGCATGCAGACCGAGTTCGTCGCGGTGCCGCCATTCTGGACGATCGGCCAGACCATCGACTACATGCGCGAGGACAACAACCTTCCCGACCGCTTCAGCCAGATTTTCGTCATCGATCCGAGCTTCAAGCTGCTCGGCGCCATCGACCTCGACCAGATCCTGCGCACCAAGCGCTCGATCAAGGTCGAAGAGGTCATGCATGAGACCAGGCACGCCATTCCGGCGACGATGGACCAGGAGGAGGCGGCGCGCGAATTCGAACAATACGACCTTCTCTCCGCTGCCGTCGTCGACGAGAACGAGCGGCTGGTCGGCGTGCTGACCATCGACGACGTGGTCGACGTCATCCAGCAGGAAGCCGAGGAGGATCTGCTGCGCATGGGCGGTGTCGGCGACGAAGAATTGTCGGACAGCATCCTTTCGACCTCGCGCTCGCGCGTTCCGTGGCTGCTCGTCAACCTTTTGACGGCGTTCCTGGCGGCCTCGGTGATCGGCCTGTTCGACCGCACGATCGAGCACATCGTGGCGCTGGCCGTGCTGATGCCGATCGTGGCGGGCATGGGCGGCAATGCCGGCTCGCAGACCATGACGGTCACGGTGCGGGCGCTGGCGACCAGGGACCTCGACATCTACAATGCCGGCCGCATCATTCGCCGCGAGATGGGGGTGGGCTTCATCAACGGCATCATCTTCGCCATCCTGATCGGCATCGTCGCCGCCGCCTGGTTCCGCGACCCCAACCTGGGCGGCATCATCGCCGCGGCGATGATCATCAACATGTTCGTGGCCGCACTTGCCGGCATCCTGATCCCGCTGCTGCTCGACCGGTTCAAGATCGACCCGGCCGTGGCTTCGGCGGTTTTCGTCACGACGGTCACCGACGTCGTCGGCTTCTTTGCCTTTCTCGGCCTCGCCACATGGTGGTTCGGCGTGTGAGCGACGCCCGCTCAATTGACTTTTACGTAAATGCCATGCGAGATTTTGGAACAGCCTCTGGCCGATTCTGACACGCGTGCGGATAGCGAGGCCGCATGGTTGGAACTCGCAGCGCGGCCGGACATTTGGAGTGATGATGCGGGAATATTATTCGATAACCGAACTGACCCGCGAATTCGATGTTTCGACGCGGACGCTGCGCTTCTACGAGGACGAGGGGCTGGTGCAGCCGGTGCGGCGCGGCCGCACGCGGCTGTTTCGCCCGTCGGACCGGCATCTCATCCGCCAGATCATGCGCGGCAAGAGGCTCGGCTTTTCGATCAACGAGATCCGCGAAATCATCCAGATGTACAAGGAGCCGCCCGGCGAGGTCGGTCAGCTCAATCTGATGATCAAGCGCATCGAGGAAAAGCGCGAGGATCTGCGCCAGAAGCGCCGCGATCTCGAAGAGACCCTGGCCGAGCTCGACCAGGCCGAGGAGTCGTGCGTCGAGCGGCTGGTGGAGCTCGGCGTCAACACCTGATCGGCCTTTTTGATAATTCTACTCTGGCGGCCAGCCAGCGTTGTTCTGCGCTTCCGGTGCTCACCTACTCAAATGTACGCTCCGCTCCGGCTGCCGCCTCAAATCCAGCGGCGCACCCTTTTTGCGTAATCCCGGTATTTCTTGCCGAATTTCGTTGCCAGAACTTTTTCCTCGCCCTCGATCGCCATTTTCTGCGTTGCGAAGGCGGCGATGATCGCCAGCGGCAGGAACCACACGTTCCCCGAGATAAGGGCAACGCCGATCATCAGCAGCGTGTTGGCCAGATAGATCGGATTGCGGCTGACGGCGAAGGGGCCCGATGTCACCAGATGGTCCGGCACGGCGTTCGGGTGGAGCGTCGTCTTTGCCCGGATCATGATGCGGATCGCCGTGAACCAGAGTGCGACGACGCCGAACAATGCCACCCAGCCGGCCGCGAACAGGATGTCGCCCAAAAGGCCGCCGATCCATGGCAGCGGATAAAGCAAGCCAAGCGCGATGCTGACGGCGATGGCCGCGACATAGATCAGCGGCGGCCACGGTATAAACCCCGGTTTCTGCTGTCCCGGTTTCTGTTGGCCCGGTTTCTGCTGATGGTCGGTCATTGTGCTCCTCCCTCCATCAAAGTGCCGTTGGCCTTGGCAGTGCAGGCGCCGGCGAGATCGCCGAGATGCGCCTTCCATTCCGCAGCCTGGTCGTTGCGGTAGAGCCGATCCAGCGTGGCCTCGCCCTCGAGCGTATCGAGCATGCAGACACAATAGCTGCTGCAGAACTCCGTGTCGCGCGATTGCTCGCACGATGCCTGGCACTCTTTGAGGAAAGTGACCGGCCTGGTTTCGACGGCTGCCGGCATGACTTGCGAAAACAGCCAGAGCGAGCCGATCAGCACCGGCTGGTGGATCAGATAGAAGGCGAGGCTGTGCCGGCCGATAAAAACCAGCGGATTAGTCCAGCGGCCGGGCGCCAGGCCCGCCAGCCGCGTCAGCACGCCGGAGGCGAAGGCAAGTTTTGCCGCTGCGATGCCGACAAGCACAGCGCCAAACCATGGAAACAGCGGGACATAATCGTTGGAGCGCGGGTTGGTTGCCGACAGGCCGACCCACCACAGGGCCGGATGATCGAAGATCTCGGACCTGAGGTAGAGCGGCGCGGTGATGACGAAAGCTGCGACAACCAGCGTCACCAGCGCCGGCAGCCGCAGAAACGCCAGGCCGAGCAGGCTGGCGAGCGCGATCTCGTGCAGGATGCCGAAGAAGATGAAACTGTCGGGTGTGGCAAGCCTAGTGGCGGCCGATATGGCGAGCGCCGCCCCGCCGACCATGGCGAAGCGTTTCCAGAAGCCGTTCCAGCGGATTTGCTTGCCATGGGCGAGGAACAGGCTGACGCCGACCAGGAACAGGAAGGTCGACGCGATGCAGCGCGCGTAGAATTTCCACCAGCCAAAGGCAGTCAGGCCGGGATCGGTGTAGCCGAAGAATTCGAGATCCCAGGTGAAATGGTAGCTCGCCATGGCAAGCAAAGCGATGCCGCGGGCGACGTCGATAGCGATGATGCGCCTGGATCGGTCCTGAACGGCCGGCGTAGGAATGGTCATGGTCTCGCAATTCTGATTCAGTGCTGCAAGACGACTATCATGGTTGCCCCGGACAAAAGAAGACAGGCGCCGCCCTTCTTCCTTCTCCCCTTCTTGTGGGAGAAGGTGGATTGGCGCGCAGCGCCAAGACGGTTGAAGGGGTGCTGGCCGGAGCGCTGTTGGTGCCAAGCTGGAACACCCCTAATCCGACCTCGCTTCCCGAGGCCACCTTCTCCCACAAGGGGAGAAGGAAGAGCCCACGAGAAACGATTACCTTGACGGCGCGTTCGCGCTGCTAGCTGGCGGAATTTGGTTTGCCGGGCGCGGCGATTCTGCCTATAGTCGCAGCCGTCGTCGGTTCCGTTTTGGAACCAAAGAGGGAATGCGGTAAGGGCAAAATCGCCCAATGCCGTGGCTGCCCCCGCAACTGTGTGCGGTAGTCCTCTCCATATGCCACTGAAGATTTTCTTCGGGAAGAGCTTCTTCGGGAAGGTGGGGAAGGGCGCTGATCCGCGAGCCAGGAGACCTGCCGGCGACAGGAGAACTGACTTCTATGCCCTCGGGTGGAGGGCGAAAGGACAAGACATGAATACCGCTTCCGTCTCGCTCGGCGCTTCCGTCTCCTCGCAGTCGCGCTTCGTGCAGTTGGCGCTTGCTGCATTTCTCGGCGTTTTCGTCATGGGTTTTGTCGGCTTCTCGCATATCGATGCGGTCCACAATGCCGCTCACGACTATCGCCATTCGATGGGCTTTCCCTGCCACTGACGAGGGGCTGTCACCATGACACTGTTTCGCAACGTCGTGTTCATCGCGGCGATCGCAGGGCTTGTGGCCGGCGTCGTTCTCGCCTGCATGCAGGCCTACGCCACGGTGCCACTCATTCTAAAGGCAGAAGTCTACGAACAGGCCGGCGGTGGTCACACGCATGACCATGGTCTGGCGCCGGCCGCAGCAGGCAGCAATGCCATGAGCAGCGCCGTTCCGGCTGAAGCAGCCACCCCGGAAGAGGAAGGCTGGGCGCCGGCCGATGGCTTCGAGCGCTTCGCCTTCAACGTCGTTGCCAACGTCGTCACCGGCATCGGCTTTGCGCTGATCCTGGTCGCCGCTTCGGAGTTCGCCGGCGGCATCGGCAAGTGGCGTCAGGGTATGTTCTGGGGCCTTGCCGGCTTTGCCGTGTTCACGCTGGCCCCGAACCTTGGCCTGCCGCCCGAACTGCCGGCGATGCCGGCGGCCGATTTCGCCCAGCGCCAGATCTGGTGGACGGCAACCGTAGTGGCGACCGCGGCCGGTCTCGGGCTGCTCGCCTTTCGCAAATCGCTGCCGCTGGCCATTCTTGCCGTGGCGTTGATCGTGGCGCCGCATATTGTCGGCGCGCCGCAGCCCGACAGTTTCGAATCGCCCATCCCGGAAGGCCTGCACCACCAGTTCGTGGTGGCGGTGACGCTGACCAATCTGGTGTTCTGGCTGGTGCTCGGCGCTGTCGTCGGCTTGGTGCGCGGCCGCTTGACCGGCGCCGCAACCGGCCTGCGCGATAGCCTTGCCTGATCGCGCTGCTCCAGGCAGCAAGCTGACCCTGGTCGTCGGCGGTGCACGCTCGGGAAAGAGCGCGCATGCCGAAAGCCTGGTGACGGCCTGTCCAGCGCCGTGGACCTACATCGCCACGGCGCAAGCCTATGACGACGAGATGCACGAACGCATCGCGCTGCACCGGGCGCGGCGTTGCGACGGCTGGACGACGATCGATGCGCCGCTCGATCTCGTCGGCGCGATCGGGGCGCTGCCTGACGGCCGGCCTGTCCTGATCGACTGCCTGACGCTGTGGCTGTCCAACCATATGCTGGCCGAACGCGACATTGAGGCCGAATGCCGAGGGCTGGCGGATGTGCTGTCGCGGCCGCGCGGCCCGTGGTTCGTGGTTTCCAACGAGGTCGGCCAGGGCATCGTGCCTGACAATGCGCTTGCCCGCCGGTTTCGCGATGCCGCCGGCCGGCTCAACCAGCAGGTCGCCGCCGTCGCCGGCACGGTGCTGCTGATGGTGGCGGGACTGCCGCTCAAGGTGAAGTGATATGACCGATATCGATGACAGGGACGAGCAACGCCACCGGGCCAAGATGGCCAAGCGCAAGGCGGTGCAGGACGCCGAGGTCGCGGCCAAGACGGTCGAGAAGGGACTGCTGATCGTCAACACCGGGCCCGGCAAGGGCAAGACCACTGCCGCCTTCGGGCTGGCGCTGAGGATGCTCGGCTACGGCAGGCGCGTCGGCGTCGTCCAGTTCATCAAGGGCAAATGGCATACCGGCGAGAAGGACGCCTTTGCCGCTTTCGGCGACCGGGTCGTCTGGCACACGATGGGCGAGGGTTTTACCTGGGAAACGCAGGATTTGAAGCGCGACATCGCCGCCGCCGAGGCTGCCTGGGCCAAGGTGCTCGAGCTGATGGCCGATCCATCGATCAGCCTTCTGGTGCTCGACGAGTTGAACATCGCGCTGCGCTACGACTATCTCGATCTCGACACGGTGGTGGCGGCGCTGAAGGGCCGGCGCGAAAACCTGCATATCGTCGTCACCGGCCGCAACGCCAAGCCGGCGCTGGTCGAGGCGGCCGATCTGGTCACCGAGATGGGAGTTACGAAGCATCACTTTTCCGCCGGCGTGAAAGCGCAGCAAGGCATAGAGTTTTGAGGTTTCGTTCGCCTCTTCTTCCTTCTTCCCTTGTGGGAGAAGGTGGATTGGCGCGTAGCGCCAAGACGGTTGAGGGGTGCTGGACGGAGCGCCGTCGGTACCAAGCTGGAACACCCCTCATCCGGCCGCTTCGCGGCCACCTTCTCCCACAAGGGGAGAAGGGAAGGCCGCTACCGGCGCGGGTCTGGACATCACGCAATAATGACGATCACCGACAGCAAGCCGAACAGTCCCATCAGCAGAAAGTCGGCAACCTGATAGAGTCTTAGCGCTCGTCTGATGTCCACGCTCTCGACATCGCGGCGGCCGCCTTCGCCCATGAACGCGTCGTCGACCATGACGCCGTCGTAGGAGCGCGGCCCGGCCAGCGCCAGGCCGAGCGCGCCGGCCATCGCTGCTTCAGGCCAGCCGGCATTGGGCGAGCGGTGCTTTTTCGCGTCGCGCCGCACGGTGCGCCAGGCGTTGCCGGCATCGGCGTCTTTGACGAGGAAGGCGGCCAGCACGATGAGCAGCGCGGTCAGCCGCGACGCCGGCAGGTTGATCAGATCGTCGAACCGCGCCGCCGCCCTGCCGAAGGCCTCGTGGCGCGGCGTGCGGTGGCCGATCATCGAATCGGCGGTATTGGCGGCCTTGTAGGCGACGCCGCCGGCCAGCCCGCCGACGCCGATCCAGAAGACCGGCGCGACGACGCCGTCGGAAAAATTCTCAGCCAGGCTTTCGATCGCCGCGCGGCAGACACCGGCTCTGTCGAGCTTTTCCGGATCGCGGCCGACGATCTGCGAGACGGCAACACGACCGATGTCGAGTCCGCCATTGTCGAGCCCGTCGGCCACCGCCTCGACATGCTCGGCCAGGCTCTTCTGCGACAGCAGCGATGTCGCCAGGAGCGCGGTGAGGATCAATCCGGCTGGAATGCCCGCAAGCATGGTTTCCACAGCGAAAGCGATGGTGGCCGGCACCAGCACGATGATCAGCAGCGCATGAACACCGCGCCGGCGACGCAGGGCGTCGGAATCAGTATCGCGGTTGAGCCTGCGGTCGAGAAAGGATATCAGCCTGCCGAACCAGGTGACGGGGTGGCCGATCGCGCCGAGCAGCCAGCTGGGATAGCCGACAGCGAATTCAACAAGCAGTGACAGGAAAGCGATCAGGATCGACATGAAGTCTCTTGATAGAGCGGCGGCAGTGGTGGATCACGGCGGAAGCCTTGGCCGGGCGACGGCGCTTTTTCCGCATGCGCCGCAGCCCTTCGTCGACCTCTCGACCGGTATCAATCCGCACTCCTATCCGTTTTTCGAGCTGCCCGCCACCACCCTGTCGAGATTGCCGGAAGCTGCGCGGGTCCGTGATCTGGCCGATGTCGCGGCGAGCGCCTATGGCGCACCATCGGCGGCCAATGTGGTGGCAGCGCCGGGCACGCAGATCCTGTTGCCGCGCGTCGCTTCGCTGGTCAGCCCCGGCAAGGCGCTGGTGCTCGGGCCGACCTATGCCGAGCATCAGCGGGCAGCGGCCATCGCCGGCCATGCGGCGATGGAGGTCGACGATTTCGATGCCCTGGCCGGAGCCGACCTTGCCATCGTCGTCAACCCCAACAATCCGGACGGTCGCATCGTCGAGCGCAAGAAACTGCTTGCGCTTGCCGAAAGATTGCGCGCCAGAGGCGGGTTGCTGGTCGTCGACGAGGCGTTCATGGATGTCGGCCCGCTTGGCGAAAGCCTGGCCGGCGATGTCGAGCATGGCGGCATCGTCGTGCTGCGCTCCTTCGGCAAGTTTTTTGGCCTTGCCGGCCTGCGGCTCGGCTTTGCATTGGCCGACGCGCTGACGGTCGAACGGCTGGAGGCGCAGTTCGGGCCGTGGGCGGTTGCCGGTCCTGCGCTCGAATATGGCATCCGCGCGCTTGCCGACAGCGGCTGGCAGGCCGAGATGCGGCGCCATCTGGCCAGGGATGCAGCACGGCTCGATGCGCTGTTCGGCCGCTTCGGCGTTGCTGTTGCCGGCGGCACCACGCTGTTCCGCTATATCAGGCTGGCGGACGCCGCCGGTTTGTTTTCGGCGCTTGGCGAGCGCGGCATCCTGCTCCGCCATTTCTCCGGCCGGCCGCATGTGCTGCGCGCCGGGCTGCCCGGCGAGGACGAGGAATGGCAGCGGCTCGAATCGGCTCTTGCAGATTGGGCGCAACAGCATGACGATGGGGTCAGGGAGGAGGTCGAACAATGATCCATGTCTGTTCGCTGTCGAAGGTCGAGGAAACCGTCGGGAAGACCGGGGCCGAGCGGCTGCTTTCCCTGCTGGCTGCCGGCACCGAGGTGACGCGCCCGGCCTCGATCTCCCGGGAAAACCATCTGCATCTGGTCATGCACGACATTGCCGTGGCTCAAGAGGGCATGACCATGCCGGGCGAGGCGCATGTCCGCAACCTGCTCGATTTCGCGCGCCGATGGGATCGGGCGCGGCCGCTGGTCGTGCATTGCTATGCCGGTATCAGCCGGTCGACGGCCTCGGCCTACATCATCGCGGCGGCATTGGCGCCGCAGCGCTGCGAGGTCGAGTTGGCTGAGACGCTGCGTGCACTGTCGCCCACGGCGACACCCAACCCGCGGCTGATCGCGGTCGCCGACGCGCTGCTCGATCGCAACGGCCGCATGACCCGTGCGATCCAGGCGATCGGGCGCGGCGCCGAGGCCTTCGAAGGCACACCTTTCGAGCTGAAGATCGACGGCTGATTCCTAGTCTTGAGGACAGTTGTTTGAGCCATCAAGCCACCAAGCAACCTACTCGTGCTTTGATCGCTGCAGGTATTGGCGACGTCGGCGCTGCCCCTCATCTGCCTGCCGGCATCTTCTCCCCGTATAGTGACGGGGAGAAGGGGCTGGCCGCAGCGCTGGCGCCTTTTTTGCAATGCCGGCGATTGGCGAAAACATTGATGAGGGCGCCCCTCGCCCCGGTTACGGGGAGAGGATGCCGGCAGGCAGGTGAGGGGCGGCGCGGCGCTGGCGAAAAGCCTCCTAGGCCAGCCAATCTGCAAGCTTGGCCTTGCGCACGTCCTTCAACAGGCTGATGAAACCGTCGGCTTGATGGTTGGCGGTCAGCCGGCCCTTTTCGGCCGTTGCAATGCTGGCGTCGCCGACCACGCCGTTCGGGTTGAGATCGGTGGCGATCCAGGCGAAGGCGTGCGTTCCGGTGTGGCGCAGCAGCGAAAATTGCTTTTCGGCGCGGGCGACGTTGGACACGAAATTGTCGGCCTTTGCCATGTCGACGAGATCCGGCCGGAAATGCAGCATCAGCGAGGTCTCGACATCGCCGCCATGGATGCCGTGGCTATCCTCAAGCTCGGTGTACAAGCCGGCCGGCCGGCCAAAGCGCTGCCAGCTCGTCTTCACCGCCAGCATCTTTGCCCGCACGCGCAATTCTCGCGTCATGATGCCCATGATCTCCTCGTTGCCGCCATGCGAGTTGACGACGATCAGCTTCCTTAACCCGGCCCGTGCGACCGACAGGCCAAGCTCGGTCCAGGCCTCGATCAAGGTCGCCGCCGGCAATGTAAGGGTTCCCGGCGCATGCAGGTGCTCGTTCGACTTGCCCACCGCCTGGACCGGCAGGATGCGGATGTCGAGATCGCCAGGCAGGCGCGCGATCACCGTTTCGAGCATGCCGTTCATGATCGAGGTGTCAGTCGAAACCGGCAGATGCGGCCCGTGCTGTTCGATCGCCGCCACCGGCAGAACTGCGATTGTCGCCTCCGGGTCGATGGTGGCGTATTCTGCGGTCCGATAGTCGCCCCACCACACGCGTTTCGTTGCAACGGTCATTTTGAAACCTCGAGCAAACTGGCGGCGTTGGCGCTGCCCCTCACCCGTACCCTCTCCCCGTATAGAGACGGGGAGAGGGGGGCGCCAGCGTTGGAGCGCTTCCCTTCTCCCCGTCATTATACGCGGAGAAGGTGCCGGCAGGCGGATGAGGGGCAGCACCAGCCTTTGTCGTGTAACTGGAGATCAACGGTCTGTCGATTCCAGCCGGCTCCTCACCCTGCCGCGACGACCTCGATCTCGACCTTGAATTCCGGCCGCGCGAAGCCGGACACTATCATTAGCGTCGATGCCGGCGCCGGGCTGGTGAACAGGCGATCGCGAACGTTCATATAGGGTTTCAGAAAGACGCGGTCGGTGACATAGGCGTTGATGCGGACGATGTCGGAAAGTCCAAGCCCGGCGTCGCCGAGAATCGCCGCGATGTTTTGAAAACAGAGTTCGGCCTGCGCGCCGGCATCCTCCGGGATCTGATCGTCCACAGTGATGGCGACCTGGCCAGAACACAGCACCAGCCGCTTGCCGGGCGGCACCTCGACGCCATGGCTGTAGCGGGCAAAGGGCGGCTTGATCGACTTCGGCGTCAGGAATTTGAACATGAAAATCTCCGGTCTGACTGCCAGCGTAAAGCCGGATTAGGCGAGCCTTCAAGATGCGGTGCATGCTATCAGGGCGATTATGGACAGGCGTTCAAAAAATAGGCACGATGCCTCCGGTACAGCATGATCCGTCCGGCCTTCGCGCACCACCGTTGCGCAGGCGGGCGGTCCGGGCGATGGCATGTGTCTTGCTTCTCGAACCGATGGTGTCGAGCCCGGCGCGCGGCGCGCCGGAGCCAACTGAGGGTGGTGTGGATGGACGGAAAACTCAAGATTTCGGCTGGCGCGATCGTGCTGCTTGCCGCAAGCACGCTAAGCGCGGCAGCAAACGAGAAGATCACCTTCGGCACCAACTGGCTCGCCCAGGCCGAGCACGGCGGCTATTATCAGGCGGTCGCTGATGGCACCTATGCCGCTTGCGGGCTCGACGTAACGATCATGCAAGGTGGCCCTCAGGTCAGCGGCCGGCCGCTGCTGCTTGCCGGCAAGATCGACTTCTACATGGGCGGCAACATGCTGCAGGCCTTCGACGCCGTGCAGCAGGAGATTCCGCTGCGCGTCGTCGCCGCCTCGTTCCAGAAAGAGCCGCAGGTGATCATGAGCCATCCGGGTCAGGGGCTCGACAGGTGGGAGGATTTGAAGAACGCGGACCAGTACATCATCGCTGACGAAGGTGCACAGAGCTTCTTCCAATGGATGGTAACGGAATTCGGCTTCGATCCGGCCAAGCGCGTGCCCTACACCTTCAACCCCGCACCTTTCATCGCCAATCCGAAGTCGATCCAGCAAGGCTACGTGACCTCGGAGCCCTATGCCGTCGCCAAGGAAGGCGGCTTCCAGCCCAATCTGTTCCTGCTCGCCGACTACGGCTTCGACACCTATGCGACGACGATCGAGACCATGCAGGCGACGATCGACAAGCGGCCGGAGGTGGTTCAGTGCTTCGTCGATGGCTCGGCCAAGGGCTGGTACAACTATCTCTACGGCGACAACGCTGCCGCCAACGCGGCGATCAAGAAGGACAACCCCGACATCAGCGACGAGCAGATCGCGTTCTCGATCGAGCAGATGAAGAAATTCGGCATCGTCGATTCCGGCGATACGGAAAAACTCGGCATCGGCGCGATGACCGACGCGCGCATCCAGAGCTTCTACGACAAGATGGTCAAGGCCAAGGTCGTGCCGGCCGACGTCGACATCAAAAAGTCCTACACACTGGCCTTCGTCAACAAGGGCGTCGGGATCGAGCTGAAGAAATAGCACCCGGGCATGATGCAGGAGAAAGTGGCGCAAGCGCCGGCAAGCGCATCGGGCAAAGGTCCGATGCTGCTGGCGCTGCGCGGCGTCGGCAAAGTCTTTTCCAACGGCGTGACAGCGCTCAGCGACGTCGACCTGACGATCCGGGAAGGCGACTTCCTCAGCCTTCTCGGCCCGTCCGGCTGTGGCAAGTCAACGGCCTTGCGCCTCATCGCCGGTCTTGCAACGCCGACCTCCGGCCTGCTCGACTGGCGCGGCAGCAGCGCTGCCGATCGCTCTGACATCGGCTTCGTCTTCCAGGAACCGACGCTGCTGCCGTGGGCCGACGTCTTCGACAATGTCTGGCTGCCGCTCAGGCTGAAGGGCATGTCGCGGGCCAAGGCTGCGCCTGTCGTGATGGAGATGCTGGCGCGGGTTCATCTGACCGGCTTCGAGAAAGCCGTGCCGCGCGAATTGTCCGGCGGCATGAAGATGCGCGTCTCGATCGCCCGCGCCATGGTGACCAAGCCGCGCGTGCTTTTGATGGACGAGCCATTTGCGGCATTGGACGAGATCACCCGCTTCAAGCTCAACAACGATCTTCTGGAACTGTGGCAGGACGAGCGTTTTACCGTCGTCTTCGTCACCCACAGCGTCTTCGAAAGCGTTTTCCTCTCCAGCCGCGTCGTCGTCATGGCGGCGCGGCCGGGCAGGGTCTTCAAAGAACTCGCCATCGATGCGTCCTATCCGCGCAACGAAGCCTTCCGCACCTCGCCCGCCTATGCCGCGCTCTGCCGCCAGGCGTCCGATGTGCTGATCGGCGCCATCAACTCAACCGCCGGACCGCATCATGACGGCCATTGATCATACTGCCGTAACCCTGGATCCAGAGGAGGCGCGTCGCGTGCGCCAGGAGCGGCTCGAGCGGATCGGCCGATGGCTGCTGCCGCTGGCGATCATGGTCCTGGCGATCTGGCTGTGGGACCGCATCTGCGTCTGGAACGACATCCCGAAATATATCCTGCCGCGCCCCGCTGTGGTGCTGCAAACGCTGTTCGACGATGCCGGGCTGCTGTTCTCCTCGCTGCTGGTGACGCTCAGGATCACCTTTCTCAGCCTGCTTCTGGCCGTCATCGGCGGTGTCGGGCTGGCGGTGCTGTTTACGCAATCGAAATGGGTCGAGATGTCGTTCTTCCCGTTTGCGATCGTGCTGCAGGTGACGCCGATCGTCGCGATCTTCCCGCTGATCAACATCTATGTCGACAACCAGACGACGAAGCTTCTGCTGTGTGCCTGGATCGTCGCCTTCTTCCCGATTCTGTCCAACACGACGCTCGGCCTCAACTCCGTCGACCGCAACCTGCGCGACATGTTCAAGCTCAACGGCGCAACCCGCTGGCAGCAATTGCGCTATCTGCGCCTGCCGGCGGCGATGCCGTATTTCCTCGGCGGGCTGAAGATCGCCGGCGGCCTGTCGCTGATCGGCGCGGTGGTGGCGGAGTTCGTCGCCGGGGCCCAGGGACAGTCGTCGGGGCTGGCTTCGCGCATCATCGAGGCCGGTTACCGGCTCAACGCACCGCGGCTGTTTGCGGCGCTGATCCTGATCTCGTTCACCGGCATTTTGATCTTCCTGGTGCTGTCGCTGATCTCGCACCTGATCCTGCGACGCTGGCACGAGAGTGCGCTGAAGCAGGAGCGATGATGATGTTGTGTGTTCAAGGCAAAAACTGCCTGGCGTCCTTTTCGTCGTTGGCGCTGCCCCTTATCGCCCTGCCGGGCACTTCTCCCCGTATAGAGACGGGGAGAAGGGCGCTTCCATCGGCGGTTTCGCCAACCACCAGCGTCGCAGAACGAGCGTCAAGGCTGCCGTCAGCCCCCTTCTCCCCGTTCACGGGGAGAAGATGCCGGCAGGCAGATGAGGGGCAGCGATGACCTCAGAAATTATTCCCGAAACCGGCCAATTCGTACTTTCCAACGTCCGGCTTCATTCATCTTTGACGCCGGACCTTGCCGCTGCCTATGACAGCGACGGCTTTGCACTCGCCGACATCGCCGTCGCCGACGGCAGGATTGCCAGCATCGTCGCGAATCGCCGGTCCAATACACCCGCAGGCGCCGTCGACCTCGGCGGCCGTATCGTCATGCCGTGCTTCGTCGACTGCCACACCCATATCGACAAAGGCCATATCTGGCCTCGAAAACCCAATCCTGACGGCACCTTCATGGGTGCGCTGAACGCCACCGGCGCCGACCGTGCTGTCCGCTGGAGCCCCGAGGACGTCGCTCGCCGCATGGATTTTTCGCTGCGCTGCGCCTACGCGCACGGCACCAGGGCTTTGCGCACCCATCTCGACAGCGTCGCACCGCAGGAGGAGATCTCCTGGCCGGTGTTCGAGACGGTACGGGAGAAATGGCGTGGCCGCATCGAGCTGCAGGCCGCCTGCCTGCTCGGCATCGAAGGCGTACGCGACAAGAAATGGTTCGAGAGCCTGGCCAAACGCGTCGCTGCGGCCAACGGCGTGCTTGGCGTCGTCACCTATATGCTGCCGGACCTGGAAGAGCTTCTCGATCGGGTTTTCGCGCAGGCGATCAAGCATGGCCTCGACCTCGATTTCCATGCCGACGAGACCGACGACATCTCGGCGATCTCGCTGAAGAAGATCGCCGAGGCGGCGCTGTGGAACGGGTTTGAGGGAAACATCCTCGTCGGCCACTGCTGCTCGCTGGCACGCCAGCCCGATCTCGACGTGCTCGACACGCTGGACAAGATGGCGAAGGCGGGGCTCGCCGTGGTGTCGCTGCCGATGTGCAATCTCTATCTGCAGGACCGGCGCGGCGACAACACCACGCCGCGCTGGCGCGGCGTGACGCTGCTGCACGAGATGAAAGCGCGCGGCATTCCCGTCGCCGTCGCCTCCGACAACACCCGCGATCCGTTCTACGCCTATGGCGATCTCGACGTGCTGGAGGTCTATCGCATGGCGACGCGTATCCTGCATTTCGATCACCCGGTCGGCGACTGGCCGCAAGTGGTGACTTCGACGCCGGCCAGGGTGATGCGGCTCGACGGTTTCGGCACCCTTGCCGCCGGCGGTGGTGCCGACTTCGTCGTCTTCAGGGGGCGGAACTGGACGGAACTGCTGTCGCGACCCGAATCGGATCGCATCGTGGTGCGGGATGGTCGCGCCATCGAGCGCCAATTGCCCGACTATGCCGAACTCGACGATCTGATGGAGAAATGATGGACATTTCGGCACTGAAGCGCGACCTCGACGGTCTGAAGATCGACGACCATCCGGCGATCATCCAGCAGAAGAGCCGCGATTTCTACTGGTACAGCCCGGTGCTGAAGCAACAGCTCGACCATGTCACCGGCGACCTGATCGTGACGCCAAAGACCGAAGTCGAGGTGATCCGCGTGCTTGCCGCGTGCCACCGGCATGGCATTCCGGTGACGCCGCGCGGCAGCGGCACCGGCAATTACGGTCAGGCGATGCCCTTGTCCGGCGGCGTAGTGCTCAATCTCGCCGAGATGAACGCAATCAAGGCGATCGCGCCCGGCCGCGTCGTGACCGGTCCCGGTGCCGTCCTCGCCGACATCGACAGGGCGACGCGCGCCCATTCCGGCCAGGAGCTTCGGATGTCGCCGTCGACCTATAACACCGCTTCGATCGGCGGCTTCGTCGCCGGCGGCTCGGGCGGCATCGGCTCGATCCGCTGGGGCGGGCTGCGCGACCTCGGCAACGTCATCCGGCTCAGGACCGTGACCATGGAGGCGGAGCCTCGCATCATGGATCTTGCCGGGGAGGAGGTGCTGAAGGTGATGCATGCCTACGGCACCAACGGCATCATCACCGAGGTCGAGATGCCGCTGACCGCTGCTTATGACTGGATCGACGTCATCGTCGGCTTCGACGATTTCATGGATGCGGCCGGCTTCGGCAACGATCTCGCCATCCAGGACGGCATCCTGGCGAAGCTGATCACGCCGATCGCCGCGCCGATCCCTTACGACTATTTCAAGCGGCACCAGCGGTTTTTCAGGCGCGAGCAAAGCATCGTCGTCTGCATGATCGTACCGCAGGCGATGGACGCCTTTGTCGCCCTCACGGCGCGCAGCAAGGGCGAGATCGTCTTCCGCGCCGACAAGGAGGCCGATCTCAAGGGCTTGCCGCCGGCCTATGAGCTGACCTGGAACCACACGACGCTGCGCGCCATCAGGGTCGACCCTGATATTACCTATCTGCAGACCCGCTATCCCTCGCCGGATCACCTCGCTTACGTCAAGGCGATGATCGACCGCTTCGGCGACGAGGTGCCGGTTCATCTCGAATTCATTCGCTTCGACGGCGCGATCGGCGTCGCCGGACTGCCGTTGGTCCGCTTCACCACGGCCGAGCGGCTCGATGAGATCATCCGCATCCACGAGGACAATGGCTGCTGGGTCTTCAATCCGCACCGCTACACGCTGGAAGAGGGCGGCATGAAGCAGACGGACGAGGTGCAGCTCGCCTTCAAGCGCGAAACCGATCCGCAAGGGCTGCTCAACCCCGGCAAGATGATCGCCTGGGAAAACCCGGACTATGACTATCGCTCGGGCAAGTCGTTCCTGTTCAAGGGGTTGCAGAAGGCGGGGTGAATGATGACGAGCGTGTGGCGCTGTCGCGCTGACCTGCGAGGTCTTCGGTGAAAATCCTCGTGCTCTATGCCCACCCGGTCGAAACCAGCTTCAACGCCGGTCTGCACCGGACGATCGTCGAGCGGCTGACGGCCGCTGGTCACGCCGTCGACGACTGCGATCTCTATACCGAGGATTTCGACCCGCGGCTGACACGGGCCGAGCGGCTCGGTTATCACGACGAGCGCGGCGCCGGTGATCCGGCAGCGCCCTATGTCGAGCGCCTGCTGCGGGCAGAGGCGCTGGTGCTGTCGTTTCCGGTGTGGAACTACGGCTATCCGGCGATCCTGAAAGGCTTTTTCGACCGCGTCTTCCTGCCCGGCGTCTCCTTCAAGCTGGCCAATGGCAAGGTGCAGCCGTCGCTGCACAACATCCGCAAGCTGGCGGCGGTCACCACCTATGGTGGCAGCCGGCTCCACGCCATGCTGATGGGCGACCCGCCGCGTAAGCTGGTCAAGCGTGTGTTGCGCGCGACGGTCAAGCCAGGCGCCTCGGTGTCGTATCTCGCGCATTATTCGATGAACCTGTCGACCGATGAAACGCGGAAGGGATTTACGGCGAAGGTCGCCGCCAGCATGGATGCCTTCTGATGCGGGTCCTGGTGGTTTATTGCCATCCGGTTCCGGAAAGCTTTTGCGCCGCGATCCGGGATAGTGCCATCGAGGTGCTGAAGGCGAGAGGCTGGGAGGTGCGGCTGCTCGACCTCTATGCGGAAAATTTCGATCCGGTCATGGGCTGCGACGAGCGACGCTTCTATAACGAGCACGCCCCGCAGGATCCGGCGCTCAAGCCGCATTTCGAAAATCTCAACTGGGCCCAGGCAATCCTCTTCATCTATCCGACATGGTGGTACGGGTTGCCGGCAATGCTGAAGGGCTGGCTCGACCGGGTGTGGGCGACCGACGTCGCCTTCCGACTGCCGGCCGGCAAGGGACGGATCCATTCGCTGGTGAGGCATGTGACGAAGATCGGGGTGATCACGACCTGCGGCGCACCGACCTGGTGGAGCGTCGTCGTCGGCCAGCCGGGACGCAAGACAATCCTGCGCGGCATGCGGGCGCTCTGCGCCACCCGCTGCAGGACATTCTTTCTGGCGCACTACCTGATGGATGCGTCGACACCCCGGAGCCGGGCTGCTTTCCTTGCGAAAGTGCGGGCGAAACTGGAGCGGTTTTGAGCTGGCGGAGATCTCCTTCTCCCCCTGTGGGAGAAGGTGGATCGGCGCGCAGCGCCGAGACGGATGAGGGGTGCTCGACGGAGTGCGGGGGTGCCAAGCTGGAACACCCCTCATCCGACCGAGCTTCGCTCGGCCACCTTCTCCCACAAGGGGAGAAGGGAAGGGCGCCCTAGATCCGCACCCGTTCCGCCTTCGGATCATACATCGGCTTCAGCGACGCTTCCGCGGCGAAGCGCTCGCCGGCGATCTCGATCTCATAGGAAGACGACAGCACATCCGCCTCGCTCTCGCCCTGGCACGGCACGTAGCCGAGGCCGATAGCGCCGCCGAGATGATGGCCGTAATTGCCCGAGGTGACCGGGCCGACAATCTTGCCGTCGCGCAGGATCGCTTCGTTGTGGAAGAGCAAGGGTTGCGTGTCTTTCAGGCGGAATTGCACCAGCCGCCGGTTCAATCCGGTTTCCTTCTTCCTCAGCACGGCATCGCGGCCAAGAAAATCGCCCTTGGCAGTCTTCACTGCGAATCCAAGGCCTGCCTCCAGCACATTGTCCTCGTCGGTGATGTCGTGGCCGAAATGCCGGAAGGCCTTTTCGATGCGGCAGGAATCCAGCGTGTGCAGGCCGCAAAGCTTCAGGCCGACATCGGCGCCGGCCGCCTCGATCGCCTCGAACACGTGTGCGGCCTGGTCGGTCGAGACATAAAGCTCCCAGCCCAGTTCGCCGACATAGGTCACCCGATGGGCGCGGGCCAGCCCCATGCCGATTTCTATCTCCTGAAACGTTCCGAACGGATTGGTTTCGTTGGAGAAATCGTTCGGGCTCAGCTTTTGAATCAGCTTCCTCGAATCCGGGCCCATCAGGCAGAGCACGGCATCGGCCGCGGTGACATCGGTGATGACGACGAATTCATCGGCGAGATGTTTTTTCAACCAGGCGAGATCACGCTGTAGCGTGGCGCCCGGCACGACGAGGAAGTAAGCCGTTTCCGATAGCCGCGAGACGGTAAGGTCGCTCTCGATGCCGCCGCGCTTGTTGAGCAGCTGGGAGTAGACGATCTTGCCCGGCGCCACGTCGATGTCGTTGGCGCAAAGCCTCTGCAGGAAGGCGCAGGCATCGCGGCCCTCGACACGGATCTTGCCGAACGAGGTCATGTC